>CAPYID010000020.1 GCA_948739805.1 uncultured Clostridia bacterium | reverse complement strand
GAAGCGTTAGCGAAGGCAAGGAAGGAATGACATTATTTATGGATAATATTGAAAGTACACTAAATAACTTTCTCTCAGAATTCAAACAAGAAATGCAGGAGTTTAAACAAGAAATGCTTACATTTAAAGCTGAAACAGAAGCATCATTTAAAAATGTTTATTCTGAAATTTCAAATATTAAAACTTGTATAATAACTTTAAGAGAAGAAACAGGACGCAACTTTACTTCAATTAGAGAGGATATTAAGGAATTGAACTCTAATATTGATACTTTAAAATTAAAATCTGATTCTCATACTTCGCAACTCTTTTCTATTGACCATGAAATTCGAAAATTGAATTTTAGAGTAGATTACTTTCGCACACATTTTTTTACGCCAATGGAGGACAACTTAAATTCTATTAAGCAACCTAATGCTTAAATTCTTATCTGCTATAATTTTTTTATATGTATATACATAGCAGAATTTTCAAATTTAATATAAAAAATAGATTGCTTAAATTTGCAATCTATTTCATTTTACTTATTGCTAATCCATCTCCTGTTTCTAATATTTCTGTTTCTAATTTTGGATTTTCAGTAATTTCTTTTATATATTCTCTTAGATTTCTAACTGCAGTTCTTTGTTTATGTTTGTTATAATCACTCATTACATATCCCTTATATAATATATTATCCGCAAAAATTATTCCATTGGTCTTTATTAATCTTAATGCTTCATTTAGAAAAAACGTATATTTCCCCTTAGCTGCATCTATAAATATTACATCATATTTATTATTTAATGTTGGTAAAATTTCTACTGCATCACCTTCTAATATATTTATTTTATCTTCTACTTCTGCTCTTTTTATATTTAACTTTGCTTTCTTTACTCTTTCTGTATCACGTTCTATTGTATCAATTTTACCATTTTCTGCTAAAAATTCACTAAAGCATATTGCAGAATATCCTACAGCAGTTCCTATTTCTAATAATTTTTCTATCTTATTATCTTTTAATGTTTCTTCTATTACATTTAAAGTGTCATCCATAATTATTGGAATATGCTCTTTTAATGCTTGTTCCTTTATTTTTAATAATTCTTCTTTATTCATTTTATTTATATTACCTTATTATTGTAAATTGGAAAATAATTGTTATTTCACTAGGCAAACAAGATTGAAATCGCAATTATTTTTCAATTTTATTTCTTGAGGCACGTTCCCTTTCTTTACTATTTAATATTTTCTTTCTTAATCTTATAGATTTTGGAGTTACCTCTACTAATTCGTCATCTTGAATAAACTCTATAGCTTGTTCAAGTGACATTTGAATAGGTGGTACTAAACGTAATGCATCGTCTGATCCAGAAGCTCTTGTATTTGTTAGGTGTTTTTCTTTACATACATTTATAGCTAAATCCTCTGAACGAGAGTTTATTCCAACTATCATTCCTTCATAAACTTCTACTCCAGGTCCTATGAAAAGTTCTCCTTTGTCTTGTGCATTATATAATCCATAAGTAATTGATGTTCCTGGCTCAAACGCAACTATTGTTCCTCTTACTCTTGATGTTATATCACCTTTATATGGTGCATAAGAATCAAATACATGATTCATTGTTCCATTTCCCTTTGTGTCTGTCATAAATTCAGAACGGTATCCAATTAGTCCTCTTGCAGGAATTTTAAATTCTACTCTTGTATGACCTGCTTCTGCTGGTTCCATATTTACCATTTCTGCTTTTCTTCTACCTAATTTTTCAATTACTGTACCTATACAATCATCTGGAACATTTACTACTAAATTTTCGATAGGTTCACATTTTTCTCCATTTATTTCCTTTATAATAACTCTTGGACGAGATACTAATAGTTCAAATCCTTCTCTTCTCATATTTTCAATTAATACAGATAAGTGTAATTCTCCACGTCCTGCTACTTCGAATGAATCTGCCTGAGCTGTTTCTTTTACTCTTAAACTTACATTTCTTTCAAGTTCCTTATATAGTCTATCTCTTATATGACGTGATGTTACAAATTCTCCTTCACGTCCTGCTAATGGACCATTATTTACACTAAATGTCATTGTTACTGTTGGTTCATCTATATCTACAAAATCTATTTTTTCTGGATTATTAATATCACAAATTGTTTCCCCTATTCCAATATCTGCAATACCAGATACTTCTATAATATCCCCTGCTTTTGCTTCTTCTACTTCTTCTTTATTTAGTCCAACATGTGTATATACTTTTACTATTCTGCCATTTACTGTTTTGTCTTCCTTTTTACATATAACTACTGGCATTCCTGTTTTTACTATACCACGTTCTACTCTCCCTACTGCAATTCTTCCTACATAGTCATCATAGTCAATGTTAGATACTAACATTTGCATTGGACCTTCTTCATTACAGTTTGGTGCTTTTATTGTGTCAACTATTGTTTTAAATAAACAATCCATATTTCCATCTGCTTCTGATAAATCTTTTTTTGCAATTCCTAACTTTGCAGATGTATATACTACTGGGAAATCTAATTGTTCATCTGTTGCATCTAATTCTATAAATAGACTTATAACTTCATCTAAAACTTTAGCAGGGTCTGCTCCTGGTCTATCTATTTTATTTATTACAACTATTGGTTTTAAGTTTAATGATAATGACTTTTTTAGAACCTCTCTTGTTTGAGGCATTGTTCCTTCAAAAGCATCAACTAAAAGTAATACTCCATCTACTGTTTTTAAAACTCTTTCTACTTCTCCTCCAAAGTCAGCATGTCCAGGTGTATCAACTATGTTTATTTTTATGTCGCCATACATTACAGATGTATTTTTTGCAAGTATTGTTATTCCTCTTTCTTTTTCAATATCATTTGAGTCCATAACTCTTTCTTCTACTTGTTCATTTTCCCTAAATATATGACTTTGTCTTAATAATTGATCTACTAATGTTGTTTTGCCATGGTCTACGTGTGCAATTATT
The DNA here is from genome assembly GCA_948739805.1 of uncultured Clostridia bacterium. Classification (GTDB taxonomy): domain Bacteria; phylum Bacillota; class Clostridia; order TANB77; family CAG-508; genus CAKPSH01. The sequence goes on along the minus strand of CAPYID010000020.1, from coordinate 32,605 downwards.
GCTATGTTTCTTATTTTTTGATTACTCATTTTTTTGTATTCATTCCTTTCTAAATAACTAATACGCCTTTCAGAACAAAAGTGGCTTTGCCACACGGGCGATTACTAATCGCCCCTACATTCTATGGCGACTTTGTAAAAGTATAACAATTGATTTTTTATATACGATAAAAAACTTTTAGGGACACGTATACCGTGTCCACTTTTAAATAATTATGTATTATATCTCATATTTTTTCGTTTGTCAACTTAATAATATTTTCCATTAAGTTTTTTGCTACATTTTCTATTTCTTCTTTTTCTAATTTGTTTTCTTTTGGTTTTATTGGTTTTCCAAAATTTATTATGACTTTAGAGAATGGTTTATATGTAGCTTGTATACCCACTGGTACTATTGGAACTTTTGCCATATTTGCTATTACTACTGCTCCACTATGTATTTTTCCATTCTTTTCTATACCATTTCTTGTTCCTTCTGGGAAAACTAAAAGTATATTTTTATCTCTTAATATTTTTATACTTTGTTTTATAACTGTCGTATCATGTGCTCCCCTTTTTACAGGTAATACTTTGGTTTTTTTCGCTAAAAATTTTACAAATTTGTTAACAAATAATTCTTGCTTCGCTAGTATATATATATCATTTCTTTTCATTTTAGCTAGTATCACTGGTGGATCCCAGTTACTTAAGTGTTTTGGTGCTAATATATATGCACCTTCTGGTAAATTTTCTTCTCCATGTTTTTCTATTCTGAAATAAATTGAGAAAAATAGATTGAGAAAAAATTTTATTATTGCTCTAATCATATATTAACATTCCTTTATTTTTGAATTTATTATATCCTCTACCTGTTTAATATTTTCTTCTATATCTTTTCCTGTTGTGTCAACTAATATTGCATCTTCTGCTTGTTTTAATGCTCCTATTGGTCTATTTCTATCATTATAGTCACGTGCCTTTATACTTTCATATACTTCTTCATATGATAATTCTTTGTCTATTCCTGTTTCTTGGTTTTGATTATATCTTCTAAGTGCCCTTTCTTCTAATGAAGCATCTAAAAATATTTTTACTGTTGCATTTGGAAATACAGCTGTACCAATGTCTCTTCCTTCCATTATAACATTCTTTCCTTCTGCTAATTTTCTCTGTAAATTCCCCATTTGTTCTCTTACTTCTTTAATTGTAGATACAGGTGATACAAAGTTATTTACATCATCTTCTCTAATTCTTGTAGTTACATCTTTTCCATCTAAGTAAACCTTAGTTTCGCCCTCTTCTAAAAACATTTCTATTTTTATTTGTTTTAATAGTTCTTTAATCTTATCTATTTCTTCTAATTTTATTCCTCTATCAAGTATTGCAACTGTTACACATCTATATGTGGCTCCTGTATCAATTGTTATTAATCCCAAGTCGTCTGCAACTCTTTTTGCTATTGTTCCTTTACCAACTCCTGCTGGTCCATCTATGGCTACTACAAAAGACATATTTTTTTCCTCCTTAATTATTGTTCTGGCATTTTTAGTGTTTTTGCCAATATTATAATATTCTGTATATTCATTGCTGTTAGTTTTTCTATTTCCTTTTTGCATTTTACTTTAAAGTCTTTTAAAGATTCTTTTACATTATACCCATATATTAATGTAACTTCCATATATATTGAAGGTCCTACATCGTTTTTATTAATTCTTACACGATTTATTTTATCTATTTCATAAGTTTTTGTTGCTAAGTATTCTATTATTTGTTTAAATACATTGTCTGATATAGTGAATTTTCCATTATAACTAAATGTAGGTCTTATTATTGATTTTTCATCAACATAAGGCTCATTCCCATATCCTTTAGATTTAAAAATTTGCAATGGGTCTAATATATAACCTGAAAAATCTTTTTTTATCTCAAATGTTGGTACTGGTATTACATGTTTTCCTTCTGTTACTCTTACATTGTGAGCTCTTTCCATTTCCTCTGGTGTTGCTACATCTTGTATATGAATTATTTTTGTAATCTCTGGTAACCTTAAATTGTGTGCTATTTTTTGTACCATTCCATCTGAGGTTCCTAATATCATTATACTTTCAGGTTTGTATTCTTCTATTGCTTTTTGTATTTCTTCTTGTTCTCGTTTATTTAAAAATAATGCATGTTTTACAGTTTCTATTTTTGTGTCTGCTTTCTTAGCCGAAGTTCCTGCTATTATTTTATTATCGTTTATAAATAAACCATCATCTATAATGTATTTTATGTTGTTTTCTCCAGCAACAAATTGTGCTCTATAACTTTTTCCTGTTCCTGATGGTCCAACAAATCCATAAACTTTAATCTTTGAAGTATCAAACATTGATGTTTCTTCTCCTTTGCCTTTTTATTTTACCCAATTATATAATATATTATTTTAAAAATCAACCAAATCACTAATATATTTTTTATTTGTGAATATTTAAATTTCTGTTTTGCGGACGCCCAAAGGGTGCCCCTACATCAGCATATATTAATATCTAAACACCTATATTCCTCAATTTATATTCTAGTCCTGTATTTCTTTTTTTGCTATCTGCGTTTTGTATCATAAATTGTATTATTCTGTCACTACTTATGATTATTAATAATTTTTTTGCCCTTGTTATTGCTGTATATAAAAGATTTCTTGTTAATAGCATTGGTGAACTTTGAGCTATTGGCATTACTACTACATCAAATTCACTTCCTTGTGATTTATGTACTGTTATTGCATATGAGTGTTCTAATTGTTCTAATTCTGAATATTCATACCATACTTCCTTGTCATCATCAAATTTTACTTTTATTGCCCCATCAGATGTGTCTATATCTGTTATTCTTCCTAGTTCTCCATTAAATACTCCTGTTCCATTTTCTTTTTCTTTGCTCCAAGCTATATCATAATTATTTTTTACTTGCATTACTTTGTCGCCAACTCTATATATTGTTTGACCATATACCTTTTCTGCTCTTCCTACTCTTTTTGGATTTAACATTTTTTGCAACTGAACATTTAACTCTTTTGTACCTAAACTACCTTTTTTGGTTGGTGTTATAACTTGAATATTTTTAAAAAATTCATAATCACCATAACTTTTTAATCTGTCTTTACATAGTGTTAAAACATTTCCTATTACTTTATCTGTATTTGATTCATTTATATAGAAAAAATCGTTGTTTAAGTCTTCTATTTCATCTTTTTTTACAAATAATTTCCCATTATTTACTCTGTGTGCATTTTGTACAATTTTGCTTTTTGCTGCTTGTCTAAATATTTTGTCCAAATGTATTGTTGTGATTTTTTCTGAGTTTATTATATCTTTTAATACACTTCCTGGTCCTACAGATGGTAATTGATCTACATCTCCTACTAATACTAATTTTGTTCCTTGATAAATCGCTCTTAGTAGATAATTCATTAAAAATAAGTCTACCATTGACATTTCATCTACTATAACAATATCTCCATCTATCATTTGTACATTTAAGTCTATATCTATGTTTTGGGTTTCGTCACCTGTCTTTCCTATTTCTAATAATCTATGCAGTGTTTTTGATTCTTCCCCTGTCATTTCTGTCATTCTTTTTGCTGCTCTTCCTGTTGGTGCACATAATACTACTTTTTTCCCTTTTTTCTTATATATATCTATTATGCTTTTTATAATTGTTGTTTTTCCTGTTCCTGGTCCTCCTGTTACTATGCATACATTATTATCATTTACTGCTTTTAATGCTTCTTTTTGCTTTTCTGATAATTCTATATTTTCTTCCTTTTCTATTGTTTTTAGTTCTGTTTCGAAGTTACCAATTCTTTTTATGTTTTTTGAAGTATCTATTATTGCTAGTCTTGTAGCGATATTATCTTCTGCTTTATAAAATGGAATTAAATATATCCATTCTTCATCATTTCTTTTCTCAACTACAATTTCTTCTGTGACTTTTAAGTTTATTATCTCATCTTCTATAACCTCTTTTGGTACTCCTAATAGTCCTTTTACATATTCTATTAAATTTTCTTTTATAGTACAACAATGTCCATTGTAACTAACTAAGTTTAAACTATATTTTATTCCGCTTTTTACTCTAGAGTCGTCTTGTATGTCTATACCTATATCCATTGCCATTTTATCTATTTGTTTAAAGTCTACTCCTCTTACTTTGTCTACTAGTATATATGGGTTCTTTTTTATTTCATTTATTGCATCTGAGCCTAAGTCTTTATATATTTTTTTAGCATGACTTGCTGATATTCCAAATTGCTCTAAGAAACTAACTATATTCCATAATTCCCAGTTTTCATTGAAACTTTCTCCCATTTTCATTGCTTTTTCATAATTTATTCCTTGTATAGATGATAATGCTGCTGGATTCGTTCTAAAAATATTTATGGTGTCTTCTCCAAATGCTTTTATGATTTTTTTTGCAGTGGCTGGTCCTATTCCTTTAATACTTCCAGATGATAAGTAAATTTCTAGTGCTTCTAAGGTCTTGGGTTCTGTTTTTTCAAATGTTTCTACTTTAAATTGTTCTCCATATTCTTGATGTGTAACATATCTTCCTGAAACTTTTAGTGTATCTCCTGCATTTACAAATGGAAGGTATCCTACAATTGTTAGTTCACCATCTTTTGTATTAAAGTCAGCTATTGTATAACTATTTAATTCGTTTTGATATATTATATCTATTATTTGTCCCTCTATTTCTTCCATTTTACTGCAATCATTCCTTCCTAGCTAAAAACGTTTATCGAAAAATTATTGTTACTAATTATTCTTTAATTTTATTTTCTGCTTAATCTATATTCTAATCTTTTGAATTTATCATTATTAAAATTCCATTATCAAATTCAATTATTGCTTCTTCTTTTGATATTTCATTACTTATTCCTAAACTTGAACCCATAGTTAATGTTCCATTGTTTAACTCATATTTGAATCCTTTTAAGTTTATGTGTTCTACTTTTTCTGTTAATGGAATTAATGATATATATTTTTTTGCTATGTCTTTATTCTTTATAATTGTAGTTTTATCTATTAATTGTATCTCATTATTTTCATCTATTATTTTACATTCTACATTACTGTCTAGTGCATATTTTAATACATGAATATTTGCTAAAAGATGGTCTATTCTTGTTCCTATAGCTCCAATTATTGTTATTTCATCACTTTTTAATCCTATTGCTAGTCTTATTGCAATATCTGTATCTGTATTATCTTTTATTGGATTAAACTTATGTATTTTTATTGATGTATTTTCTTTGTATCTATCTAAAATTTCACTTTTTACTGTATCAAAGTCTCCTACTATATGTTGTGGATTTACATTTATTTGATTCAGTATTTTTAGTCCATTATCTACTGCTATTATAGTTTCAAATTTTATTTCTTTTATTGTTTTTAATAAGAATTCTTTTTCTATGTTTCCCCCTGTAACTATTAGAGTTTTCATTATCCCCTCCTATATATTTGTATATATTATATTGATATTTTTATTATATGTCAAATTACACAAAAAATTTTCAAAAGAAATTGGAGCCGATACATCGACTCCAATTTCTCTTATTAGATATATATTAAACTCTTGATTCAACAAGAATTTTTATTCCCGTTCTGTCTTCTCCTTCTACTTCTACCTCTGCAAATGCTGGTACACATACTAGATCTACTCCTGATGGTGCTACAAATCCTCTTGCAATTGCGACTGCCTTTATTGCTTGATTTAGTGCTCCTGCACCTATAGCTTGCATTTCTGCTCTGCTATTTTCTTTTACCAATCCAGCAATTGCTCCTGCTACTGAATTTGGGTTTGATTTTGATGAGATTTTTAAAACTTCCATTGTTTGTGCCTCCTTTAATTTAATTTTTATTTCTTTTTTTAATAATCAAAAAAATTTATAGATAAACTTTTCTGACTGTCATATATAGAAATTATATTTCTTGTATCTGACAAATATATTTATAATACTTTTGAAGCTCTATGTCTATATATTTTTGGAAAATAGTGGAAGTTTCCATCTTCATAATTCTTTACTTTTCGACTTTTTTTTACAAATATAGTCTAGTAATGTTTTTAACTTGACAGTTTTCGTCATTTATATCAAAAATACAACCATTAAAAATACATTCACCCTCTGCCATTTTATATCTCTCTGGGAGAGTTGTCACAAATCTTTTTAATGATGCATCTATATCCATTCCTATTACAGAGTTTTTAGGACCAGTCATTCCAATATCAGTTAAATAAGCTGTTCCATTTGGTAATATTCTATCATCAGATGTTTGGACATGTGTATGTGTTCCATAAACTATTGTTGCAATTCCATCTAAATAATTTCCCATTGCAACTTTTTCTGCTGTCGCCTCTGCATGAAAATCTACTATTACAATATCTACTTCTTTCTTTAAGTCTTCTACTAATTTTTTTCCTATTATAAAAGGATTCTCAGTTAAAATCCCCATTTCTGTTCTTCCTATTAAATTAATAACTGCAATTTTTTTATCTTTACATTCAAAAATAGCATATCCTTTTCCTGGTACTCCTTCTGGATAGTTTGCTGGTCTTATTAGTTGTTCATGATCAATAAAACTAAATATGTCCTTTTTGGCCCATGTATGATTTCCCATAGTAACTACATTAGTTCCTATTGATAAAATATTATTAAAATGTTTTAGCATAATTCCCATTCCATCAGCCACATTTTCCCCATTAACAATTATAAAATCTATATTTTCTGTTTCTTTTAATTCTGCTACAGTTTCCTTAGCCTTATTTAAACCACTTTCGCCTATTAAATCTCCTACAGCTAAAATTTTCATGTTCTTTATCACCCTTCCTATATTTTAGATGTATTATATAATAAAAAAAATAAAAAAGAAAGACTTAAAGTCTTTCTTTTTTATTTTGCATATTCTATGGCTCTTGATTCACGTATTACATTAACCTTTATTTGTCCTGGATATTCCATTTCACTTTCTACACGTTTTGCAACTTCTCTTGCCATTAATGTCATTTCAGCTTCTGATACTTTTTCAGGTTTTACAATTATCCTTACTTCACGTCCTGCTTGAATTGCATAAGATTTATCAACCCCTTCAAAAGAATCTGCAATTTCTTCTAGTTTTTCTAGTCTCTTTATATATGCTTCCAAAGTTTCTCTTCTTGCTCCAGGTCTTGAAGCAGAAATTGCATCAGCTGCTTGTACTAATACTGCTTCTAATGTTAAAGGCTCAACATCTCCATGATGTGCTTGTACAGCATTTATTACTAATTGATTTTCTTTGAATTTTTTAAGTACATCTACACCAATTTCAACATGTGTTCCTTCCATATCATGATCTAATGCTTTTCCTATATCATGTAATAAACCTGCTCTAGCTGCACGTTTGGCATCTAATCCTAATTCTTCAGCCATAATTCTTGCAAGATTTGATACTTCTATAGAGTGATTTAAAACATTTTGACCGTAACTCGTTCTATACTTTAATTTACCAATAAGTTTTATAAGTTCATTATTTAATCCAATTACCCCAGTTTCAAGAGTCGCTCTTTCTCCTTCTGATTTGATAGTATTGGCAACTTCCTCTTTTGCCTTTTCAACTGTTTCTTCTATTTTAGCTGGATGAATTCTACCATCTTCAATTAATTTTTCTAATGCAATTTTGGCAACTTCTCTTCTTAATGGATCAAAACCCGATATAACAACAGCCTCTGGTGTATCATCTATTATTAAGTCTATCCCTGTTAATGTTTCTAATGCTTTTATGTTCCTTCCTTCTCTACCGATAATTCTCCCCTTCATATCGTCATTTGGAAGTGCTACTATTGACACTGTAGTTTCTGCTGTGTGATCTGCTGCACATTTTTGAACTGTATATGTTAATATTTCTTTAGCTTTTTGATTTGCCTCTTCTTTAATTTGAGCATCCATCTCATTAAGTAAATTGGCCTTTTCTACTTTTAATTGTTTCTCTACTTCTGATAATAACATTGTTTTTGCATCTTCTTCTGATAATTTTGCTATTTTTTCAAGTTCTGACATTCTTTTTTCTTCTAATTCTTCTAAATTCTTTTTTTGATTTTCAATGTCTTGAGCCTTTTTTTCTAGTTCTTTTTCTTTTTGTTCAAAATTTTCTGTTCTTCTTTCAATGTTTTCTTCTCTTTTTGTAATTCTTGCTTCCTTAGCATTTAAATCGCCTGTTCTTTGTCTAATCTCTTTTTCTAAGTCCTCTTTGGCATGAATTATTTCTTCTTTTGCCTTAAAAACTTCTTCCTTTTTTATTGTTTCCGCTTCCTTTTTTGCTAAATCTAATATTCTTTTAGCTTCTCCCTCTGCTCCTTCAACTTTAGACTCTGCTATTCTTTTCCTAATTAATACTCCTAATGGAATAAAAACTATTGCTGAGATTATAAGAGTGGCGATTATGGCAATTATTTCCATATTCATTCCTCTTTTCTATTAAATTTTCAATGTTCAGATAATATATATAACTAATATTTTTTATATTGTATGAATTTCTATTTTATAGCTAAAAAGACTCTCATACAAAATAAATATAGCGAATATTATAGTTTCTAAAAATATAGTTATTATTAGAAACTGATAATTCGGTTATTATTTACTTAGAATATATTTAACCTAGTATATATTTTATATGTAATATTGCCAACTGTCAAGTACTTTTTTATTTTTATTTTGTAGACAGTAATCCAAAGAAAAGAAGCACTATTTGCAATGCTTCTTTCCTACTCTGACATCTAATCTCTTACTTCTAGTACAGTATATCCTAGATTCTCTATTATTTCTTTAAAAACATTATCATCAACTTCTACTTTTAATATAACTTCTGCTTTTTTTTCTTCAAGCAATACCTTTGCAGATTTTACTTCCTTAATTTTTTTTTAGCATTTCTTCTACTTTTTTAGCACAGTCCATACCATCTATTAAGATTGTTTTAGTTATTTTTTCACCAAACATTTTATTCGCCTCTTTCTAATTTTATATATTTTAATCTTAAAGCATTTAATATTACTGTAAAGCTACTAAGTACCATAGCAAATCCAGCTATCATTGGATTTATACTTATTCCAATAGGTTTTAATAATCCCATTGAAATAGGTATCATCAAACTATTATAAAAAAATGCCCAAAATAAATTTTGCTTTATATTTTTAATTGTTTTTTTGCTAATATTTATTAAGTCTAATATCTTATTTAAATCATCGTTCATTAATATAACATCAGATGAATCCATTGCTATATCTGTACCACTATTAATACTTACTCCAATATCAGCATTTGCTAAAGCTGGACTGTCATTTATTCCATCTCCACACATCATTACTTTTTTATTTTCCTTTTTTAATTTTTTTATAATCTCAGCTTTTTCTGAAGGTAAAACATTTGCAATTACATTTGATATTCCTATGCTTTTTGCTATAATACTGGCAGTTTTATTATTATCTCCTGTTAGCATTATTGTTTCTATTTTACTTTTATCCAACTTTTCTATAATCTTTTTAGCATTTTTTCTTACAATATCGTTTACTCCAATAATAGAAATAATAGTTTTATTTTTTACTACATATACAATGCTATTTCCACCTTCTGCCAATTTCTTTTCATCTTCTAAATGATTATTTTCTATTTGAAATAGCTCTAAAATTTTTAAATTTCCTAAAATTATCTCATCTTCCTTTATTTTTCCTGTAATTCCATATCCACTTATATTTTTAAAATCTTCTATTTCTTGTATCTCAATTTTATTTTCTTTTAAATGTTCTATAAATGCTTTGCTTATTGGGTGAGTAGACTTAGCCTCTATACTCTCTGCAATTTTTAAAATTTCTCTGTCATCTAATAGCAACAATAATAACTACTTGTACAAAATATCCACTTACTTTATCTGCTATTTTTGCAATTGGTGCTTTTGTATTTGTTGCTTCTACTACTAATCTAACAATTTCAGATATAGTAGATTCTTTACCTATTCTTTCGGCTTTATATTCTAAATATCCATATAGTTAATGCTTCCTGCAATAACTTTATTTCCTATATTTTTACTAATTGGTTTACTTTCACCTGTTATAAAGGTTTCATCTAAATGTGCACTTCCACTAGTAATCTCTCCATCTACTGCAATCTTGTCTCCTGCATGAGAAATAATTATATCTCCTTTTTTTATTTCATCTATTGTAACTTCTATTTCTTCTCCATTCACTTTTATAATTGCATTATTGGGAGTAATTTGAACTAGTTTCTTTATTGCCTCTTTTGTTTTATCTTTACTAATTCCGTCAATATATCTGCCAAGTTTTATAAAGAATATAACAATGGCTGCTGATTCAAAGTATAAATTTTCTACATAAGAATTTTGACCCTTACAAATCAATATCATTCCATATATACTATAAAAATAACTACTAAGTACGCCTATCATAACTAACGTATCCATGTTAGGTGATCTATGTTGCAAATTTTTTATTCCATTTTTTATAATGTCAAATCCATATATTAAAAATGCTGTAGTTAAGATAAATAAGACTATTGTATAAATTAATGGATGTTTATGCATATTAAGTGTATCTATTATTGGTAATCCCATCATATGTCCCATTGAAATATATAATAAAATAATTTCTATATTTTATATATGATTTTTTTGTGTTTTCTATTGAATTAATTATTTTTTTGATATATTATATACTATATTTTAATATATTTTTACTAAGGAGGAAGTAAAATCATGCCAAGAGTTACAAAAAAAGCAAAAGCCCAAGATTTTATCAATGAAGAAAATAAAGAAACAGAGAAAGTTACAAATAAAAATGAAAATATTATATCTTCTAAAAAAGGAAAAACTAGCACAAATAAAAAGACTACTAAAAAGGCTACTGTATCCAAAAACAAATCTATTTCTGCTAAATCTACTACAAAGAAGGCTACTACAAAAACTACTAGAAAAAGTACTACATCTAAAAATATTAAAGGAATAAATAATTCTAAGAATGATAAATCTATAACTTCAACTAAGACTTATGATATTTTAGAGTATTATGATTTACCTTATATATATAATCAAACTTTAGTAAGAATTTTAGCCCAAACTCCTACAACATTGTTTGTATACTGGGACATTTCTGATAGCGATAAATTAGCTTTTACAGAAAAATATGGCCAAAGTTTCTTTAATCAAACAAAACCAGTCTTGCTTATACACAATAAAACAAAAAATACTCATTTTGAAGTTGAAATTAACGATTTTGCTAATAGTTGGTATTTGTATATGCAGGAACCTGATTGTGAATATGAAATAGAACTTGGAAGGCGTAATATTGAGAATCCATCTGAATACATCCATGTTTCTTCTTCTAATCAACTAATTTCTCCAAATGACCATGTATTATTTGAAAAAACTGATTTTACAAATATTAAATTTAAAAATGTAAAAACCAATATTATTGCTAAAAAAGATTTTGGAAGTATTCGTTTAATGACTAATATAGGAAATCTATATAATAAAAAACATAAGGTTTATAATTTCTATAATAATTTTTATAAAGATGAAGTTTTAGAAAGTAATAAAATGTTTTCTAATCCTTCTTCTAGTAATCCAACATCTGGAATGTTTTAATATATAGAAAAAACAAAAAGCGGAGATGCACCATTCAGGTGCCCAAAGGGTGCCCCTACAGCAGTTTGATTTGATAAAGGAGATTATTTATGACTACTAATGAAAAAGGTTATGTTTGTTTTATACTACATGCACATTTACCATTTGTACATCATCCAGAAAGCGAAGATTATTTAGAAGAACAATGGTTATTTGAAGCAATTTCTGAAACGTATATACCTTTATTAAAAAATTTTAAAAAGCTAGAAGCTGAGAAAGTTAATTTTAGAATAACTATGTCTATGACCCCTCCTCTTCTTTCTATGCTTGATAATAAGATGCTACAAAAGCGTTATATAAAATATTTGAAACAACATATTGAGCTTTCTCAAAAGGAACTTATTCGTAATAAAGGTAATGATAAAGTTTGTGAACTAGCAAAATATTATAGAGATAGGTATTCTGATGATTTACATATTTTTAAAGATGTTTATAACTGTAATTTAATAGATGGATTTAAGTATTTTCAAGATATTGGTTTACTTGAGATTATTACTTGTGGGGCAACACATGGTTATTTCCCTATCTTATATTTAAATGAAAAAACAATTCGTGCACAGATTGCAGTTGGAGTTCAAACTTATGAAAAATATTTTGGAAGGACACCTAGAGGAATTTGGCTTCCTGAATGTGGGTATATTCCAGAAGCAGACAAATGTCTGAAGGAATTTGGAATTCAATACATAATAACTGAGACACATGGAATTTTATATGCTAATCCTACTCCTGTTTATGGTACTTTTGCTCCTATTGTTTCTCCTAATGGAATAGTTGCTTTTGGTAGAGACTTAGAATCCTCTAGACAGGTTTGGAGCTCTATAAATGGATATCCTGGTGACCCTAATTATCGTGAGTTTTACCGAGATATCGGTTACGATGCTCCTTATGATTATATAAAACCATATATTGCTAGTAATGGCATCAGAGTTAATACACAAATTAAATATTATAGAATTACAGGAAATACAGAAACTAAAGATTATTATAATATTAAATGGGCTATGGATTCTGTAGAGAAACAAGCAGGTCACTTTTTCGATTGTAGACAATCTCAAATTAGTTATCTCTATTCTCAAATGGATGGAAGAAAACCAATAATAGTTTGTCCTTATGATGCTGAACTTTATGGTCATTGGTGGTATGAAGGTCCTGATTGGCTATATATTTTGTTTAAAAAAATTTATTATGATAAATGTGATTATAAATTAATTACGCCTAGTGAATATATTGATTTATACCCAGAAATTCAAGAATGTACACCTTGTAGATCAAGTTGGGGTGCTAATGGTTATAGTGAAGTTTGGTTAAACCCTTTAAATGACTATGTACATAGACATTATCATGTTGCTGGTGATAGAATGGTTGAACTTGCTAACTTATTCCCTAATGAGGCTAAAACTAGCCTAAGACGTAAAGCATTAAATCAATGTGCCAGAGAATTATTACTAGCACAAAGTAGTGATTGGAATTTTATTATTACAAATCAAACAATGGTTGATTATGCTCATAAAAGAATAAAAGAACATATTGGTAGATTTACTAAGCTATATTATCAAATAAAAAATAATGAAATTGATGAATTATTTTTAAATGAAATCTCAAAAAAGGATAAAATTTTTCCTGATATTGATTATATGATTTATAGTTAGAAAATAGGTGTTAGAGATTAGAGATAACAAATAAGAAAAATCAAAGATTTTTCTTATTTGTTCTAATTTTATTTAAACTTAGTGTTTTGCACTTAATTTTATCAATAATTTCATATTATCATCTTCTGCTGCTTTATTTTTTCTAATTGCTCCACATTTTGTACATTTAAATATTATTATATAACCTTTTTTATTATTCATCTCTAACCCTATTGGTTCTAGTAATCCCTGGCATTCCTCTCGTCTATCTCCTGGGTATACATCTATATGTTTTGAATATAAACATTCTGGGCAGTGATTTCTACATGTATAGCCTAGTTTTGTTACTTTTTTACCGCAGTTTTCACATATAAATTCTTCATCTATTTTTGTAAATTTACTATACATCAAACGCACTTCCTCCTATAAATTCACGAATTAATGAGGTTTTTGGAATATAATTATCAGGAATTGATTCAAAATATTTTAATAAGTTATACAATCTTGTTGCTTCTGCACATTCTGGGTGAGAATTATCTATTTCTTTTAGCAGTGGCATCGCATAATCCTTTAATACTGATAATTCATATATTAATGAAGAATTAAACATACTATCTGCTTCTTCTTGAAATGGAAATATATACTTTATCTCTCCTCTATTTACTGAATACCACGTTTTTATAGTTTGTAATGCTGAATAACCTCTAAAGTTGTAGTCTCTTACAATTCTTCTTATTAATCTAGTATCAGTAGTTGATATATTATTATAATAATCTAGATTTAATACTGTTAAGTCACTAATGTATATTTTATATTTTTGTTCTCTTGGAATTGAGTTCGTCAATTTATCATTTAAGCAATGTATTCCTTCCATTACCAATATATCATCTGGTTCTAGCTTTAAGATGTTTCCATTATATTCTTTATGTCCATTTGTGAAATTAAAATTTGGAATCTCAACTTCTTCTCCTGCTAATAATCTTTGCATATGATCATTTAGTAGTTCAACATCTAATGCTTCTAGACATTCAAAATCATAGTTTCCAAATTCATCTTTTGGGTTATTTTCTCTTTCTACAAAATAATTGTCTACTGATATTGTCACTGGTCTTTTTCTATTCAACATAAGTTGAATTCCTAATCTGTTTGCAAAAGTTGTCTTTCCTGATGAGGATGGTCCTGCTATTAAAACTATTCTTGTAGATTTATTATTAACTATCTTATCTGCTATATCAGAAATCTTCTTTTCATGTAATGCCTCTGAAAGTATTATTGTCTCTTTTCCACTATCTTCTTCTATTCTTTTGTTTAATCTATTAACTGTATCTATCCTTAGAATTTTATATATTTCATCATATTCTTCCAATGTTGATAGCAGTTTTTTAGTTTCTTTGAATGGTGCTAATTGATTTGGTTTCTCTCTACTTGGATATTTTATTAAAAATCCTTCCTTATACTTTGTTAAGTCAAATACTTTAATTACCCCTGTAGAAATAGGCATTACTCCAAAGAAATAATTATAATAATCTTCACAATAATATAATGATACCTTATCTGTCTTTTCTTTTTTATTTAGTTGTAATAATATACCTCTTTTGCTTTGCTCTTTCTCATAAAATTCTCTTGCTTCTTTTTGTGACATTATTACTTTTTGTATTTCTAAATCCTTTTTTACAATTTCAGTCATTCTATTTTTTACTTTGGTTATCATCTCGTCAGTTATCTCCATATTATCTATAACACAATACATTGAATTTGATAATTGATAATTTACAGTTAATTTCGCATCTGGATATACCTCCTTAAATGCTTTAGCCATAATATATAATGCCCCTCTTATATATACTCTTTTTCCTTCTTTATTAGTATAATCCAATAATTCTATATTACAATCTTCTTTAATTTTATGATTTAAACTTTTAACTTTATTGTTACATATACAAGTAATTATGGTGTTTTTAGAATTTTCTATTTCATCTTTTAGTATATCTTTTATTCTACTATTTGGTTCTACTTCAAGAATTTTATCATTACATGTTACTCTCATTTTTAGTTTCCTTTCTGACTTTTATTTTATAGAAGATAAAACTTTGCCTTCTTCCATACTATAGAAATTATTATAATGGAAATGTAATTTTTGTGCAATATTATTTTACGTAAATCACTAAATTTTAATCATTTATTAGTTCAAATTTCATCGTCATCAAAAATAAATACAAATTTTTCACTATTTAAAGATAAAAAAGTATTGTTATATTTAAATTGTAGTGATATAATATCAAAGGATTTTGGATAGAAATCTAAAAAATATTTAGGAGGATTAAAAATGGAGGAAAAACAAACAAAAAACAAAAAAGTCGTTATTATTATTGTTGCAATAGTCGTAGTATTAGCTGTAGCAATTTTAGTAGGAATAGGCGCAGTAATAAGCGATGTTGCTCAAAAACAAATTCTTAGTGAAGAAATTGAAAAGATCAATCAAACATCTCAAGTAGACACAGAAATCAAAACTAGTGGAAAATATGCAGAAGTTGAAAAAGTATTAAAGGATTATGTAATTGAATATCAATCAATTGCAAAAGAAATGCAAGCTCAATATCAAAATGAGAAATTTACAACAATTTTATCAGCTGATAATTACAAAAATGATGGACCAGATTTTGTAGAGTCTAAAAAATTAATAACTGATACAAGAGCTAAAGGTGAAGAAGTTAAAACGAGACTTGCTGAAATGGCATCAAATGAATATAAGCAAAAAAGAGCAGATGATAATGGTCTAACTGGTAAGTATAAGGATTTATTTGTAGATAGTATTCAATTTGAACAAGAAATAAAACAAGTAGACTCAACTATTGATAGTGTAAACAATTACTTAGAAAAAATTGAAGATGTATTCAATTACTTAACTGAAAATAAAAATAGTTGGAAAGTTAACGGTGGTAAAGTTGAGTTTAACGAAATGTCTCAAGTTACAAAATATAACTCTTTATTAAATTTAGTAAATATTGCATCACAAAAATTAAAATAATTACATAGATGGTTGTTTAAAATCATAAACAACCATCATTTTTTAATTCAACATAAAATTCAATAAATTCATCATCATTTTTTACATATATTTTTCCATTATGCAATTCTATAATTTCTTTAGTTATTGCAAGCCCTAGCCCTGCACCACCTGTACTTGAGGTTCTTGCTTCATCTAGTCTATAAAATTTTTCGAATATTTTTTCTAATTTGTATTCTGGAATCTTATTTCCTTTATTTTTAAATAAAATATTTATTGTTTCCTCATTTTCTTTAATATCAATTTCTATATTTGTATTTTCATAACTATAATTAATTGCATTTTTAAATAAGTTACCAAATGCCCTGGCAAGTTTATCTCCATCTCCCATAAAGTAAAGATTATTTGGTCTATTTATAACATATTTTAATTTTTTTTCTTGTAGCATTGGATAACATTCATCTAATAACTGTTCCATTAAAAATGATAAATCTATTTTTTCCTTTGTAACACTCATTTCATGCAAATTATATCTTGTAATGTCAAAAAATTGATTTGTTAATTCTTCTAGCCTAAAAGATTTGTTCAATGCAATATTTATATACTTATCTTGTAATTCTTTTGATAATGACCTTTCATCTTTTAATAATGTTAAATATCCTATAATAGAAGTAAGTGGAGTTTTTAAATCATGCGCCATATATACAATTAAATCATTCTTTTTTTGTTCTGCCTCTTTTGCATTTTTCTCGTTTAAAAGATATTTATATTTAATATTATTTATTTTTTCAGCAAATTTAATTGTCTCATCTGATAGCTCTATTCTGCTCTTCTCTTTATCCATAATGTCATCTAATGAATTATATACTTCATATATATTGTCAAAAAATTTAGAAATAGATCTAAATATTATAATTGCAAGTACTATAAATAGATATACAATAATTATTATACTTTTATTACCTACACACCAATAATATAATTCTGGATTAAAGTCAAATACATTATTTGCTAAGGCTCTCTCAAAGATTCCATCTATAAATAATTGAAAAAATATTATTGAGATAATGTAAACTATGATTATTTTTAGTATTATATTAAAACAGATTTTAACTTTTTCTTTAAATAATATCTTATTTTTCAATTTTATACCCCACCCCCCATACAGTTTTTATAAACTTTGGATTTTTTGTATCTTCCTTTAATTTTTCTCTAATTCGTCTAATATGTACCATTACTGTATTATTATTGTCTAAATATCTTTCTTTCCAAACCTTTTCAAATAGTTCTTCTGAACTTACTACACATCCTCTATTATTAGCTAGATATAACAATATATCAAATTCTATTGGTGTAAGTTCTATTTCTTTACCAAATAATAAGCATTTATGTGTTTCTTTATCTATCTCTAAGCCTTCTATATAGATATTATCATCTTTCTCCTTTTTATTATACTTTGTATATCTTCTAAGCGCTGATTTAACTCTTGCAACTAATTCAAGAGGATTAAAAGGTTTTGTAATATAATCATCTGCTCCTAAAGTCAGACCATATATCTTATCTACATCTTCTATCTTTGCTGTTAAAAATATTATTGGAAAATTCAAGTCTTTTTCCCTAATCATTTTGCAAATTTCAAATCCACTAACTTGTCCTACCATTATGTCTAATATTGCCAGGTCTAATTTTTGTGTATTTATATAATTGATTGCTAACTTATAATCATAAAATTTATGTACATTATAGTTTTCATTTTTTAAATATAATTCTACTAAATCAGCAATTTCTTTTTCATCATCTAATATTAAAATATCCATACTCTCCCTCACTTTTTCGATTATAACATATTTTTTACATAAAATTTCAAATGTAAGAAAAATTTAAGATTTTTTTAATTTTTTCTTAAAACTTTTTATTTTTAACACTTATATAATAATTATAGACAAGTTAAGGAATTGATTTTTCATATTATAACCAATAATGGAAGGAATGATATTAAAATGAGAAACAGAAAAAGAAAAATTAAAATCGAAAAAATATTTTTATTATTAGTTTTTATTCTTGTAATTATGTATTTCTATATTAAAAATATGGGTATAGATACTAAAAGTACTCTATTACCTAATATAGGTAATAATGATAATATTGTTCAACTACCTCCAAAATATGAAATTATTAAACAGGACTATAATAATAAGTATTCTGGAGTTGGACAAAAAAATATTGAAAATCAGGATGGTTATTTTACTACTTTCACAACAGAAACTAATAATCAAAAAACTTATAAAGAATACAAGCAGAATGGTAATTATTCCTGGAGTAATAATGATTATTGGAGTGGAACAATGTCAGATAATGGTTGCGGAATTACAGCATTATCAATTATTTTAAGTGGATATAAGAAAGACTATACTCCTGAAAATCTTAGAGAGAAATATTATCCTGTTTTAGCCTCTGATAAGATTTCAAAAGAATTATCTTATACTTATGGAATTAAAAATTCGGATTTTTATTATGATACTGTTCATTTATCAAATGAAGCAATCGAAAAACATCTAAAAACTAATAGACCAGTTTTAATTTGTGTATGGAATAAACCAACTGAAAACCGCTTCACTACTACTTCTCATTATATGGTATTACTTGCTAGTGATGGAAATGGTATGGTTTATCTTTCAAATCCAAATGGACTTGAAAATGACTATAAAAGTTCTGGTTGGTATAATATTAACGAAATTTCTCCTTATATTGCAAAGGCATTATATATTGAGAGTTATAAATAAATATGCCGTTTAGGAAGTAAAAAAATACAAAACATGAGCTAGATTTATTTTGTAATCATCTCATGTTAAGACTATCGTAAAAGTCGTGTAAATCGGATTTCCTTCCGATTGATAACAAAATTTTAATAATTAAATTTTAACATTTTGTAAATTTTACCAAATGTTTAGATATATTCTTTCTGGATATGCTATTTTAGATTGTGATAAGCACAAGTCCCAATTTTTTGCTCTCATTGACCATTTCTTTTCTGCTTTTAATGTTGATAAATACAGTACCTTTAATAATGACATATCTGTTGGAAATACATTCCTATTTCTATTAATCCTTTTATATGTACTATTTAAACTTTCTATCGCATTTGTTGTGTACATTATTCTTCTTATCTCCTCTGAAAATTTAAAGAATACTGATAGTACTTCCCAATTATCTATCCAACTTTGTATTGCTCCTGGATATTTACTTTTCCATTTTTCATCTAATTCTAATAGATTTGTATATGCTGTTTCTTCTGTCGACGCTTGATATACTGTTTTTAAATCATTTGCTAATTCCTTTTTATCTGTATATGGTACATATTTTAATGAGTTTCTTATTTGATGCACTATACATCTTTGATATTCTGTTTTTGGGTATATTGCTGATATTGCTTCTTTTAATCCTGTTAGTCCATCTGCACATAATACTAATATATCTTGTACCCCTCGATTTTTTAATCCATTTAGCACTGTCATCCAATATTTTGCACTTTCATTTTCTCCTATTGTTATATCTAGTACTTTTTTCATTCCATCTTTATCTATTCCTAATACTACATATGCTGCCTTTTTTACTATCTGCCCATTATCTCGTACATGAAAATGTGTTGCATCTATAAATATGATTAGATATACTTCTTCTAATCTTTTTTTCTTCCATTCTTGGATTTCTGGTATTATTTTATCTGTTATATCACTTACCATATCTGGTGATATATTACATCCGAATATTTCTTTTATTTGCTCTTGTATATCTTTATCTGATAATCCTAAGGCATACATTGCTATTACTTTTTCGTCGAATCCATTTACTGTTCTTGAATATTTTGGTACTAAATCTGAACCTATTTCTCCATTTCTATCTCTTGGTACTTTTATTGGAATATCTCCCATTTCTGTTGATACTATTCTTTCTGGATAATATCCATTTCGATAATTTTCATTATCTGTTCTTTCGTTTTTTGAATAACCTAGTTTTGCTTCCATTTCTGCATCCAGTAATTGTTGAAATGCAGGGGCAAAAAAGTATTTCCATGCTACATACATATCTCCCATAGACTTGATATTCTTAGGATCATTCCTTCTAAAAAATTCCTCTACTATTTCATTTTCTTCTTTTTCTACTTTTTTTCCCATAGAAAAAATCCCTCCTTGATATTTTTATATTTTATCACGGAAGGATTTATTTACACAACTTTTTCTATACTCTCTCAATTCTTTAAATATAATTTCTTCAATAGAATTTTTGTATGCATTCATAAGCCCAGTCCATTTTAAAGGATCAGTATTTTTCAAGTTTTCATCAATAGGATTTTTTTCTAGCATTTGTTTCATAAGTATTTCAAATCTTTTTTTAGCTTGTTTATCAGTTTCTACAATATGTTTTCTCAAAGTACAATTCATAAACATTATTATATATTCAGCCTTTTTATGATTTTTTAAATACTCTAATCTTAAATGCCCATATTTTCCAATAATATAATCTTCCTCATAATTTTCTTTCTCTAAATATAAGTCGGGAATAAAATAATCTCTTTCTTTGTGATAAGTTATTTCAACCATAGTTAAAACCTCCATAAATTGATTTTTACTACAAATTTGACTAAATAAATTTATATCTTTATCCAACTATCTAACACAATAAAATTATGGAAGAAATCCATAAAAACAATTTTGTCCTTATTAGACTTCTCCCAAAGAAACAGTCATATTTTGTCCAAAATATTGAAAAAAGGAACTTATCAACAAAATAATAAAAATTTGATAATAAGAAAAATCATAAGTTCTAATATACCTCCAATGCGAATAAACTTAAACAAAGGTATTCGCAATTGGAGGCTTTAATATGAGAGGTTACTCAATAGAGGAACGTGCTATTGAACTAGCACATTATATAATAGATTCAAAAGATACAGTAAGAGGTGCTGCTAAAAAATATGGAATAAGTAAAAGCACAGTACACAAAGATGTATCAGAAAGGTTACTAAAGATAAACCCAGTACTAGCGTTAAAAGTTAGGGGAATTTTAGATGAAAACAAAGCAGAGAGGCATATAAGGGGAGGAATGGCTACTAAATTAAAATATGAACATGAACACGAAGAAAAAAACGTAGGATAAATTTTAAAAGAAAAAATTAAATAAAAATACTTAATTAATTAACCTATTGTCTTATCAAACAAGATCTGCTATAATACGACAGATGAAAGGAAGAAAAAGATGAGAATTAGGTTTAAAAAATGGGCACGCCCAGAATTAGAGGCAAGTGCATTTTATGTTGATAATCCACAAGACTACAAAGGAAAATGGAAAACTGCATTTAAAAATAATAGTAATCCAATACAAATGGAACTTGGCTGTGGTAAAGGAACTTTTATAGCACAACTAGCATCAAAAAATTTAGATATCAACTATATTGCAATTGATATGGTTGATGCAATGTTAGGATTAGCAAAAAGAAATATAGAAGCCATATATAAAGAAAAAAATTTAGAAATAGAAAATATAAAATTAGTAAGACATGATATAGAAAGAATATTATTATTCATGGATAAAAAAGATAAAATAGAAAGAATATATATTAATTTTTGCAATCCTTGGCCAAGACCAAAACATAGAAAAAAGAGGCTTACAAACACAAAACAATTATTATTATATAAAGAATTTTTAGTAGAAGGAGGAGAAATCTTCTTTAAGACCGATGATGATGCATTATTTAAAGATAGTATAAAATATTTTGAAGACTCAAAATTTAAAATTATAAATAAAACATATGACTTGCATAATGAACCAATATTTGAAGATAATATAGTTACAGAGCATGAAAAAATGTTTAGTGATGAAGGGATAAAAATAAAAGCTTTAATCGCAAAAATGCAGTAATAACAAAAAAATGCAAAAATATATTGAAAAATGATAAAAAATGCAATATAATTAGTACAATTTGTAACTGTAAAAAATGAATCAGTTATCTAAAAACATATAGTTGAAAGGTGGATTTATAATGTTTAGTTTTGGGGGTTATGATATAGGCATAGACTTAGGAACAGCAACTGTAATTGGGTATGTAAAAGGAAAAGGGATAGTTTTAAGAGAACCATCAGTTGTTGCAGTTGATAATAATACAAAAGATGTTCTTGCAGTTGGACAAGAAGCTAGAAGAATGTTAGGAAGAACTCCTGGAAGTATTGTAGCAACAAGACCCCTAAAAGATGGAGTTATCTCTAATTATACAGTTACCGAGAAAATGCTAAAAAGCTTTATAACAAAAATCTGTGGAAAAACCATATTTTCACCAAGAATAATGATATGTATTCCATCACAAGTTACAGAGGTAGAAAAAAAAGCAGTTATAGATGCAGCAGGACAAGCAGGAGCAAGAAAGGTATATCTAATAGAAGAACCAATAGCAGCAGCAATTGGAGCAGGAATAGATATTTCAAAAGCATGTGGAAATATGATAGTAGACATTGGAGGAGGAACAACAGATGTAGCTGTAATATCTTTGGGAGGCTCAGTAGTAAGTACATCTTTAAAAGTTGCAGGAGACAAATTTGACGAAGCAATAATAAAATATGTTAAAAGAAAATTTAATGTAATAATAGGAGAAAGAACAGCAGAAGACTTAAAAATAAATATTGGATGTGTATACCCAGGAGTACAAGATGCAGAGATGGACATTAGAGGAAGGGACTTATCATCAGGATTACCAGTAACAATAACAATTCATTCAAGTGAAATGATGGAAGCATTAATAGAACCAGCAATGCAAGTAGTAGATGCAGTACACTCAGTACTAGAAAAAACACCACCAGAATTAATTGCAGACATAAGTCAAAAAGGAATATATATGACAGGTGGAGGATGTTTGCTTAATGGGCTAGATAAACTATTACAAGAAAAAACAGGAATAAATGTAATGATAGCAGAAGACTCAGTATCATGTGTAGCATTAGGAACAGGAAAAGCATTAGACAATTTAGATGTATTAGATGGAAAGAAAATATTAAGATAAAAATGTGTTTCAAAAATACTAACATTTATAAGTTAAAATATAAAAAATGAAAGAGAGTATGAAATGAAAAACAAAGTAGCTTTCTATACATTACGGTTGTAAAGTAAATCAATATGAAACAAATGCGATGAAACAAAAATTTATAGATAATGAATATATAATAGTAGACTTTGAGGAAATAGCAGACATATATATAGTAAATACATGTACTGTAACAAACATGGCAGACAAAAAATCTAGACAAATACTAAGAAGGGCGAAACAAATTAATCCAAATTCAATATTAGTAATAGTTGGCTGCTATGTTCAGGTAGGAAAAAAAGAATTAGAACAAATAGATGAAATAGATTTAATCCTTGGAAATAATGAAAAAAATGATATAGTAGAATATGTAAAAAAATATAAAGAAAAACAGGTAATAGTATCAGATATAAACAAGCAAAAGGAATACAAAGATTTTGGAAAGACTACATATACAGAAAAAGTACGAGCATTTATAAAAATACAAGATGGATGTAATAACTTTTGTAGTTATTGCATTATTCCATATGCAAGGGGAAGAGTTAGAAGTAGAAAAATAGAAAATATAGTTAATGAAATTAAAGATATAGCTCAAAAAGGTATAAAAGAAATAGTTATTACAGGAATACACATTGCCTCTTATGGAATAGACTTTAAAGAAGAAATAGGTTTAATAGATTTACTAAAAGAAATAAATAATATTAAAGGAATAGAAAGAATAAGACTAGGATCATTAGAGCCAAAACTAATAACACAAAGATTTGTAGAAGACTTAAGAAAAATCGAAAAAATATGTAATCAATTTCATATGTCACTACAAAGTGGATGTGATGAAACCTTAAAGAGGATGAATAGAAAATATACAACACAAGACTTTGAAAAAGGAGTGCAAATTTTAAAAAAATCATATCCAGACTTGTTATTAACAGCAGACATAATAGTAGGATTTCCAGGAGAAACAGAAAAAGAATTTGATACAACATATAAATTTTTAAAAAAAATAGGATTTTATAAAATACATACATTCAAATACTCAAAAAGAAAAGGTACTGTTGCAGAAAAAATGCCAAATCAAATAACTAATAAAATACAAGAGGAAAGAAGTAAAAAAATAATAGAATTATCAAACGAAATGCAAAATAGATATAACAATAATTATATAGGAAAAAAAGTACAAGTTTTGTTTGAAGAAAAAGAAGGAGAATACTATAAAGGACATACAACAAACTATATGATGATACAATTAAAATCAAATGAAAATTTAGAAAATAAAATTGAAACAGTAAAAATAGACACTATAGAAAAAGATAAGATAATAGGGAGTATTAGCTAAAAAGTAGATTATTCAAACAAAATAACTAATTATTATCATTTACCCCTTGCAAAGAAATTAAATTTGATGTACAATAATCAAGGTTAATAAAATTTAATAATATGGGTACAATAAGTACCATAATTAAAGGAGGAATTTTAAATGGCAATTAAAGTAGGTATTAATGGTTTTGGAAGAATTGGAAAATTAACATTCCAAGCAGCTTTAGGAAAAGAGGAGGTAGAAATCGTAGCAGTAAATGACCCATTCATAACAGCTGATTATATGGCATACATGGTAAAATATGATACAGTACATGGAAAATTCAATGGAGAAGTAAAAGGAGAAGAAAACACTCTAACGATAAATGGAAAAGATATTAAAGTATATAATGAGATGGATCCACATAACATTCCATGGGGAGAACTAGGAGTAGAATATGTATTAGAATGTTCAGGAGTATTTACAACATTAGAAAAAGCACAAGCACATATAGATGCAGGAGCAAAAAGAGTAATAATAAGTGCCCCATCAAAAGATGCACCAATGTTTGTTATGGGAGTTAACAATGACCAATACGATTCAAGCATGAATATAATTTCAAACGCTTCTTGTACAACAAACTGTTTAGCACCACTTGCAAAAGTAATAAATGATAACTTTGGAATTAAGGATGGACTTATGACAACAGTTCATGCTACAACAGCTACACAAAAAACAGTTGACGGAGCCTCTAAAAAAGACTGGAGAGGTGGACGTGCAGCAGCAGCTAATATAATACCATCTTCAACAGGAGCAGCAAAAGCAGTAGGAAAAGTAATACCATCATTAAATGGAAAATTAACAGGAATGTCATTTAGAGTACCAACAGTAGATGTCTCAGTAGTAGACTTAACATGTAACTTAGGAAAACCAGCAACATATGAAGAAATATGTGAAGTAGTAAAAAAAGCATCTGAAAATGAGATGAAAGGAATAATAGAATATGTTGATGATTTAGTAGTATCATCAGATTTCATAAATGATGAACACACATCAATATTTGATGCCAAAGCAGGAATACAATTAACAGACACATTTGTTAAATTAGTGGCATGGTATGACAATGAATGGGGATATTCAAACAAATTAGTAGATTTAGCAATATATACATCTAAAAAATAAAAGTGAGAGAAATGGAAATTGGGATAGTTCTCTTTCCAATTTCTAATTTCTCTTTTCTTTTGGTATTTTAAGCAAATTGAAGGGAGAGATTTTAATGAATAAAAAAACAGTTAGAGATATAGACGTAAAAGGAAAAAAAGTACTTGTAAGATGTGATTTCAATGTACCACAAGATGAAAACCTAAATATAACAGACAACAGAAGAATAGTAGGAGCATTAGAAACAATAAAATATTTATTAGACAATAGTGCCAAAGTTATTTTATGCTCACATTTAGGAAGACCAAAAGGACAGGTGAAACCAGAATTTTCCCTAGCTCCAGTAGCAAAAGAACTATCAAGACTATTGGGAAAAGAAGTAAAATTAGCAGGAGATATAATAGGAGAAAGTGCGAAAGAATTAGTAAACAATATAAAAGAAGGAGAAGCTATACTATTAGAGAATGTTAGATTTGATAAAAGAGAAGAAGAAAATGACCCAGAATTTTCTAAAGAACTAGCAAGCTTAGCAGAAATATATGTAAATGATGCATTTGGAACAGCACATAGAGCACATGCAAGCACAGCAGGTGTAGCGGCATATTTACCAGCAGTATCAGGATTTTTAATAGAAAAAGAACTAAAATTCCTAGGAGAAGCATTAAATAATCCAAAAAGACCTTTTGTTGCAATAATGGGAGGCAAAAAAGTATCAGATAAAATAGAAGTTATAGAAAAACTACTAGAAAAAGTTGATACATTAATGATAGTTGGAGCTATGGAATATACATTTTTTAAAGCACAAGGACATTCAGTAGGAAATTCAATTTGTGAAGAGGATAAACTAGAATTAGCAAATTCTTTAATGGAAAAAGCAAAAGAAAAGGGAGTTAAATTCATGTTACCAGTAGATACAAAAGTAGGAAAAGAATTTGACAAAGACACAGAAAGCAAAGTAGTAAAAACAACAGAAATGCCAGAAGGATGGATTGGGTTAGATATCGGACCAGAAACAGTAGAACTTTATTCAAAAGAATTGGAAAATGCTGCAACAGTATTATGGAATGGACCTGCTGGACTTTCTGAATTTGAACAATTCGCTTTTGGTACAAATTCTATAGCTAACAAATTAGCAAATATAAATGCAGTAACAGTTATTGGTGGAGGAGATTCTGCTGCTGCTGTTGAAAAAGCAGGTGTTGCTGATAAAATGACTCATATTTCAACAGGTGGAGGAGCTTCATTAGAGTATTTGGAGGGGAAATTATTACCAGGTATCGAATGTCTAGACGAGGTTGAGAAATAATTGCCCTCTAACGTTGTTGCTACTCAGGTGATTTCCATTCAACGTACACTAGTCGAGGAAAATTCGCTTTGCGAATTTTCCACACGTTGCTCATGGAATATCACCTTCGTGCGCATAGTTAGAGAACAATTAGTTTCTAACAACTAGGTAGAAAATAGGATATAATTGTTAAAAGATTATATAAAAAGGAGGAAAAATTTATGAGGAAAAAGGTAATTGCAGGTAACTGGAAAATGAATATGCTTCCAAATGAAGCAATAAATTTTATAAATGAATTTGTACCATTAGTAAAAGATACAAACAATGAAGTTATACTTTGTGTTCCATATATAGATTTATTTTATGCATTATTACATGTTCAAGAAACTAACATAAAAATTGGAGCACAAAATATGCACTGGGAAAGTACAGGTGCTTATACAGGAGAAATATCAGCAGAAATGTTAAAAAGCATAAATGTTGATTATGTAATAATAGGGCATTCAGAAAGAAGACAATACTTTGCAGAAACAGATGAAACTGTAAACAAAAAAGTAAAAAAAGCATTATCAGTAGGTTTAAAACCAATTGTATGTGTTGGTGAAACATTACAAGAAAGAGAAGAAGGAAAAACAGCAAATATAATAACAACGCAAACAAAACTTGCATTAGAAGGTTTAAGTCCAGAAAATGTAAAAAATACAATTATAGCATATGAACCAATTTGGGCAATTGGAACAGGAAAGACAGCAACAGCAGAGGATGCAAATGAAAGTATTAAAACAATTAGAAAAGAAATTGAGGAAAACTATGGAAAAGATGTAGCAGAATGTGTTATAATACAATACGGTGGAAGTGTAAAGTCTACAAATGCAAAAGAACTATTTACAACATCTGACATAGATGGAGGACTTGTAGGCGGAGCAAGTTTAAAACCAGAAGAATTTGCAAAAATAGTGAATTTCGACAAAGAATAAAGTTCAAACAGGAAAGGGGAAAATTCAAAGTGAAGAACAAATTAACAATGCTAATGATATTAGATGGATTTGGTATAAATTCAAAATCAGATGGAAATGCAATAAAAATGGCAAAAACACCTAATATCGACAAACTAATGAGTGAATGTCCAACAACACAAATACATACAAGTGGACTAGCAGTTGGACTACCTGAAGGACAAATGGGAAATTCAGAAGTAGGACATACAAACATTGGAGCAGGAAGAGTAGTATATCAAGTATTAACTAGAATAACAAAATCAATAGAAGATGGAGAATTTTTTACAATACCAGAATTTAATGAAGCTATTGAAAATTGCAAAAAATATAATTCAAAATTACACATAATGGGATTAGTTTCAAATGGAGGAGTTCATAGTCATAATAGACATCTATATGCTTTATTAGAATATGCAAAAAGAAAAGGATTAGAAGATGTATTCATACATTGCTTTATGGACGGACGTGATACACCACCAGCATCAGGAGAAGGATTCTTAACAGAACTTCAAGAAAAATTAGATGAAAAGCAAATTGGAAAAATTGCTACAATTGCAGGAAGATATTATGCAATGGATAGAGATAATCGTTGGGATAGAGAAAAATTAGCATATGATGCAATGGTAAATGGAGTAGGGCCAAAAGCAATATCACCAATAGCAGCAATAGAAGAATCTTATCAAAAAGAAATATTTGATGAATTTGTTGTGCCTACAGTAATATGTAATAACAATGAAGAACCAATAGCTACAATTGGAGAACATGACTCTGTAATATTCTTTAACTTTAGACCAGACAGAGCAAGACAAATTACAAGAACATTAGTAGACAATGAATTTAAAGAATTTGAAACAAAAAAATTAGATTTATATTTTGTCACATTTACACAATATGATGAAACATTACCAAATGTTAATATTGCATTTAAATCAATAGCATTACAAAATACATTCGGAGAATATATAAGTAAATTAGGATATAAGCAATTAAGAATTGCAGAAACAGAAAAATATGCCCATGTAACATTTTTCTTTAATGGTGGAGAAGAAAAAGTATATGAAGGAGAAGATAGAATTTTAGTAAATTCTCCAAAAGTTGCAACATATGATTTACAACCAGAAATGAGTGCATATGAAGTAACAGATAGAGTAATCGAAGCAATAAATCAAGACCAATATGATAGTATAATATTAAACTTTGCAAATTCAGATATGGTAGGACATACAGGAAATTTAGAAGCAGCAATAAAAGCAGTTGAAACATTAGATGAATGTGTACAAAAAATAGTTGATGTTGTAAAAGAAAAACAAGGAGTATTATTAATAACAGCAGATCATGGAAATTCAGAGCAAATGGTAGACTATGAAACAAAAGAACCATTCACATCACATACAACAAACCCAGTTCCATTAATTTTAGTAGGAAAAGAAAATATAGCTTTAAAAGAAGGAAAGCTAGCAGATTTAGCTCCAACAATGTTAGATATAATGGGACTTGAAAAACCAAAAGAAATGACAGGAGAGAGCATTATTATAAAATAGGAGTTTTATATGAGTGTTGAAAATGATATAAAAAGTCTGCATAAAGAAATTCAAAAAAATATAATTGTAATGTTACCAGAAAAATATAAAAAGGTATGCTTATATGCATCAGTAATAGATGGAAATCAAGTACAAAATGGAGAAATGTTCTTTTACTATTTTCCAAGTGGAATACTTAAAAAAAATCCGATAAATGTATACCAGATACCTAAAATATTTGATTTTGAAGAAGAGCAATATGCAAAATTAGAAAAAATATTATATGAATCAATAAAAAAACTAAAAAAATATTGTGTAGATTTTGAGCAAAATCTATGGTCAAATTTAACAATAATAATAGAAGGAACTAAATATTTTGTAGAATATAATTATGATGACTTAATAAACTCAGAATTTGACAATTATAGCAGACATATCATTTGGAGATATAAATATCTAGATATGCCAATTGAAAGCTATACAAAAAAAGAAAGAGAAATAATAGATAGATATTTTGAAAGTTATGAATACAGAAATTCCCATACAGTTATATATGAAGAAAATATATATGAAAAACCAGTAACTAAAAATAAAGTAACAATATATGATAGTGTAGAAAGTCATGATGATTATATACAGAAAACAACTATGTTAGAATCTAAAAACACAAAAAGTCAATTAGTTGCAATACAAGATAGCACAGAAAATGATAATAACAATCATATAGCTAAAAACAAAATATTAGAAATACAAAATCCCATAAAAAATCAACTTTTAAAAAACTTTATTATAGAAGAAGAAAATGAAGAAAAAGAAAATATAAATACAGCAAATACATTATTGCAAAAAGAAAATAATGGAGTAAGAAGCCAGCTTTTAAATAAATTTTTATTAAATTATAATAAAGAAAACGAAAGTATAAAAGTAGCAAAAATTATAGAACAGAATAAAAATAATTGTGTAAAAAACCAACTTTTAAATAAATTCGGAATAAATGATAACAGTGTAACAACCAATACCATTACATCACAAATAACTGAGCAAGAAAAAAATAATGGTGCTAAAAATCAGCTTTTAAATTTTTAATATATATAATATAAAAAAGAAAGGAAGATTAAACATGAAAGATTTTTTAGGAATTGAGGAAGTAAAAGCATTGGAGGTAATAGACTCTAGAGGAAATCCAACAGTTCAAGTAGAAGTAATTACAGAAGGAGGATTCTCAGGAGTTGCAATGGTTCCATCAGGAGCATCTACAGGAAGTTTTGAAGCAGTTGAATTAAGAGATGGAGACAAATCAAGATATTTAGGAAAAGGTGTTTTAAAAGCAGTAGAAAATGTTAATACAATTATAGCAAAAGAAATAGAAGGAATGAATATTTATGACCAAGTTGCACTAGATAAAAAATTAATAGAAATAGATGGAACAGAAAACAAAGCAAAATTAGGAGCAAATGCAACACTAGGAGTATCTTTAGCAGTAGCAAAAGCAGCAGCAGCATCTTTAGGAATGAGCCTATATAGATATATAGGAGGAACAAATGCAAAACAATTACCAGTTCCAATGATGAACATTATGAATGGAGGAAAACATGCTGATAGTACATTAAGTGTACAAGAATTCATGATAATGCCAGTAGGAGCAAAATCTTTCTCAGAATGTATGAGAATGGGAGTAGAAGTATACCATAACCTAAAGAAAGTATTAAAATCAAAAGGATTAGCAACAGCAGTAGGAGATGAAGGAGGATTTGCACCAAACGTAAAAGACGAAAAAGAAGCTATTGAAACAATATTAGAGGCAATTAAACAAGCTGGATATGAACCAGGAAAAGATATTTGCTTAGCATTAGACTTAGCAGCAACAGAAATGTATGATGAAGCTAAAAAAATAGGAAAAGACGGATACTATTTCTGGAAAATAGACAAATTTTTAAGCAAAGAAGAAATGGTAGACTTTGTAGTAGACTTAGCAAACAATTATCCAATAGTATCAATTGAAGATGGATTAGCAGAAGAAGATTGGGAATCTTGGAAAATACTAACAGACAAAATAGGAAATAAAGTACAAATAGTAGGAGACGATCTATTTGTTACAAATATTAAGAGACTACAAAAAGGAATTGACAACAAAACTGCTAACAGTATATTAATAAAATTAAATCAAATAGGAACATTAACAGAAACATTAGATGCAATAGAATTAGCAAAAAGAAATGGTTACACAGCAGTAGTATCACACAGAAGTGGTGAAACAGAAGATACAACACTTGCAGATGTAGCAGTAGCAACAAATGCAGGGCAAATTAAAACAGGAGCACCATGTAGAACAGACAGAGTTGCAAAATATAACAGACTAATAAACATCGAAGCAGAACTAGGAAAAACAGCAATATTCAGTTCAAAAGAATTAATGAAATAGATATGAGCTGTGAGATACAGTGGCGTGCATAGTACTTCCGTGAAGAGAAGATATGAATAAATGATTTTGCGGGCACGATATATCGTGCCCTTAAAATAAAAATAATAATATATTGGGGTATCGCCAAGCGGTAAGGCATCGGACTCTGACTCTTGTCGTTTTACCTCGAGTAATAAATCTTGTAATACTTGAAATATAAGGATTAGATGTTTTATAATAAAGTAAAAATTGTAAAGCATCTAACCAAATATCTAACCAATTAAATATATCTAAAAATATTGGGGTGTCGCCAAGTGGTAAGGCAATCGGCTCTGACCCGATTATTCGTAAGTTCGAATCTTACCACCCCAGCCATAAAGAAGTTTCGTCGAACTTTTTGAAAAGCTTGATATAACTAAATTTCAGGACTATCAAAAAGTTTGAGGAACACAAAAACTTAAACCGTTTCAAAAGAAACGGTCTTTTTTTGACCAAAAATATTGAAAAAAGGAGGTTTTTGTGGTATTATGTTACATATAATTAAACAAGAAATCAATATGAG
>CAPYID010000019.1 GCA_948739805.1 uncultured Clostridia bacterium | reverse complement strand
AGCATTCATAATGCTTACATTAATTTTTATTATTCAAAAGTGTTTAAGATCCGAGGAAATATTAGGTTCAGAAAAAGCACATTAGATAAGTATTTAGATGAACAAGAAAAGAAAAGCGAAGATAATTTAGAACAAGACCTAACTCCAAATAGAAGAGAAGAAACTATAGTAGAACTTAGAGAAAAGTATGACAAGACAAATAAAGGAAAATCAATAGAAGAAATAATGCAAACTGTTAGATCCATGAGGTAATTTAATGATGTTAAAAGAATTTATTTGTAAAAAGGCTACACAAATAAAAAATAATGTGATACAATAAAAAACGAAAATTATAAGATAAAGGATTTAAAGCCTTGAAATATATGGAAAGTTAAAAGGAGGAGAAAAATATGAGTCGGTCACAGTAAATGGCATAATATAATTTCCTTAAACCTTAGAGCCACAAGGCAGGGGTAATTTGTGAAATCAATTTTGGAGCAATTTTGGTGCAATCATTTCTACTAATTTCAACAAATTTGGGTAAAATAGATAAAAAATGAGATAAAAAACAGTCAATTTCGGAGTGAAAAATACTCCCCTATTGACTATTTTTTTATGCTAAAAATTGTAAAAATAAACTCAAAAAATGGCAAATATAATTTTTAATATTATTGAAAAATCAATGAGTTTAGGAAGTTTATATACTAATCACAGTTGTACGAGATAATGATTACATAAAACAAAAGACAAACTTATTTTACACACAAAAATTTGTACAATCAACTGCTGCTAAAGAAATAATTTATACAAGTACAACTTGTTATATTTAATAAAAATTAGTGCAAAATAATTAATAATTTTAGCAAAAAAACTAAAAACAAGTATGTCTTGTGTTTTTTACAAGTAAAAAGTTGACAAACAGTAGTACAAAATGCTATAATAATTTCAGCTTATTTGAAATAATTGAAAATGCAGTAAAGCCTTATTTTATATAGGTTAGGTGGATTTTATGAATAAAAAGGAAGAGTTAAAAAGTAGGGTAAACTTCTCATATTATGAAGAAAATTTAACCCAAAAAGAGATTAGTTCACTATTAAATATTAGTAGACAAAGTGTAAATGCTATACTCAATGCAAACAGTAATCATAAAATAAGAAAGGCTAAAAGAATCGGAAAGAAGACAATAAACAGAAAGGTACAATTTCATAAAAATACAACTCCAACAATAGCCATTCCAAAAGACATGTTTGAACGAATAGGAATCAATGCTGAAAATAGAGATGCCGAAATAAAGATAGATGGTCAAAGTATAGTAATAAAAAGAAAAGATAAATAGATATTTTACATTATACATTCTTGACATTGAGCCGCCATAAATATGTTTCATGGTCATTAGGGGCAGCATTGAAAATTTAATGGCTTACCTAAAGCTAATAGGCTAACATATTTATACTGAATATCAAGAAATCGTTGCACTTGTATAAAGTAAAATAGTATATTATATTAATAAAAGATTAGGAGGACATAGAATGAGTGGATACAGAGAAGAGTTAAGAGGGGAATGGCTTGGCTACCCAGTAGGATTAGGATATACTATAATAAAGAATAAATTTACACTATATATGATTCAACAAAGTGAACAAAATATAATAGAAATAACAGATGAAAACCAAACAAAATTATTTCATTTTATTCCTATGGCACAAATAGATAAAGAAACAGCTGATTGGTTAATGAATGAATCTAAATCTAAATTAAAACCATTTCATGGAATAGAAGAATATGAAGAATATAGAAAAAAGAACATGAAGAGTTTATGAAATCATAAAAGATATTATACGAGGAGAAAAGCAAATATGAAAGATTTAAAAATATTTACTGAAAATATTGAAGAAGAAGCTATAAAACAAATAAATTTATTATTAGAACAAGAACCATTTAAAAATTGTAAAGTTAGGATAATGCCTGATACACATGCAGGTAAGGGATGTGTAATAGGATTCACAGCAGATTTAGGAAATAAAGTTATACCTAATATAGTAGGAGTCGATATTGGTTGCGGAATGTTATGTGTAGAACTAGGAAATATAGAATTGAATTTAGAAAAATTAGATAGTGTAATTAATGAATATATACCAGCAGGAAGAGAGATACGAGAACAAAAAATAATAGATTTTGAAAAAATAAATGAATTATATTGTTTAAGGGAGTTAAAAGAAACAAAAAGATTTAATAAAGCTATAGGTACATTAGGTGGAGGAAATCATTTTATAGAAATAGATCAAGATGAAGAAAATAATAAATATTTAGTAATACATACAGGAAGTAGAAATTTAGGAAAACAAGTGGCAGAATATTATCAAGATTTGGCAATACAATTATGCTCTGGAAAAGAAGAAATGTTTTCAAAGAAAGAAGAAATAATTAAATCATACAAAAAACAAGGAAGAAAGTCTGAAATACAAAAAGCACTAAAGGAATTAGAAAAGCAATATAAACAAAATAAACCAGATTTACCAGATGAATTATGCTACCTAACAGGTAAATATAGAGAAATGTATTTGCATGATATGAAAATATGTCAAGAATATGCAAGTTTAAATAGAAGTTGTATTGCGAGAGAAATTTTAAAAAATATGGGGTTACAAATCTATAAACCACATTTTGAAACAATACATAATTATATATCTTTTGAAGATAATGTCGTTCGTAAAGGAGCAATATCTGCTAAAGAAGGAGAAAGAGTATTGATACCTATCAATATGAGAGATGGATCTATAATTGCAATAGGAAAGGGAAATGCTGATTGGAATCAGTCAGCACCACATGGAGCAGGAAGATTAATGTCAAGAAATAAGGCAAAAGAAATGTTTAATTTGCAGGAATTTAAAGAAAGTATGAAGAATATATACACAACTAGTGTAGTAGAAGAAACAATAGATGAAGCACCTTTTGTATATAAACCAATGCAAGAAATAATTGACAATATTCAAGAAACTGTAAAGATACAAAAAATAATAAAACCAATTTATAATTTTAAAGCTAAGAATTAAATATTATAAGAATAAAAATATGTATGATTATGAAGAAATATTAGTAAAAATAAAATAGTAATTTATTGTTTGGAATGGAGAATTGAATTATGTTTAATTTAAAGAAAGAAATATTGGAGTTTAATCACAAAAAACAATGTGGTTTATGGTTGATTCTTATTGGGATTGTATTAATAATATCTATCATTTGTGGAGGTAAGTTTTTTGTTAATCCGTTTGTGTTTTTGATAGGCTATTATGCTTGCTTTTTTGGAGTCAATGTAAACAAAAGAGTCAGAGAAAAACTTTCTCAGGGAAATATCTCTAAAAAGCAGATAAATATGATTTATTTTTCGATTGCTGCATTATTCATATTGATGTTTTGTATTGCTGGTCCATTTATCCCTGGATGGCATTGGAGACAGATATGGTTGGGTGTGCTGATGGCAACATCAATACATTTCTTCTTGTGGTTCTTTATACATGGTTGGAGTATGATAGTGCTAGGAAGTGTATGTATAATTATCGTAACAATAGGTTATATGTTTCCAAGTATACCAGTTTCAGTTATTTGCATTGCAGATGCGACAGTTAAATTGATATGTGGAACATATTTGTTATTTATTGCAAAACCATCAAAATACATTCCTAATGCAATGAAGTAGCGAATGTGTAAAGAAACAATTTACAAGTTGAAAGTTAGGTGTATTTATGGAATATGACAAATTAGAATTTGAAACAACTTTTAAGAATGGGGATATGATTCCAGTAGAATATACTGGTTATGGAAAAAATATATCTCCAGAATTTAGAATTAAAAATTTATCAGATAAAGCAAAAAGTTTAGTAATAATTTTAGAAGATTTAAGTCATCCAATAAAGAACTTTACTCATTGGATTGCTTGGAATATAAGGGCAAATTCTGTAATTCCAGAAAATGTTGGAAATATGGATAATGTTATGCAAGGAATTGCCTATGGATTTCATAAATATGCAGGAGCAAAACCACCAATGTTTCAAAAACACAATTATAAATATACAATATATTCATTAGATAATACTTTGGAATTATCATCTAATATTATGAAAAAGAAACTATTGAAAGCAATGAATGGGCATATTTTACAAAAGGGAACTATTATAGGTTATTTTAAAAGATAAATTACAATAAGTATTTCAAGTTAATTATTTGAAATTATTTGTCTATTATATATAATTGCAAACTATACTAGAGATAAAATATGAAATTTAAGAAAAATAAAATAATATTAAGTATAATATTTATATTGGTAATTGTATTTGGTTGCTTGTGGATAGTTCATAATACTGGACTAAAAGCATTTGAAAAATATGTATTAAGTATCCAGTTACCAGAAAATGTTGAAAGAATATCAATGAAAAGTGGAATAGGTGATTCTGGTGGAAATGGAGATTATTCTACATATCGTATTGTTTTTGTTATAAAAACTGAAATAACAATAGATGAATTAAAGAAAGAGCTTGATAATAAAAAAATGACACCTTCAACTCATATAACCAATAGTGGGTTACCTTTTGTTTATATTACTAAATATGAAAGTAATGTTTTTGAATCAGATAGAAATTTTAGATTAATATTTGATGATTTGAAAAACGTAGAAGATTTTAGTAATTATTATTTTATAGAATTTATAAAATAAATGACAATAAATAAAGAAATTATTTTGGAGTTAAAATATGAATAAATCTATATTGAAAAGAATTACAATAATATTTATACCTATATTTTGCATTGTAGTTTTAATCTCTATATATTTTACTATAAATCAAGATAAGAAACAAAATATAAAAATTGAAAACAATAAAGAAACAATTTATAGTTTGTTTGAAAACTTTCCAGATAGTAAAAATATATACTATACTTTTCATAATTTATATAGTAAATGGAGTATAGGGCCAACAATATACCAAATTGATATTTTAGCAGAACTAACAGAAGAAGGCTATAATAACTTTATAAATAAAGTCTACAAATCAAAAGAAGAAAATTTGAAAATGAAATTTAATCCTAACAATATAATGTATAATTGGAAAAGAATAGAAAATATAGAAATTTTGAAATCTAAAGATACAGAAGATGCATCAGTTACAGAAATTTATGTTGATGAGAATAATAAAGCAATTTATGTAATGGCAATGGGAGGAAACTAAAGTTATTAGTTTGAAAGGATAAGCAAATATGAGGAAGAAAAATATGAAAAATAAAATAATTATTATTGCTAGTGTTGTTATTCTAATAGGAATTATAGGAACAATATACTTGAAACAAGGAAAAAATGATCAGAATATAGAAAAAAATGATAATAAAGTTACAAATCTAAAAGGAAATTACGATATAATAGAAGCAATGAAACATATTGAAGCAACAAATACAGCAGAAGAAATAAATAATATTTTAGGTTTTGAAGGCAAAAAAAGCATAGTCAGTGATGATGATTTCAAATGGGAATTTGATGATAGAAATTATATAACCTTAAAAAATGCAGCAGATTTGCCAGTAATAGAAGCTAAAATTTATAAAAGAACTATAAAAAATAAAAATATACAGTTTCCAACAAATGAAGAATTAAAAGAGATAATAAAAAATGGAATAACATATAATGAACTAGTTACAAAACTTGGAGGAATAGAGGGAACTTTAAATGGTAAATCAGAATTTGCAATTGATTATATATGGGTTGATGGAAATTATCAATCATTAAATGCTACATTTAATAAAGAAACTCTTAAATGTTCAGTTGCAACCTATACATATAGGGAAGATGATTAAAAAATAGCTATAGAAAATTATTTAAGAAAATATGTTGAAAAATGTAAATAAAAGTAATATAATTTATAGGAAATGGGGGTTAAAAAAGTTATGAAAAATAAAGTGGCAATTATGTGGATTATCACTGCAATTTGTTTGATTTTAACGATTGTATTTTGGTTTTTAATGAATAAAGCTGAAGTAAAATATGAAGAAGTTACAGCAACTGTTACTAGCACTTCTACTAAAGAAGTTGTAAATAAAAAGACAAAAAATAGAACACCATTTTATGAAGTTAAAGTAGAATATAATGGAAAAGAATATGATCTGCAAAATGTTCATAGTCTTTCAGGATATTACGAAGGAAAAAGTGTAAAAGCATTACTAGCTAATGATAAATTATATGCAAATGTTGAAGGGATAAAATCTACATCTCCAGTTGCTATTATATACTTTGTATTCTTGTTTGGAACTTTTGGAATGTTAATGCTATCTGCTACATATATGTCTAAAGTAAAAAAACAAACAGAATAAATATATTATTAAAAATTTTAGGAGGTAAAAAATTATGAAAAACAAAACAGTTGTTATAGTTATTGCTGTTATTTTTATAGTAATATTAGCAATATTAGGATTTATAGCATTAGGAGAGAAAGACAGCTCAAATGTTGGAGATACTAATAATAAACAGCAAGAAGTAAAAGGAAACTATGAGGATGTAGTAGAAGCTATGAAACATATTGAACCAACAAATACTGTAGAAGAAATTAATGCTATTATAGGATTTGAATCTACTACAGATGCTATGATTGGAAGTGATCCAATATGGAAATTTGACTCTAAAAATTGGATAAGTTTTAAAACATCTGGAAATGATAATATTACAATTCAAGCAACAATTGATAAAGAAAGTATAAAAAGTGACAACATAAAGCTACCATCTTCAAGTGATTTACAAAAAGACTTAAATAATGGTTCATTTACTTATGAAGAACTTGTACAAAAAATTGGTGGAGAGGGAATATTAACAAGTATATCAAAAGGTTCTAAAAGCTATACATGGGTAGACAAAACAGGACAAAAATTAGGAGCAACTTTTAACAACGAAAGTGGTAAATGCACAGTTGCAAGTTATAGATAATAAAAATCATAAAAAAGGCAGATATTTATCTGTCTTTTATACTATAATTATCTCGGAAAATTACATTTATATAAATGTTAAAAATATTTGCATAACTTCCAAAAAAATTTGGTAGACTGAATAACAATTAAAAAGTAAAATATTTTGTGAAAGGAGGATTATATGAATATAGGTCAAAATATTATGAATTTAAGAAAAGGTGAAAAACTTTCACAAGAACAATTAGCTGAAAAAATAGGAGTTACTAGACAAACGATAAGTAATTGGGAGTTAGATGAATCTAGTCCAGATTTAAAACAAGGTAAAGAATTATCTAAAATATTTAATGTAAGTTTAGATGATTTAACTGGTGATTCAACATTTGAATATTTAGGTGAAGCAGATAATAATAGAAAAATAACTATAATATCATCAATAGAAAATGTAATAGCAACTTGTGATAAAATTCAATCATCAAGTAAATATAGAGGTGGAAAAGATTCTCCACAATATGCTCTATTTGGAAT
Source organism: uncultured Clostridia bacterium (assembly GCA_948739805.1). Taxonomy (GTDB): domain Bacteria; phylum Bacillota; class Clostridia; order TANB77; family CAG-508; genus CAKPSH01. Next base: position 28,389 of record CAPYID010000019.1, on the reverse strand, counting down.
TGGTGAAAGTAATGGTACTGTTTTTGGAGTTAATAATACTTTTTTAGGTTGGTATGAAGATAAAGAGCAAATATCAAAAGAGATTATGGGAATAAAAGAAGCCTTTATGTCAGGAATTCAATCATACGAATTAAAGTATAATGTTGAAGTAGAAAAGAAATTAATGGGAATGAAACTTATTATTAAAAAGTAACACAAATTAAATAAGGCAAGTAATTAAATTAAAAATTACTTGCCCTTTATATATATAATTGAAACACAAGACAGTAGTGTATAGGGATAAATCTTAAATGTTAATAAGCGTTGCTTGTAGCAACGGACTATTTTTCATATAATAGTTCGTAAAGAAAGGAGTTAATAAAAATGCTAAAAGAAAACATTAAACAATTAAGAAAATCAAAAGGACTTTCACAAGAAGAACTTGCTATCAAATTAAATGTAGTAAGACAAACAATTTCTAAATGGGAGAAAGGATTGTCAGTTCCAGATTCAGAAATGTTAGTTGCAATATCAGAGGTTTTTGAAACACCAGTAAGCACTTTGCTAGGGGAAAATATTTCAGAATCAAAAGTAGATGATTTAAAAGCAATTTCTGAAAAATTAGAAATAATAAACTTACAACTATTACAAAGGAATAATGCCAAAAGAAAAATAATTCATTGGTTATTTATTTCATTATGTGCTATTACAATTATAACTTTCATAGCTTTATATTTTTTAAATAGTCCTTATTTGAATTGGGATTATAATAATCCAGAATATGCTGTTTTAGGTGTTGCTTTTCAGTCATTTGAATGGTTATTTGTTAGGACAGCACCAATTATTTTTATTATATCAATTATTGGTATTATATTGACTCGAAAGAAAGATTGAAATTATTTTTAGCAAAAATTACGAATTTATAGTTAAAAATCTTGAATGTTAATAAGCATTGTTTGTAGCAACGGACTATTCTTTGTATAATAATTTTTGGAGAAAGGAGAAAGTAAAATATGAAAAAGTCTTTATTTAGAATTTCAGATGTATTAGAACTATGTACTGCATATATGCTTTGCTTTTTTCTAAATTTGCTTTTCGATTATGTAAAGATTATGGATTTGGATTCTTATATTCTAAAGGCATTTTTGAAAAATTTTACTGATTATCAAGAGATAATCGTTCTGATATTTACAGTTGTTGTGATTGTTTTTCATTATCAAATGTTGCACAGAAAAAAAGCAGAAATATTTTGCAAAATGCTTGTAGGAGATACTATATTTAATATCACAATTCGATATGCACTGAATTGTCTAATGATATTAATATTTGTTTGCTTTTTATCAACTTTAGCAAATGTATATTTAAAATTCAATTTAACTAGCAATTTTTACTTAACATTTATTTTTATCATATACATACTAATTAGTACAAGGGAGGTGCGAAAATATGAAAATTTTTAAGTTTATTATTTCAAAAATATTTTTGAGAAAAGCGATACTTGGTATAGGTACGATTTTGTTACTTTGTATGGCGAATTATATAACTTTTACTGCTACTCGTTCGATTTTATCAACTTTTCAAGGGTATCGAGAAACAGAATATATAAATCAAGAAGGAGTTTACACTGCTAACTTAGATCCAAATAGTCATATTGATATGGGAGTAATTAGTGAAAATGGAACACAAGCAGTATATGACTATTTGAATAATAACTTCAATTATGCGTTTTATACAGACGGGTTTATTGTATCTGTTCCCAACAGTTATGATATGAAAATATCGTTAGGCTATATGAACGAGCAGTATTATAGATTAAATGAATTTGAGCTTTCACAAGGGACAGATTTAGACTTTGATTACCAATTAGATGGGGAAATCCCTGTTTTAATAGGAAAAGGGTTAAGTAAAACATATCCTGTTGGGTCAACAATAAAAATTGATGAATTTGTTTTGGGGCGACCAGTAACTTTGAAAGTTCAGGGGATTTTGAAACAAAATACTTACCATTCTAATTATTATGCTCTAAACTCCAAGACATACTACAATTTTTCAATTCTTATTCCTGTAAATGAGGCTTTTATCAATAATGCAAATATGGATCTTAAATTAAATGGTCTTATAGATGTTATAATGCTGAAAACTACAAAAGAAGAAGTAACAGATTTAAGTGAGGTTATTAAAGATAATATGGGATTAGAATTTAATTTTTTTAGCCAAAAGGAAAATTATGATTATTTTAATGAATATTATCTTCATTCATTAAAAATTATAGCAATAACAACATTTATTTTATTTATAGTTATAACTTGCCTTTCTATATGGAATGCATTAGTTAGTGTTCGTTTAATGTTAAAAGATTTTACAATTAATCTATTAGTTGGATTAAGTTATTCAAAGTTGAGAAAAATATTTTATAGTTATTTTGGAATACTTTCATTTATCAATTTTATAGTTATTTTTATAATTACTGCTTTTAACAGATATGGATGTTGGTTAAGAAAAGACTCTACTTTTGCTACTTATGGATTATTTGGTTTAATAGGAATGGACTGGCTATCTTTATTGGTAGTAGTTCTTTCAGATATTATTATTGGAATAATTATTGTTGAGAATATGTTAAGAAAAATCAAAAAAGTTCCAATTTCTTTGGGGGTGTTACAATGACGAAAATTATTGATTTAAAAATTAAAGAAAAAATTTATAAGAATAAAAAGTTACAAATCTCAATCTTGAATAATTTTAATCTTGAAGTTAATGCTGGTGAAAAGATTGCTATTGTAGGCGAATCTGGAGTAGGAAAAAGCTCATTGCTTAATATTATTGGATTGTTAGATAGAGATTATAATGGTGAATATACTCTTTTTGATTCGAGAGCTAATAGTTTATATACAAGTGAGTTAGCACAATGGAGAAATCAAAAAATTGGTTTTGTTCTTCAAGAGTCAGCACTAATCAATTCTTTGACAATTGAAGATAATATCAAACTACCTTTACTTTATGCAGACTCTAGGAAAAAAGAATTTAAGCAAGAAGATTTTGAAAATGTAATTAATGCAATTGATATTAAATCTATATTAAAAAAGAAACCACTTGAATGTTCTGGTGGAGAAAAAGCTAGAGCAGTATTTGCAAGAGGAATAATTATGAAGCCTCAAATTATTTTAGCAGATGAACCTACGGCATCTCTTGATGTAGAGAATAGAGAAAGAATTGTAAACTTGCTTTTTAAAATGAACAAAGAATTTAATACAACTATTATTACTGTAACTCACGATTTGGAAATGGCAAATCGCTATGATAGAGAAATTCATCTTGAAAGGAGGAAATAAAATGGGATTTTTTGCAATGATCATATCAATGTTGTTGGGGATATTTTCTATTGGTTTTGGAATTTATCGTAGAAAGAGTAATCGTTGGCATATAATTTTAATTGCACTTGGAATAGTATTTGTTCTTTTTGCAATCTATTTAGGACTTCCTAAATAAAGAAATTTAAAGTTAAACACAAAATTACAATATATAGGGCAGGTAATAAGTTGAAATTATCTGTCATTTATTATATAATCATAACAAATTATAGTAATTTGTAGGGAGGAATTTATATATGAATAAAACAGCATGGATATTTTCATATAAACTTAAAAAAGGTGTAAGTGAAGAGGAATTTGTAAAATTAACGCAAAAATTACATGATGAAATTATTTCTAAAGCAAAGGGATTTATCTCTTGGGAGCATTACTTACAAGGTAATATCTGGACTGATTTTGTTCTTTGGGAAACGGAAGAAGATGCAAATAATGCAACAACAATTGGAAAAGGTAAAGAAGTAACGAATAATTTTTATGCTTGTATTCAAATGAATACTTGTAGAGCTTTAATTTCAAAATTAATAAAAAAGTATTAGATATACAACTTAAAATTAGAAAGATGAGGTAAAATTATGGTGCATTTAGTATATTGTGATGATAAATCAAAAGAATTAAATAAGATTATAGATGGTAGTAAAACAATGATTATAAGAGGTGCAGCAGGAAGAAAAATACCACATAGTAGAGTATTTAAAGACGAAACACTTTATTTTATGGAAAAAGGAACAAAAAAGATTACAGCAAAAGCAGTTGTAACAGATGTTCAAAACTATGTAAAGCTAAGTGATGAAGAAATAACAAAAACTATTGAAGATAATAATAGTAAATTACAACTAACTGATAAGCAAAAAGAAAGATGGCACAAAAAATGTTTGTGTTTAGTTGAATTTAAAGATGTAGGAGAAATTACATCATTAGATTTTGACCATCAAGGAAATATGGATGATTGGTTAATTATTGAAAAAATAGAAGATGTAGTTGTAGGAACAAGTATTCCTTATAATTATGAAAAATCAAAATTTTAAGGTGGTATAAATATGGCAATGTGGAACGCTTGGCGAGGATGTAAGAAATGTAGTGATGGTTGTTTACATTGCTATATTCATAAAGGAGATTTTAAAAGAAAAGTAGATACAAATGAAATTATAAAAACAAAAGACTTTGAAAAGCCAATAGAGAAATTAAAAAATGGCAATTATAAAATGAAATCTGGAATTGTTTATTTATGTTTTTCTACAGATTTTCTTATTGAAGAAGCAGACGAGTGGAGAAATGACTGTTGGAAAATGATTAAAGAAAGGCAGGACTGTACTTTTCTGTTTCTAACAAAAAGAATTGATAGATTTATGAAATGTATTCCAAATGACTGGAATGATGGATATGATAATGTAGTTGTATGTTGTACTATTGAAAATCAAAAAAATGCTGATTATAAGTTATCAATTTTTAAAGATTTACCAATAAAACATAAATGTATAACAGCACAGCCATTATTAGAGAAAATATATATAGAAAAATATCTTGATAATATAGAACTTGTAGTAGTTGGTGGAGAATCTGATATAAATGCTAGAATATTTGATTATTCGTGGGCTTTAGATATTAGAGAGCAATGTATAAGAAAAGAGGTTAGTTTTGAATTTAGACAATGTGGAACTTATACAATAAAAGATGGAAAACAATATAAAATACAAACAAAGGATTTGTGTAAGCAAGCAAAATTAGCCAATATTGATTATAAAAGTATTCGCTAAATTACAATAAATAGAGGAGATTTATATGAGTGAAATTATAATATATGGTTCTCAATATGGAACAACAAGAATGTATGCAGAGGAATTATCAAAAATAACTAAAATACAAGCAATATCGTTTGAAGAAATAAAAGATATAAATAAGTATGATAAAATTATTTATCTAGGTGGACTTTATGCAGGTGGAGTTTTAGGAATGGCTAAAACTTTCAAAAAAATATCTAATTATGGAAATAAGAAAATAATAATTGCAACAGTTGGATTAGCAGACCCTATGGATATAGAAAATACAAGTAATATAGAAAATGGTATGAAAAGACAACTTTCAAATGAAATATATGAAAAAGCATCTATTTATCATTTAAGAGGTGGAATAGATTATTCAAAATTAAATTTTGCTCATAAAACAATGATGAGTTTACTTTATAAAAAAGCAAAAGGACTACCAGAAGAAAAGAAAACAGCAGAAGTTAAAGCAATGATAGATACTTATAATCAAAAAGTTAATTTTGTTGATTTTTCTAGTTTAGAAAGTATCATTAAAGAAATTTAAAAGTAACTGCAAAATTACAAGTTGTAGAGGAGAATTTATATGAATAGAAAAGAGATAACAACAAAAGAAGATTTAATGACTATTATAAATTTATTAGAAGATTCAAACATAAAATATTGGATTGATGGTGGTTGGGGTGTTGATATATTAGCAGGTAAACAAACACGAAATCATAGAGATATTGATGTGGATTTTGATGCACAACATACAGAAGAATTGTTAAAAATACTTTTAAAATATGGATATGAGGTAGATACAGACTGGAAACCTGTTAGAATAGAATTATATAGTGAAAAATATGGATATTTGGATATTCACCCATTTATTTTGAATGAGGATGGAACTTCAAAACAAGCAGATTTAGAAGGTGGATTCTATGAATTTGAAAAAGATTTTTTCAGTAATGCTATTTTTGAAGGAAAAACAATTCCTTGCATATCCCTAAAAGGACAAAAAATTTTCCATTCAGGCTATGAGTTAAGAGATAAAGATAAGCAAGATATTTCAGTTCTTGAGGGTATATCAAAATAATTTATAACATTATAAATTACAAGTTATAGAGAGGATTATCATAAATATTATATAAAAAATGAAATATAACAAAAAGAGATATTAAAAACAAGTTAGTATCTCTTTTTTGTGTCTAATTATATTTTAAATCTAAATTTTCATTAAAAATTTTTTTAAAAATGTCCCATTTTTCATTTCTCAATCGCTGTTATAGATAAGAGAGAAAATCTCATATATAAAAACTTCAAAAAAAATAAAATTTTTTCAAAAAAAGGTCAAGTTTTTGATTTTTCAATCGCTGTTATAAGTAGGAGATTTAAAATCACATATACAAAAAATAAAATTTTTTTGAAAAAAACATAACCTTTTTAACTTTTCAAACGCTGTTATATATGAGAGGGAAAATCTCGAAAAATTAAAGAACATTGAAAATTGAATAGCAATTCATTAGATACAGTCCTTTGATTACTTGAGCTAGTAATAAAATCTATTACTTAAATATTAGCTTGCAACTAATAAGGCGAAGATAAGTGTAAGAGGAAAGAAACTTTTGTATAGTCATAGAACGAGCGTTAAAAGCGTCCCACGCAATGAGTACAAGCCTGTAAACAGGTAGGTGAAAATCCTATGAGATGTAAGCAAAACATCTGTCTAATGAATTATTGGAAAAGGTATAAAGAGAAAATATACCAATAACTACCAAAGAAAATTGAATGGTAGTGTTTTTATCAATCACTTAAAGGAGATGGTAACATTGATTGAGAAAGTTTTAACAAATAACAGTGAAAAAGTAGATAAAAAATTACTCCAATATACACTACAATTAAGAGCATTAAATCATTTAAAAAATAATAATAAAATAGATGAAATAGTATATAAATCAACAAAAGCTAAAATAAATAAAAATTCACACATTTGAAAATAAGAAGATAAAAATATAATGTGTTAGTGGTTAAAAATTGGAAAAGGAGGTATGAATGAATGTAACTTTAATAAAAAAAGTCGATGGACGAATAAATCGTACAACTGGTTTAAAGGTTACAACAGGATTAAGAGTAACAGCATATTGTAGAGTAAGTACAGATGATGAAGACCAAAAAAACAGTTATGAATCGCAAAAAGCATATTACAAAGAAAAAATAACATCTAATCCAGAATGGAGGTATATAGAAATTTATGCAGATGAGGCAATTTCTGGTACATTAGACTATAAAAGAAATGACTTTATGAAAATGATACAGGACGCTTTAGATGATAAATTTGATATGATAATGACAAAGTCAATATCAAGATTTGCAAGAAATACAGTAGACACACTAAAATATGTAAGAATGTTAAAAGAGCATAATGTAGCTGTATTTTTTGAAGAAGAAGGAATAAATACATTAGAAATGTCAGGAGAATTACTATTAACAATATTAAGTTCAGTAGCACAACAAGAAAGCGAAAATACATCTACACACGTAAAATTAGGACTAAAAATGAAAAAGGAACGAGGAGAACTAATTGGCTTTGGTGGTTGTTTAGGTTATACTTATAATCCAGAAGATAACACTTTAACTATAAATGAACAAGAGGCAGAAATTGTTAGACTAATTTATGAAAAATATTTAGAGGGATTTGGAGCAGAAAGTATATCAAGACAATTAACTAAACTGGGAATAAAAACACCAAAGGGAAAAGCTGTATGGTGCGAAACAACAGTAAGAAAAATACTAAAAAATGAAAAATACAAAGGAGATGTACTACAAGGAAAAACATTTACAATAGACCCAATTAGTCATAAAAGATTATCTAATATGGGAGAGGAAGATAAGTATTATATTTCTAATCATCACGAGGCAATAATAGACGAAGAAACATTTGAAAAAGTACAACAAATAATGAAAGAAAGAAACGGAGGCAGGTCAGCAAGTAGGAAAGTTGGAAATGTAGGAAGAAAATACCCAATGAGTAATAGAATTAGATGTGGATTTTGTGGAAGTAGCTTTACAAGAAGAAGTCTATATACAACAGCAAATCCAAAACCTGCTTGGCTATGTCAAACAGCAAGTAAACTAGGAAAAGAGTTTTGTAATAAATGTAAAATAATGAGAGCAGATGTATTAGAAAAGTCATTTGTAGACGCATATAAACTACTATGTAATGATAACAAATTATTAGTAGACAATTTCCTAAATAATATATCAAGTCTAATGAAAAGCAATTCTCCAAAAGATAATATAAAGAAACTAGAAACACAAAAAGAAGAATTAAAAAATAAATGCAATAAGTTATTAGACTATATGCTAGATGGTACAATTACAAAAGATATTTATACAGAAAAGAAAGATGAGTGTTTATTAAAAATAAAAGAAGTAGACACTAAAATAATGGAAATTCAAGCAAATATGGAAGATGACGACAGCATAGAAAGAGGCATAAAGAAATTAAAAAAAGTTTTTGACACTAACGCTATTATGGAAGAATTTGATATAGATGTCTTTGACACACTTGTTGACTATATTATTGTTGGAGGGTATAATGAAAGTGGCAGAGCAGACCCATATATGTTAAGATTTATTGTAAAAACTCATTCAAATATGTTTAAGAAAGAAAAAGATGTTTCAAAAGAGCATATAGTGGAACGAAACAAATTAACACAAGATTATAGAAATATAGTGTTATTAGATTTTATAGACCAACAAAATTTTATAGCTTACGATAGAGATAAAGACGGAAATTTTAAGAAAAAAGTAATAAAAAAGGTTAGAGTTAGGGTAGAATGTGATATGAGTAATGAAAATTAGTAACCTTACAACAACACTTACTCCATATTAAGACTACCTTACACTCAGACCCACACCACACATGTGGAGTGTTGCTCGGTGCTATATCTAAAGAATTAGACAAAATAGTTGAGTTTACTGCTTTTGAAGATTTTATTAGTTTTGAGAAAAAAGGCAAAAATAAGGTTAAAAGAGTAGAAAATAATAAAATTAAGGTAACGATAGAAGTTGATATGGTGTGCGGAGTAGTATAATTTGATGATAAAAAATATGAATGTTTGGAGATAAAACTTAAAATGTAAAGTATGTAATAATTTAATTTGTTATATGCTTTATTTTTTTGACTTTTTATGGTATAGTAACCATAAATGATAAACGATGAGGTAACGAAATGAAAATATTAATAGCAGGTTTTAAAGGAAATGATAATTCAGCAAAAGTATTATTAGATAATATAAAAGAAAAAAATAATCAAGATATTTTATATTTAGAAAATGATTTTGAAGTAAGTAGTAATCAAATAGAAGAAAAAATGTTACAAAATTATGATTATGTATTAATTTTTGGACAAAAGCCAAATACTAGAAATATTTATTTAGAAAATAATGCTGTTTTAGAAGAGACTAAATTACAAACAGATTTTTATTATGGTGTTTTAAAAGAAAAATTAGAAAGCAATAATTATAAAGTTATAAGTTCATGTGATTCAGGAAATTATTTATGTAATAATGTATTTTTTAGAGCATTAAGTTTTAAACAAACTAATGACTTAAAAAGTAAAATTGCTTTTATACATATTCCAACTATTGACAATATTGATGATATAGAACTTTTAGCCAGTACAATATTAAATTATACTAATACTTTATCAGATATTTTTAATGTTGCCTTATTACAATTAAATCCAACTGATTCAATAGAAAATAATATGTTAAAAGGTATTGAATATTGTAAAAAGGCAAAAGAGATAGGGGCAGATATTGCAGTATTTCCAGAAATGTGGAATACTGGATATGAAATGCTATTTGAAGGAGATTTAGAAGATCAAGTTAATATACCACAAGAAAAGGTAAATAAATGGAATAGTAAAGCAATAGAAAATGACAATGAGTTTATTAATAAATATATAAATTTAGCAAAAGAACTTGGAATGGCAATAGCAATTACTTATTTAGAAAAAACTGAACAAAAGCCTAGAAATACAGTTGTTATTATTGATAGAAATGGAAATATTGTATTAAAATATTCAAAGGTACATACAGTTGATTCTAAAATGGAAGCATATACTCAATCTGGCACAGAGTTTAAGACTTGTGAGTTAGACTATGGTAGAGGAAAGGTAAAATTAGGTACAATGATTTGTTTTGATAGAGATTTTCCAGAAAGTGCAAGAATTTTAATGCTACAAGGAAGTGAAATTATACTTGTCCCAAATGCTTGTTATATGTCAAAAATAAGATTAGAACAATTAAAAGTAAGAGCATATGAAAATATGGTAGGTATCGTAACTGTAAACTATGCAAACCATGGAGGAAAATCTTCAGCATATAGCCCAATAGTAAGAAACATAAATAAACATGAATTAAATAGTGAAATGTTAGTAATGAATGACAAAGAAGATATTAAAATTGCACAGTTTAATATGAGTGAAATTAGAGAATATAGAAGTAGAGAAACTTTAGGAGATGCTTATAGGAAACCTTATGCTTATAAACGATTAATAGAAGATAATGTACAAGAACCTTTTATAAGAAAAGATTCGAGAAGAAATTATAAGTAAGAATTTATAGGAGAAAGTTGATGGATATAGAAAAAATAATTAAAAATAGTATAGTCAATTTTGATGGAAAAATAGCAATATATTATGATGATTTAAAAGGAAATACAATAAAAATAAATGAAAATGAAAAATATAATTCTGCAAGTTGCATAAAAATATTTATTCTAATTGAATTGTTCAATCAAATTAATAAAGGAGTAATAAATCGAGAGAAAGAACTAAAATATGAAGAAAAGGACTATGTAAATGGTAGTGGCATTTTAAGGTATTTAAGTAAAGGAATAAAACTTCCAATATTAGATATTGCAACACTAATGATGATTATAAGTGATAATGTTGCTACTAATATATTGATAGATTTTTTAGGAATAGAAAATATAAATAAAAGTATAGCAAATATAGGATGTAATAACACAAAATTATATAGTAAATTTAAATCAGTTGAAAATGAAGTATTTTCGGAAACTACAGCTTATGACTATTATTTAGTATGGAAAAAATTAAATAATTATGAATTATTTGATAAAGAAATGACACAAGAAATAATAAGTATTATAAAGAATCAAAAATATCATGAAATGATTGGAGATGGAATTGATAAGGTTTATAAAGAAGTAGAAAACTCAATTGTTAATTATATAGTAAGTAAAAGTGGAAAATATGAATCAGTAAGAAATGATGGTGGAATAGTATCAACGATATATGGTAATTATATTCTAACAATTATGATAAAAGATTTTAAAGATGAAAATTACTTGAATGATGAGTATGTTTATAATATGGGAAGAAAGATAAGTAATATTATATTTAATGAATATATAAGTAAATATTAAAACAAAGTAATATTAATAACATGAATGGGGAGAGTATGGAAGAATTAAAAATAGAATATAAATTTGATTTAAAAGACTTTAAAATGATGGAAAATATAGAACATTGTTATTTTCCAAATGAAAATATAACATCAGCAGAAGAAGTATTAAATTGGTATAGGAAAAACAATTTAACTTGTATTGGACTAAGAAATAGTAATAATGAAATTATAGCTTTTGTAAATATATTACCATTAAATAAAGAAGTCTTTTATGATATTTATGAAGATAAAATAAACGAAGCAGATGTAGTGTATAGTCAAATAAAAGAATATGAAGATAATAAATCATATTACATATATTTATCTTCTATATCAATAGACAAAAGATATAGAAACAATTATAGAGTGATAACAAATCTTCTAAAAGGATGCATAAATATATTAGATTTATTATTTGAAAGAAATATCAAAATAGAAAAAGTAATGGCAGATGCTAGTACAATACATGGAGAAAAGATATGTAAGAAGTTATTAAAAATGGATTATATAAGAAATACAAGTCATGAATCTAAAATATATTGTGAAGATGGAGAAAAATTTACGAAAGTTATAGAGAAAATGAAAAGGGTATAGATAATTAAAGCAGTTATTTAATTTTAAATAATTGCTTTTTTACAGCACAAAAACAAATGTTTGACAATGATAAGAAAATGTTATATAATATCAAAAAATAAATAAGGAAGTGGCATTATGCAAGAAAATAAATTGGCTTTATTTGAGGAAAAAGAAATAAGAAGGAAATGGTACAATGAAGATTGGTATTTTTCAGTAGAAGATGTTGTTCAAATCTTAACAGACTCTGTAGATGTAAAACAATACATAAAAAAGTTGAAAGCTAGAGATGAAGAATTAAATAATAACTGGGGTACAATTTGTACCCTAGTTGAAATGAAAGCTAAAGATGGAAAAATAAGAAAGATAAGAACAGCAAATACAAAAGGAATATTAAGAATTATACAATCTATTCCATCACCTAAAGCAGAACCTTTTAAATTATGGTTAGCACAAGTAGGCAGTGAAAGATTAGATGAAATTGTAAATCCAGAACTTGCTATTAATAGAGCGAAGGAAACTTATATAAGAAAAGGCTATGAAGATACGTGGATTGCACAAAGACTAAAATCAATAGATAGTAGGAAGGAACTTACTGATACTTGGAAAGAAAGAGGAGCTAAAGATAGAGATTATGCAATACTGACAAATGAAATATACAAAAGTACATTTAATATGAATACCACTCAATATAAAGAATTAAAAGGAATTAATAAAACCAAAAGAAATTTAAGGGATAGTATGGGAAAACTAGAACTTGCAATAACAAATTTAGCAGAAGTAACAGCAAATGAAATGCATAATACTAATAATAGCTTTGGATTAGAGGAATTAAAAGACGATGTACAAGAAGCTGGCAAAATTACAGGAAAAGCCAGAAGAGAAATTGAAGAGAAAATTGGTAAAAAAGTTGTAGAAAAAACAAATTATAAAGAATTAACAAAAAAAGATATAAAAAAATTAACTAATGATAGAGAATAAAATTTTAAAATCAAAGATGTAGAAGGAGTTTTAATGCAAAATTTAATATATGGAATATGGAAAAATGATGTAGCAAAAAGAAAAGCGATTTGGGAAGATGTTATGAAAGAAACCTTGAATTTCTTTGAGAGAATGGCAGAATTAGGTTATGAAGATAGAATTGGTCAACAAGATATGTCATATGATATTATTGAAAGCATTAGAGATAATCAAGATATTATAGTAGAAGCAAGTGTAGGTATTGGAAAATCATATGCATATTTAATACCATTAATGTATTATTATAAAATTACTAAAAAGCCTTTTATTGTTTCTACATCTACAATTACTTTGCAAGAGCAAATTGAAAAAGATATAGTAAAATTATCAAAGTTGCTTGAAATACCTATAGACATTACAATTGCAAAAGGGAAAAACAATTATTTATGTAAAGAAAGATTATTTAATATTGGGGACAAATCAATAAAAGAAAAATTTAATAACTTAAAAGAAAATGAATATTTAAATGATAGAGCTAATTTACATGATATGTCTGAAAAGATATGGAATAAAATAAATATAAATGAATGTAAGTTTCAGAAGTGTTCTTCTTATTATACTTGTAGTTTTATAAAGAAAAGAGAAAAAATGCAGGATTGTAAAGGAGCAATTATTTGTAATCATGATTTATTATTAGAAAATCAAAAAAGAAAAGTGAATGAACAAAAATTGTTATTAGCACCGACAGAAATAATTGTTTTAGATGAAGCTCATAATTTAGAGATAAAGGCAAGAAATTCATATAAGAAAGTTTTATTATTTTCTAATGTGAATTCTATTGTAAATAAAAGTTATAGATTATTAAGTAAAGTTGGATATCCTATAAGTAGTAGAAGTATGTCTGAATTAAATAAAAATATAAAAGATTTTTTTGATATAGTAAAACAACAAGCTGAAAGACAAATTGATATTTTAATCAAGAGAAATATTATTTTAAACAAAGAAGATATGGAAAACTGTGATATTGAATTTACAAAATCAATTTTAGATATTAGTAAAACAATATATGAAGATTTGGAAAGATTTAGTTCTTCTGTTCAATTATATGATAGAAGGAATGATGAAGATTCAGTTGCAGATAGTCTATTGGAAATAATTGACTTCTATAAAGAAATATCAAAGGGAAAAGACTCATCAGTTGTGTTTTGGATAGAAAAAAATAAAAAGAATTACCTACTTGCAAGTTGTCCTAAGAATATTGATGAAAGATTAAAAAATATTCTGTTTAATGATAAAGAAAATGTTAAGGTGTTAACTTCTGCTACATTAAATACGAGTATAGATAAAAATGAATATTATAATTATTTTATGAAATCTATTGGATTGAATAAAAATCAGAGATTATTTATTAGTGAACCTAAAGAAAGTCCTTTTGATATAGAAAATAATACATTGCTATATTATTCAAATGATATAGCACATCCACAGAAAGAACATAGTAAGTACATAGAAGATATTACAAATAGAATTATTGAGTTAATATCAATAACAGACGGAAAAACATTAATTTTATTTACTGCAAAAGCAGATATGAAAATTGTATATGAAAAATTGAAGAAGAATAATTTACCATATAAATTAATAATTCAAAATGAAGGTTCTTCACAAATAAAAACTAAAGAAGATTTTAAAGAAGATATAAATTCTGTATTATTGAGTACAGGAACCTTTTGGGAAGGAATCGATATACAAGGTAAGTCTTTATCAAGTGTTATAATTGTAAGATTGCCATTTCCAATTTTAGATCCAGTAATAAAATATAAAAGCTCTTTAGTAGAAGATTCTATGAGTATTTATTTACCAGAAATGATTATAAAACTAAAACAAGGAATTGGAAGACTAATTAGATGTAACACAGATAAAGGAATTATTGCAATATTAGATTCGAGAATAGGAGATTCTTCAAAATCATTATATAAAAATCAGGTGTTTGACTGCATAAAATCAGTTAATAGAACAACTGACTTAAAATGTGTGAAAAAATTTGTGAAAGAAAAAGGAATTATATAAATCCTTCGTAAAACATTCTAATGTGCTTTATAAAATCAAATCAAGGTTAAAATGAATGTGCTATCGCACAACCTTGACTTGATTTTAAAAACACATTCTTTTTCAATTAAGAGGATTTAAGGATAAGTATATTTAATTAAGTAGACATAAATACTATTAAAACAGAAAATACCTCATTAAAAATGAGGGCAGGAAAGCATGTTTAACACAATGCCTAGACATATTGAAGGGCAAGCCTTCAAGAGTTAATAAAGAAACAAAAATTTTAAGTAAATATGATGTAGAAATTCACTCGGTGAACTGGCTCAAACTCGCTATTCTTCGTTAAAATTAAAAATAGTGAACTAAAAATTTGAAAAAGTTCACTCATTTTAGGCAAAAGTTCACCGAGTGTACTCGAATTTAATAAAATATTTTAGATTTAGTTCACCAAGTGTACTTAATTTTTAGAAAAAAGTTCATTTAGTGAATGTGTAAATAAAGTAAAATTTACAAATACACTTAGTGAACTTTGGTTATATTTTTCTAGTACACCAAGTGAACTAAATCTAAATTGTATTAGTACACCGAGTGAACTTGTAGCTTTGAATTATATTATTTTTAGTTCACCAAGTGTACTTATTAAAAATTATATCAGAAATAGAAAATAGGGAATAAAAAGGGAATTGATTTTATAAAAACACGATAATATAATGGTAGCATGAAAAAGTGAGAGCGAGAAAAGTTAGAATTAAAAACTAATTTTTCTTAGCTCTTTTTTCTTTTTCAAATTTAAAGAAAAGGAGCAATTTCATGCTACATGATTATGATATTCAAGTTAGTGATTCTAACAGTTTAAAAGATAATACTATGCTAAATTGTAGTATGGAATTATCAATCTTAAATAATTTGTTTAGAGAAAACTTAATACTAGATTCGGAACAAAAAGAAATTAAAAGAAAAATCTTAAAAGATTACAAATTTTTATAATTTCAATTTACTTTTTACCTAAAAAATGATATAAAATTATTAAGTTTTATCTCTAGGCGGAATGGAGGTTTAAATGGAAATTCAAGTCATAGAGAAAACAAACGAAAGAATTAACAGAGTAACTGGAACAACAATTAAAGAAAGGCTAAGAGTTTGTGCTTATTGCAGAGTAAGTACAGACAACGAAGAGCAATTAAATAGTTATCAATCACAATTAAAGTATTATGATGAAAAAATAAATAGCAAATCAGAATGGCAATTTGCAGGGATATATGCAGATGAAGCAATAAGTGGCACTTTAGATTTTAAAAGAACAGACTTTATGAAAATGATACAAGATTCAATGGAAGGAAAAATTGACATGATACTAACAAAATCAATATCAAGATTTGCTAGAAACACATTAGATACTTTAAAATATGTAAGAATGCTAAAAGAGAAAAATGTTGCCATACTATTTGAAGAAGAAAATATCAATACAGGTTCAGGTCAAGGAGAATTAGTATTAACATTACTAAGTGCAATGGCACAACAAGAAAGCGAAAATATATCTTCACATGTATTATTAGGTTTGAAAATGAAAAAAGACAGAGGCGAGTTGATTGGCTATAATGGTTGTTATGGCTATAACTACAATCTTGAAACAAAAGAAATAACAATAAATGAAGAAGAAGCAACTATTGTAAGATATATGTTTGAAAGATATGTAGAAGGAGTAGGCTCAAGTACAATAGCAAAAGAACTAACTAATAAAGAAATAAAAACTCCGAAGGGTGCAACAAAATGGTGCGAATCAACAATAAGAGGAATACTAAAAAATGAAAAATATATTGGAGATGTCTTAATGGGAAAAACATTTACAATAGATCCAATATCACATAAAAGACTAAGCAATTTAGGAGAAGCAGACAAGCATTATTTAAAAGGACACCATGAGCCGATTATAAGTAAAGAACTATTTGATAGAGTACAAGAAATAAGAACGAAAAGAGCAGGTAGCAGAGAAACAGGAAGAAGAAATGATAACTATAGTAAGAAATATCCTTTTAGTAGTAAATTATATTGTGGATTCTGTAGTAGTTTACTAACAAGAAGAAACTGGAATGCAAATAGGAACTGTGCAAAACCAGTATGGCAATGTATCAAAAGAGCAAAACATGGAAAAGAAGAATGTCCACATTGTAAAGCAATTCAAGAAGAAATCCTAGAAGATTGTTTTGTTCAAGGATATAGAATACTCTGTAATGATAATCGAAAAGTAGTAGAAAACTTTTTAGAAAAAATAGAAAATATCTTAAAAGAAAATACTACAGAAACAATGGTAATAAAACTAGAAAAAGACAAAGAAAAAATAAACAAGAAACTTGCTAATCTATTAGAACTAAATTTAGAAGGAAAAATCAATAAAGAACAATATACAGAAAAATTTGATAATTTAAATGTAGAATTATTAAAAATAGAACAAAAAATAGAAAGCCTACTAAAAGAAACAAACAGAACAGAAAGTATTAAAATAAGATTAAACAAGTTTAAAAGTTTATTTAAAAACATAGATATAATGCCAAAGTTTGATAAGGATGTTTTTGAATGTTTAATTGATAAAGTAGTAATAGGAGAAATCCAAGAAGATGGCCCAATAAATCCTTATACAATAAGATTTATTTGTAAAAATGGAACAGAAATAAATTGCAAAGATAAATTTACAAATGCGAGCGATAAGCAAGCGATAAAAAATACTGCTACAAGCGATAAACAACATTCAAATAATACTGCAACCAGAGAGAAACAACACATGTGGAGTGCGTTGCAGTGCTACAACTAAAATAAGACAGGTAATACTTGATTTTAATATGATTTCAGAGATTATAACTTTTGAAGATAAAGGCAGAATTGGTAAAGAAAAACATCAAAATTTGGGTGTGAAAGTTAAAGTGGTTGCTTAAGTGGTAAGTGGAAACACATAAATGGAATTTTATAAAATATAGCAAAGTGTTTGAAATACTAGAAAATTTAAGATTGTATCTACTGTAAGCATAACAGGTATAGGTTGTGTTACTTAGTAGATATAAGGTAAAGCTAGAAACTTCAAGAGTTAGAAATAATTTATTTAAATGAGTTATAGAGAATCTTTATAGAATTAGGTGTCAGTAGATATGTGCTGATGCTTATTTTTTGTCCTATACATTTTAAAAACAATTTTAATCTCCAATAAAAATAATATCAAGAGTAAATAAACTCACTATCGTTCGCTCTTGACATTATTTCTATCGGAGATTTTGTATCAATTAAGCAAATGTAAGGATAAATATGTTTTGTAAATATTGGCAAAATACTATGAAAAATTGTAAATCTATGATATAAATTAGGAAGAAAAGATTAAAGAAGATATTTATTTAAAGTAGGAGTAAGAAATGAAAAGAGATAACATAGTAAGTAATATAGAGGAAAAAGATTTAGAACAATTACAACAAATATTAAAAGATGTTTTTAATAATAATATAAGTTATGAGAAAATACAAAATTTATATAAAATATCTAAAAATAATAAAGATATTCATGTATTAGGATATTATATAAATGATAATTTAGTAGGAACAGTAACTTTAAATATTTTAACATTGCCATCAGGAAAAGATGCAACTATATGGGATTTAGCAATAAGAGAAGAATATAGAAGATTAGGAATTGCAACAAAACTGATGAATAAAGTTGAAGAAATAGCAAAACAAGAAGATATATCAAGAATATGGCTATTTAGTGGCTTTCATAGAAAATGTGCACATGAATTATATAGAAAACTAGGATATGATGAAAATAGAGATAAAGCATTTGTAAAACAAATATAATAAAAAGTAAGGAGAATGTAATTAATTGAAAATAGGAATAGATATAGATGATACAATGGCAGATACATTTGATTATTTAATGCCATATATAGCAGAATTTTTTGATGTAGATATAAAATACTTGAAAGATAATAATATTTCATATAGTAATTTACCAAAGAAAATGAAAGAGCGAGAACTCGAATTTGCAAAAAAATATTATGATAAAGTTATTCCAAACACACCATTCAAACCAAAAGTTGCGGAATATATTGATAAAATCAAAGCTTTAGGTCATGAAATAATAGTTATTACAGCAAGAGATAAAACTTTATATACTGACGAATATAAAACAACTATTGAAGAACTAAAAAATAACAATATTAACTATGATAAATTAATCTGTGATTTTGACAAAGCAAATGTTTGCAAAAATGAAAAAATAAAATTATTTATAGATGATTCTATAACAAATTGCAATAAAGTTAATGAATTAGGAATTGAAACTATATTATTTAGTAGTAAAGGTAATATAAACGATAAAACAGATTTATATAGAGTAGATAATTGGAAAGAGATATATGAAAAAATAAAAGAAAGGCATTGATTTATTATGAAGAAGATAACTATTGAAATGGCATGTTCTATTAATGGCTTAATTGCTACAGATGATGGAAATGAAGACTTTCTATCTTATAGAGGTTGGGAGATAATGATAGAATTTTTAAAAGAATATGATGTACTAATATGGGGTAGAAAAACTTGGGAGAATATATTATCTTGGGGAGAAGATTATTTATATGATTTAAAAAACATAAATATAATTATTTTAAGTGAAACAAGTAAGAAACAAGATGAATTTTTAAATGTTACATATTGCGATTCAATAGATAATTGTTTAAAAGTATGCGAAAAAATGAAGTATGAAAAAATATTTATTTCTGGTGGTGCAACAATAAATAATGCTTTTATGGAAAAAGGTATAGTAGATAATATAATTCTAAACTATAATCCATTTGTACTAAATAAGGGAATACCACTATTTAAAGGTAATTATTTTGAAAATAAATTAAAATTAGAAAAAGTAGTCAAAGAAAAAGAAGATATAGTACAAGTGCATTATAGTGTAAGAAAATAGATAGGAGAAAATATATGAACGATATTAAAGTAATTCATGCAAATAGATCACATAAAGACTTTTTGCTATATGCTAATAGAGTTATTAATGATGTTAATGATACAGAACAAACAAAAGGATTAGAATTGAATATAGATAAAGATTATTTTTGTGATAAACCTAAATTTCAATGTCTAGTTGCAGAAATAGATAATAAACCAGTTGGTATGATTCTATATTCATATTTCTATTGGGCAAATGATGGAGAAGTGCTATGGATTTCACAAATGTTTGTTGAAGAAGAATACAGAAAATGTGGTGTATTCTTTAAGCTAATGGAGAAATTGAGAGAGGACAATAAAAATATAAAAATAGTATCATGTGCCACTGGAGATGAAAATAAGAGAATGCAAAAAATATTAAAGTATTATGGTGGACATGAGATAAATTTAAAATTTTATTATAAGAAATTGGAGGAAAAGTAAATGAAGAATTATTTTATAATACATGGAAGTTTTGGAAGTCCATTTGGAAATTGGTTTAGTTGGTTGCATGATTTTATAGAAGATGATGGAAAACAAGTATATGTGCCACAATTTCCAATAGGAGTTGGTTATCAAAATTATGCAAATTGGAGTAAATTATTAAAATACTATTTAGATTTAGTACTAATTAATGAAAATACAACAATAATAGCACATAGTATTGCACCAGTATTTGTTTGCAAATTTTTAGTAGAGAATAAATTAAAAGTTAAAAAATTAATATTTGTATGTGGATTTAACAACTATTTAGGAATAAATGAAGAATACGATACAGTAAATAGAACAATGTATTTTAATAACTTAGAAGATGTAAAACAATATGCAAATGAAATTATTTGTTTCTATTCAGATAATGACCCATATGTAAAATATGAAGTAGAAAAAGAATTTGCGGATACGATTGCAACAGAAAAAGTCTTAATACCAAATGCAGGACATATCAATAGTGAAAGTGGATATGATACATTTGAAGATATAGCAAGTTACTTATAAAAGTTATATTACGAAAAAACTGAAAAATTCGTAATATAAAAATATTTATTACGAAAAACTGCTAATTTTCGTAATATGGGAATTAAATATGCCGGAAACTCTCGTGAATTATTTGAAATTTACGCAAAAAAACTGTAGCTCATATATTTCTATATAAGCTACATTCTAAATCATAACTGCTCACCGAAATGAGCCTTCTCAGTCATCTAATTAAATAGATTTCCTATTAATTAAATGATACTATATTTTTATGTAAAAATCAAGAATTTTATGCAAAATTCTGAAAAATAATTAATTATTCTTAGAAGGTCTATATTTAAAAAGGTCAGAATCTAAAAATGCTTTTGATATATTATCTAAATCAACTCCCTTAATATTTCCTTTTTTCTTTGTAAAATCTATTCTTTCAATACTTATAGGATTAATGTTAAATATATTTACCCATCTTTTCATTGCTTTAAAATTATATATCTTACCAAGTTCAATATAAGTTTTGCTAGCAAGTTGTTTTTCTGTGGGTTGCTTACTTGTAATAGGTAAAACAAGCAATGTCTTCCCACCATTTTTTAAAACTACAGCAGGATGTCTACCACTAAATTCTTCACCTATGTTGAATCCAAATTCAACCCAAACTACATCTCCACGAACGATATATTCTTTTGATTTTTCTATAAATTCTGGAGAATTCATTATAATTTTAGTCTTCTTATCAATCCATTCAAGATAATCTTTAGGAGTATTTCTCCTGTTATAAAAATTTTCATCTTTGTGTACTTCATAATAGTTATCAAGGCTATTTTTAGTACTATTTAAAATATTTAATAATTCTTGCATATATCAAACATCCTTTCTTGTAAGATTTATTATAACAAAAATATACAAAAAATCAATAGTTTTAACGAAAAATAGTACATTTGTTCTGTAACATTGGCATATTATAGAAAATTAGTAAAAAAATTGTAAATTATTGGATTTTGTGTTATTATCTTAGCAGATATGAGGAGATTTATGAGTCAAGAATGTGAAGATAGGATTAAAGATGTAATATGAAACAAGTGAGAATTTTTGAAGTACCAATTTATTCAATGAAAGAAGATATATTCAATAATAGATGGAAAAATTATTTTAAAAATAATTTTAGTAATGTAAATAAGGAAATAATAGAATCTATAAAAGATGCATATTTTCCAATGAATGTTTGGAAGTATAATCAAATAGTAGGCTATATAACTATTAGCATAAGTAAAAATGATATATGGTTTGACTTGTATAGTAGTCTAAATAAGAAATTTCAATTTAAATCTAAGACGAAGCAATTTATACAAGATACGAATTTACTGGGATGGCATTTTAGAGTTGAAGACGATGATAATAATGATTTTATAAAAAATAATATTATTAAATGGTTAAATAATTTAATAAAAGAAAAACAATTTAAGAACAGGTATATTGATTTATCTGTGTTTAATCAGCA
The DNA here is from genome assembly GCA_948739805.1 of uncultured Clostridia bacterium. Lineage (GTDB taxonomy): Bacteria > Bacillota > Clostridia > TANB77 > CAG-508 > CAKPSH01. Next base: position 5,799 of record CAPYID010000019.1, on the reverse strand, counting down.
AGTTCAATTTATTAATATTAGAGATGCAATAGATAATTTAAATTGATTAAAAGAGAGGATATAGATATGAGTAATTTTAATTATGGATATGAATATCAAGATCTTGTGGCTATAAATATAGCATTGACTCTATTAACTGCAAGAAAAGAATTTAAAATGATATTGGATTACAAAGAAAAAGATAAAGATAAATTAGATGATATCATACTTGAAATAGAAAATAAAAAATATAAAATGCAAGTAAAGCATAATAAAACTAATGAAAATTTAGAAAAAGTACATTTTGAAAGTGATACAGGAATTTTTAATGTGCCAAAGGCTTTATATAATCAAAGTGATGATATAATTCCTGTTTTTATAACAAATAGAAAGTATTTAGGAGACTTTCTAATACCTAATGTTCAAAATGAAATTTTTGAAAATTCTAAAATTTTTAAGATAGACAATACTAAAATTGTTTATGATAATACAGATAATATTATTGTAATTCCAGATTACTTTGATGCTTCATTTGAAACAGATAAATTAGGTGAATTAGAAAAAGAAATAGAATCTAAGCTTAATTATTTAGGTATAGGATTGTATCCCAATGAAAACATTACATTTGAAGATGCACTAAAAAAATTAGCTTTTGAATTTAGAAATTTAAGACTTAAAAGTAAGGAAATAGATTCTACAATTACTAATAGAAAACTAATAAATATAATAGGCTTGATAGTAACATATAAAGAATTGCCTCAATCATTTAGAATTGAAAATGAATATAATATTATGAATGATGAGCTATACTCAAATATTTTTGAAAATATACATAATAATATATGCATAGTAGGAGAACCTGGTATAGGAAAGTCATGGCTCGTACAAAATATGATAAATAAGATTTTTAAACCCAATAATGTAAAATATATTAGGTATACTTTCTTTAGGAATATACAAGACCTTTCTATAAAAGATAGGGTAAATAAAAATGTTATGATTTCAAATATAAAAAAGCAACTTATAAATTATTATGGATACGAGAAAATGTCTAATTTATATGGTAGTTCTCTTCAAGAAATACTTGATTTTCTTGAAGAGAATAATGAAAAAATAACCTTTATTTTTGATGGATTAGATCACATAGATAGAGAATTTTCAATTCATTCAAGTGAATTGTCAAAAGAGATAACTGAAGTAAAAAATGAGATAATTAGTATATCAAAAAAAAATTGTAATGTTATTATAGTTTCACAGCCAATAGAAGAGATAGATACATATTTAAAATGTGGTTTTAAGAAAATAGCAATGCCAAGATTTACAAAAAATGAAACAATAATATTATCAGAAAAATTAGGATTAAATTTAAATGAAAATCTTTATCAGAAGATATGTGATAAAGCAAATGGAAATCCACTATATATAAGAACAATTTTGAATAATATAAAAAATGATAGTAATTTAGAATTTTTAGATAGTATAAATGATAATATAAATAGTTATTATAATTATCTATTAACAAATGTTGATATTAATCAAGACATAATATCTCTATTGATAAATGGATACATGACATTAAATGTTCAAGAATTAAATCAAATTACTGGTTATTCGGAAGAGGTAATACAAAGTAAGATTAATAGATATTTACCTATATTAAAAAGTATATTTACTGATAACTCATATACAATTTATCACGAAAGTTTTAGAAGATTTTTATTAGATAAAATAAAGTGTGAAGGAAGTAATATTAAAATTTTATGCTATAGGAAATTAGCAGATTGGTTGATGGAAAAAGAGGATATATTTGCTACAAAAATATATAATACCTATTTTCAAATTTTATATGATGCAGAAAAATATAATGAAATTATATCTAAATGTAATTATGATTTTATATATGAAAGTTATTTAAATGGATATTATTCACATGTTAGTAATGTTTTAAAAATTATTGCTAACTCATTAAAACATATAGAAGTTACTCCAGATAAGATTATTGAATATGATTTAGTAAAGAATATGATATGGTATGCAAAAGATAATATTGAATTTGAATATGATAGTATTTGTCAATATTATGCTAAAAAATTCTCATATGAGAAAATTCATAGCATACTATACACAACAGATGAAGAGCCTATTTTAAAACTTGATATGGGGTTGGCTTTATTATATTATTGTGATAATAATAATATATCAATTAACTGGATGCCTTACATATTAAAGTATAAACAAGAACAAAAAAATGATATAAAAGATGTTACTAGATATATAATAAGATATCAAATTATAAATGGAAATATAGAAAACTTTATAAATATAGCAAAGCCTGTACCAAATTCAGAAAGTTTTGGTAAAAATATTATAGAAATCATAAAAGAAGAATTAAAATTTAAAAAATATGATTTGGATGAAAACAAAATTGAAGATAAGAAATACTTGAAAATGTTTCAAAACTATGGAACTGTATATGAAGTATTAGATAAACATATAATTAATGAAAAAAATTTCTTTCATAATGATATTGGAAATAAAGTATACTGCTTAAAATATGCTAGTATAGAAGAAATTAATGATTTTCAAAGAAAAATACCTAATTATACGGATTCTTATATTCATAATTGGTACAAGTTAATATGTAAAACATACAAAGCGATGAAGAAAAAAGAGCCTATTGATAATAATATATTGGTATGGATAAAGGAATTTTTTAATAACTCATATATTTTTTCATCTCAAGGTAGAATCGTAGATGCATCAGGACTATTTGATTATATGATTGATTCTATAGGAGACATATTAGGATATATTAAGGATAAAAATGTACTTAAAGAAGTTTTGGAATTTTTTCTAGAAAATGCATCAAATGCTACAGGATTCTTAATGGGTGCAAAAATGGGACCTTTTACAGAAAACAAAATATTAGATATGCTTAATAATATAAAAAGCAAAGACAATCAAGCTATACTTTTTGATACAGTATATAAGAATTATACTGAAAATAATATATCAGGATATTATACTGATATTGCATCTACATATTTGAAAATTGCTTGTCTAGGGTATTCTTATATTAGAGATGAACAAGCGAGTGAATTGTATAAAGATGCTATAAAATTATTGATATCATATTATAATCATAAAGAAATATCTATCTATGATTTAACAACAACATTAAATAAAATAAAAAAGAATGAAGATAGAGTTATAAGATTATATGATTATCTTATTGAAATAAAAAAGAGAACTGATGGAAAAGATATTTCTGGTGCAGTAGATGAATATCTAGAATTTCTTAATAATTATTATTCAAGGGAATATATATTATTTTATATAGATCAACTTAACAATTTAGAAACATATGATAGAGATTTTTTGGAAGATAGACAATATTATATGTATAAAATAAGTAAAAGTATTTGTTTAGAAAAAACACCTTTAATTAGATACTTTTTAAATCTTATATATAATTATACAGGTAATATTACATCTTCTGATGTTGAATATTTTATTAATGCATACAATTATTTAAAAAATAAAAATGAATATAAATTAGCAAGCGAATTAAAAGAATATTATGAAGAAATTTTAAATAATTATGAAGGTACAATTACAATATTTGATGATGAATTATATTTAAAGGCCATCGAATTGTTAGATAAAAAGAAAATAGTCAAATATAAGGATAATTATCAAAATAATTACGATAAGCAGAAAATAAAGGAAGAAACTGTGGAATTTAATGATATAGATGAAATGATATTTTATTATCAATTAAATTCTCCAGAACCAAATGAATATAGTCAAATAAAAAAATTTTTGAGTGATGGTACAATATCTATAGAGAAAAAAGAGAAACTTATTGATTCAACTATGGAAAAAATAATTTCTGATAGTTATACATTGAGGAGTAACCAAGAAAAAGTAAAAGAACTTGTATTTTTAATAAAGGAATGCAATTTAGGAAAATATATATTTTTTTTAGTTAAACTTTTTGTATTTTTAACAGATGGGTGGGGCTGCTTATGTTCAAGTAATGAACTTTTAGATGAAGTCATTAAATATGATAAAGAACAAGTAGAAAAATTATTATATAAATTTATAATAGAGGCTATAACAGTAGAAGATTATCCTATTATAAAACAAGATAGTCGTATAATAGAATGCATAGATAAGATAAATCCTAACAAAGTTCAAAAATGTATAGATATATTATATACATTTTTAGATAAAAGGCTTCCCTTTACAAAAGAAATTGATAGTATAAGAAACATATTTAAAAGCCATACAGATATAAAAATAATATTAATGGAAGTTTTTGATAATTTAAATTATTTAATCAGTAACGAATTAAAAGATTTATTAGTAAGAGAATTGAACGATTTGGAAATTTAATGACTGTTTACCTCAATTAAAAATTGAGGGCAGGAAAGCGAGTGTTCACACATCGCTTATACACATTGAAGGGCAAGCCTTCAAGAGTTAATAAAAGAACAAAAATTTTAAGCAGATTTGATGTAAAAATTCACCGAATGAACCACTAAAAAATGCCTATTAGAGTGCGAAAGTTCACTAAATGTACTAAATTCTATAAAAATACAGCAATTAGTTCACCAAGTGTACTTGAATTTGATTGAAATTTAAAAGAAAAGTACACCAAGTGAACTAGAGAATTAAAAAAAATAGGAATAAGTACACTAAGTGAACGCACAAATAAGGATTATAAAAATAAATTTTAAAAAATTTTATGCAAGTACACTTAGTGTACTTACCTAGAAATCAATACTTTATAAATTTTAATAGAAAAAAGGGAAAAAAACGGGAATTGAACTTTATAGAACACCATAATATAATTGTATTATCAAAAAATGTAAAACATTTAAGTCAGTCGAAGCTAGCACGGCTGGCTTTTTCTGTTGCATTTTTTGAAGTTTAATTCAAGTTAAGGAGGATTTTTATGTTGTACGAAATCAAATTTGATAATACGAAAAACATTAAACTAAATGAGCATATTTTTAATTGCAGTATAAAAATAGCAATATTAAACAAAACATTTAATGCAGGATTAATTAAAGAAAAGAGATATTTAGAATTAAAACAAAGCATTTTACAAGAATATAATTTAACTCATATAGGTATTTGAAAATTTAATATTTTGATGTATAATAAGCACATAAAGATTCTCTAAACTTGAGAAAGAGAGGTTAAATTTGAAAGTACAAGTTATAGAGAAGAAAAAAGGTCGAATTAATAGAACAACAGGAGAAGAAATAAAAGGAAATTTGAGAGTATGTGCCTATGCAAGAGTAAGTACAGAAAAAGAAGAACAAATAAACAGTTACAATTCTCAGTTAAAGTATTATGAAGAAAAAATAAAAGCAAATAGTGATTGGAAATATGTTGGCATTTATGCAGATGAAGGTATAACAGGAACTTTAGACTACAAACGAGATGGCTTTATGAAAATGATGCAAGATGCAACAAATAACAAATTTGATATGATAATTACAAAATCAATATCAAGATTTGGAAGAAACACAGTAGACACTTTAAAATATGTAAGAGGATTAAAAGAAAAAGGAATTGCTATTTATTTTGAAGAAGAAAGAATTAATACTTTAGAAATATCAGGAGAAATCATGCTAACAGTATTAAGTGCAATGGCACAACAAGAAAGCGAGAATATTTCTTCACATGTAAAACTAGGATTACAAATGAAACAAAAAAGGGGAGAATTAATTGGATATAATGGATGTTTAGGATATGTATATGATAAAGATACAAAAGAAATATCAATCAATTATGAAGAAGCAGAAA
>CAPYID010000018.1 GCA_948739805.1 uncultured Clostridia bacterium | reverse complement strand
ATAGGGACGGAGAATTCTGGCAAAATATTGCCAGAATTCTCCGTCCCTATTGGCAGTCCCTATTGATTTACAATAAGGTATATGCTAAAATAATAAAAAAGAGAAAAGGAAAAAATAAAAATGAAAGAACAGCAATATATATTAGAAAACGTGAAATCATTTGAACCAAAGCACATATTTGAATGTGGGCAATGTTTTAGGTGGAATAAAGAAGAAGATACATCATACACTGGAGTATTTAAGAATAATGTATTAAATGTAAAAAAGGATGGAAATAATATAATCTTTAAAGGAATATGTGAAGGCAATATAGATGAAATATGCAAAGAATATTTTGACTTGGAAACAAATTACGAAGAAATAAAAAAGAAACTATCAAATATAGATGAATATTTAGAAACAAGTATAAATTATGGAGAAGGAATAAGGATATTAAACCAAGACTTATGGGAAACAATAATATCATTTGAAATCTCAGCAAACAATAATATACCAAGAATAAAAGGAATAATAGAAAGAATTAGTAAAAAATATGGAAATGAAATAAAATGGAATGAAAAAAGTTATTATACATTTCCAAATATAGAAGAATTAAGTAAAGCAAGTATAGAAGACTTAAGGGCATTAGGATTAGGCTTTAGAGATAAAAGAATATATGAAACCACACAAATATTTTTAAATGGAGAAATGAACTTAGAAGAACTAAAAAATGAAAAGGATACAGAAAAAGTGAGAGAAAAGCTATTAACACTACCAGGAATAGGACCAAAAGTAGCAGACTGTATACTATTATTTTCACTAAAAAGATATGAAGTATTCCCAATAGATGTTTGGGTAAGAAGAGTAATGAATGATTTATACATTCACAATCAAGATGAAGAAAAAGTATCCAAAAAAGACTTACAAAAATTGGCAAAGGACAAGTATTCAAGCCTAGCGGGGCTAGCACAGCAATACTTATTTTATTGGAAAAGAGACGCATAAAATATGAGTATAAGATTAATATATGGAAAATCAGGAACGGGAAAAAGTGAATATATCTTAAAAGAAATCAGTAAACTAATAGAAAAAGAAGAAAAAATATATATTATAACACCAGAGCAATTCTCATTTACCCTAGAAACAAAGTTATTAGAAACAGTTAAGCAAGACTCAGTAATAAATGCAGAAGTTTTAACATTTAATAGAATGGCATATAGAGTAAAAAGTGAAATTGGAGGAGTAATAAAAACAGACCTATCAGCATATGGAAAATCAATGATTATATATGACATTTTAGACAAAAATAAAAAAGACCTAAAATTATTAGGAAAATCTGCCAAAAACATAGACATAATTTCCAGATTAATAACAGAAATTAAAACACACTCAATAACAATACAAGATATAGAAAATGCAATTCAAAAAGAAGATGACATATACTTAAAAAGTAAATTACAAGATATATTATGTATATATATAAAATTTGAAAAAAGAATACAAGACAACTATATAGACGAAAATGACAAACTAACAATACTTGCGAATCAGTTAACATATACAAACATGTTCAAAAACACCATAATATATATAGATGAATTTGTAGGATTTACACCACAAGAATATAAAGTAATGTTAAAGCTATTAGAAGTGGCAAAACAGATAAACATTACTATATGCACAGATTCATTAATACAAAGTCAAAACAAAGAAAATGACATATTTTACACAAACAAAAAGACAGTATCGAAAATAATCGACTTAGCAAATTCAAATGGAATACAAATAGAAAATTCAATATATCTAGACAAATGTTATAGATTTAAAAATAATGAACTAAAGCACTTAGAAGGCAATCTATATAAAACGCCATATAATAGATATACAGGGCAAATAAATAATATAAATCTATTCTTATCAGCAAACTCATATTCAGAAATAGAGCATATCGCAGAAGAAATAACTCAAATAGTGAGAGATGAAGGAATTAGATACAAAGATATATCAATAATAACAAAAAATGTAGAAAACTATGCAGGGCTTGTAAAAGCCATATTTGATAAATATGATATTCCAGTATTTATAGACAAAAAGAAAGACTTAAGTCAAAACACATTAATAAAATACATATTAGCAATACTAGAAATATTTGCGAAAAACTGGAGTTTCGAAGCAGTAATAAACTATATAAAACTTGGATTCTGTGATATAACAGATGAAGAAATATTCAAGATTGAAAATTATGCAAGACATTGGGGAATAAAATATAATAAATGGTATAGTAGAGACTGGACAATAGGAGAAGAAGACATAAAAGAACTTAATAGAATAAGAAAAATAATTGTACAGCCATTATTAGACTTTAAAAATAAACTAGAAAATAAAAAAACAGTTATACAAATAACAAAAGCATTATATGAATTCTTAATAGAAAATGGAATTAAAAACAAACTAAAAGAAAAGGCAGAAGAAATAAGAACAGAATATATATCATCATGGAATTTATTAATGGAAATATTAGATGAAATAGTATTAATATTTGGCGAAGAACAAATGAACTTTGACAAATATTCGCAAACAATTAAAATAGCATTTAGTGAAAACAACTTAGGAACAATACCAGTATCACAAGATCAAATAGTAGTAGGAGATGTAAACAGGTCTAGGAGTAAAAAGACAAAGATAGCATTTATAATAGGATTAAATGATGGAATATTTCCAAGTGCAAATAGAGAAGAGGGCTTTATAAACGACAATGACAGAGAAAACTTAAAGGAAAAAGGCATAGTACTTGCCAAAACTACTAAAGAAAACATATATGAAGAAAACTTCAATATATATAAAGCATTCACAACAGCAGAAGAAAGGTTATACCTATCATATACGTCGACATCAAATGATGGAAATGCATTAAAACCATCAACATTAATATATAAAATAAAAAAAATATTTCCAAACCTGCAAGAGCAAAGTGACATAATAGAAAAACAAGACATAATAACAAACCAAAAAGCAACATTTGAGAAATTACTTGTAAAATTAAGAGAAAAACAAGATGGGAAAGAAATAAATCATATATGGAACCAAATATATAAAATATATTATGAAAATGAACAATGGAGAGAAAGGCTTGAAAAAGCAATAAAAGCAGAAAACTATACAAATCAGCCAGAAAAAATAACAAAGGAAAACTTACAAAAAATGTATGGAGATACAATATTTACAAGTATCTCTAGGTTAGAACAATATAAGAAATGCCCATTCTCATTTTACTTAAAATATGGTCTAAACATAAACGAAAAAGACACATTTCAGATTCAAAACATAGATACAGGTACATTTATGCATGAAACAATAGATACATTTTTTGGAAAAATACAAGATGAAGGAATAAACATAAAAGAAATAACAGAAGAACAATTAGAGAGAATAGTAAAAGAAATCATAGAAGAGAAGCTAAAACTAAACAAAAATTATATATTCACAAGTAGTGCAAAATTTAGAACATTAACATCAAGACTAACAAGAGTATTAATAAAATCAATGAAATATATAGTAGAAAGTATACAAAAAAGTGACTTTGAAATTTGGGGACATGAAATAGAATTTGGAAAAGTAGGAGGATATCCAGCAATAGAAATAAAGCTAGATGATGGTAAAAAAGTAGAAATCACAGGAAAAATAGACAGAGTAGATGTACTAAAAACAAATGATGGGCAATATGTAAGAATAATAGACTATAAATCATCTGTAAAAGACATAAATCTAGACGAAGTAATGGCAGGACTACAAATACAATTATTAACATATATAGATGCAGTAACAAAAATAGAAGACTTCATGCCAGCTGGAGTATTATACTTTAATCTAATAGAGCCAGTCATAAAAGCAAACAAAAATACAACAAAACAAGAAATAGAAGAACAAATAAAAAAGCAATTCAAAATGAAAGGTATAATAATATCAGATATAAACATAATTAGAAAGATGGACAAAGAACTAGAAAAGGGTGCATCAAACCTTGTACCTGTATATATAGACAGTAAAGACAACATAAGTGAGGCAAAATCATCATGTGCAAGTATAGAAGAATTCAAACAATTACAAGAATATACAATAAAAACAATAAAAGAAATATCAAAAGAAATATTCGAAGGAAATATTAGTATATCACCATATTATAAAGACAAAAAGACAGGCTGTGATTACTGTAACTATAAATCTATCTGTGGATTCAATACAGGGAATAATAAATATAACTATATAAAACACTATGAATTTTAAAAATACACAAAATTCTTTACAGGGAAATTTAATCATATTACAGAAATAATACAAAGACCAAGAACAGTATTTAAAAATAGTAGAGAGAATGCAGGGGCGATTAGTAATCGACTGTGAAAGAAAGGATATAGCTAAAAATTGAAAATAAAGTTAAATTATAGTAAAATATATAAGGGGCAGAAAGAAGAAAAATGGAAAATTATGTAATAAAAAAAGACAATGGAATTTCATATTTGCAATTTATAAAGCTATTAGAATATGAAGAAATTGTAAAACATGCAATAAGTTTAAAACCTATAGACATTGGAAGTAATGATAGAGTTACTGATGAAATATTATCTGATCAAATATGTACAGGTGCACATTGCATGTGCCCAAAGCAACAACCAATAATTGAAGATTATAAAAAACTATGCAATGCGCTAAAACTGGACTACAAAAATATTTATAGACCATATCAAACACACACAGACATAGTTAAATGTATAGAAAATGAAGAAGCGGGAATATTCACAAAAGACTTTAAAGATGTTGATGCAATAGTTACGAACAAGAAAAACAAAATACTATCAATATCTATAGCAGACTGTATTGATATAATATTTTTTGACCCAGTAAAAAAAGTAATTGCAAACACACACTCAGGTTGGCAAGGTACATATAAATTAATTTCAAAGAAAACTGTGGAAAACATGGTGGATAACTATGAATGTAATCCAAAAGATATAATATGTTGTATAGGACCAAGCATAAGGAAATGTCACTTCGAAGTAGATGAGGAGCTATCATTAAAATTTTATGAAAAATTCAAATATTTACGAAATATAAATGAAATAATATCAGAAGGAAGTAAAGAAAACAATAAGCAAAAATACAATATAGATACAGTATTAATAAATAAAGAAACAATGCTAAGAATGGGATTAAAAGAAGACAACATAATAGATTGTGGATTATGTACAGTATGCAATTCAGATAAATTTCATTCCTACAGAGTTGACAAAGAAAAATCAGGAAGAAATACAGGGATAATATGTATGTGCAATACTAATGCATACAATGAATAGCTAATAGTGAATAATGAATAATTATTCACCATTCACTATTCATTATTCACTATTCATTATAAAGGAGGATATATATATGTTACCATATAAATTAAAAAAGGGAGATACAATAGGCGTAGTAAGTAGTTCAGAGCCAATAACAGAAGAAAGAAAAATAGACATAGAAAGCTCAACTAGCTTTTTTAAACATTTAGGATTAAAAGTAAAGTTGGGGAAATACTTAAAAGACAATGAATTAGGATATGGAACTACAGCACAAAACAAAGCAAAAGATTTTAATGAAATGTTTAAGGACAAAGAAGTTAAGGCAATATTTTGTGCATGTGGAGGATACAATGTAAATGCGGTCTTTGATTATTTAGACTATGAAGAAATAAAGAAAAATCCTAAAATAATCTGTGGATATAGTGATCCAACATCTATAGTAAATGCTATATACTCAGAAACAGGGCTAGTGACATTTCATGGTCCAAACTTTGGTTCACTTGCAAGTACAGAAGATGGAATAGAAAAATATTCAAGACAGGAAATAATAAAAAGATTTATAGAGGGGAACTTACAATTAGGAAATAGTGAAGACGAATATAATACAATAAAAGAAGGACAAGCAGAAGGTATATTAGTAGGTGGAAATTTGAGTCTAGTATCACATCTAGTAGCTGGAAAATATAAAATAGACTTTACAAACAAAATATTATTTATAGAAGAATTTGCATATGAATCCCCAGCAGGAATGGCAAGTAATTATTTATATTATATGAAACAAAATGGAGTATTTGACAAAATAAAAGGAATATGGATAGGTGCATATGAAAGTGAAATATCACTTGAAAAAATAATTTTAGACACAATAGGAGAAGAATATAAATTTCCAATAATAAAATCAAATAACTTTGGACACATTGCAAGGAAAACAGTAATACCAATAGGAGTTAAAGCAAAAATAGATACAAGAGAAAAAGAAAAAATAAAATTATTAGAGAATTGTGTATTATAGGTGGTAATTATATGTATGATAATTGGGAAGAATTAGAAGAAGAAATAAAAGATTGTAACAAATGCAAACTATGTAATAAAAGAAGGAATATAGTATTTGGCACAGGGAATAAAGAAGCGGAATTAATGCTAATTGGAGAAGGACCAGGAGCAGATGAAGATATACAAGGAATACCATTTGTCGGAAAAGCAGGGCAACTTATGAACAAGGCTTTTATAGGACTAGGAATAAAAAGGGAAGCAGTATATATTGCTAATATAGTAAAATGTAGACCACCAAATAATAGAGATCCTGAATCAGATGAGGCAGTAGCATGTATTAATTATCTAAGAAATCAAGTAATGCTGGTAAAACCAAAAGTTATAGTTTTGCTAGGAAGAATAGCACTAACTAATATCTTAGGAGATGAATACAGAATAACAGCTTCTAGAGGGAAAATTATAGAGAAAAAAGGTATAACTTATATTCCAACATGGCATCCAGCAGCCCTTCTAAGAGATGAGACTAAGAAAATTGATTTTTGGAATGATCTAAAATTGGCACTAAGTGTCTTAAAGAATTAAAAATCCCCCAAAGGGGGATTTTTAATTCTTACACTTAGTTCATACTATTTAATTTTTTAGACATCGTAGATTTTTTTCTTGCTGCTGTATTTTTAACTATAACGCCCTTTTTATGAAGCAAGCGAAATCGTCATAAATGACGATTTCTCATGCTTAGTTCATACTATTCAATTTTTTAGACATCGTAGATTTTTTTCTTGCTGCTGTATTTTTAACTATAACGCCCTTTGAACACGCCATGTCTACTTGTTTGGTGGCTTCGCTGTATAGCTTTTGTGCTTCTTCAGCATTTCCAGCTTCTATAGCAGCTTCAAATTTTTTTATGGCTGTTCTATATTCAGATTTAATCATATTATTTCTTAATGTTTTTTTCTCAATGATTTTAGTTCTTTTTATAGCTGATTTTATGTTTGGCATCTAAATGCACCTCCTCTTAAATAAGTCTAAACAATATCGCTAGTTATTGTATCATAAAAGGTCACAAATTGCAAGTGAAAAATCAAAATGGTATGAGTTTTTTCGCTGGGGAACTCCCTAGATTTCAATATTTTTAAGCTCTAAGTTATAATTTATTTGATTTTTCCTTGATTTAAACTACATTTAGTTTACTATAATTTTTATTAAAGTTCAACTTTAATAAGCCAAAATTACTATATTTTTTTGACTTTCTTTCTTTAGTTTATTAACATTAATTCACTACATCTTTTGTATCTTAATAAGTCTAGTACATGTGGGTTTGCCTTTAATTTCCTATTTTTATAACTAATTCTACTCCTTTTGTTTTGCACTGTAGTTCCGACAATATACCTGATTTGTTAGAATTTGTTTTACTGTTTTATTTTCCCAAAAAGATGGTTTATTGTATCTTAGTCCATTAGCAGTTGGTATTTGATGTCTATTAAGATAATTTTTTATAACACCTACACTATTCCCAGCATTTGCCATATAATAGTATTTTTTGATTTTTTACACTTTCACTATCATTGTCTCCTCTATCCATATCTTCTTTAGATAATCTTATATATATTGCTACTTTAAAAATCTTTATTTTTTCAAGCATTCTTCCTCCTTCCTATGCTTGATAAAAAAATCTGAATTCATGTAAGAATTGTAACTCTAGTATAATCACAAGTCAATGAATTCTGTTTCTAATTTGTTTTAAGCATTAAACTCTTTTCTTATCTAATAAATTACTTAGATAAACAGATAATAGTATATCTAAATCTTCTCCTTCATCATTAAAATAAGCATTTATTTTAAAATCATTTTCCATGCTTCTCCTCCTGATTACAATATATTAAAATGATTACAAAAAAGAAGAGAAATTTTTTTCTCTTCCATACTATTATTATAAATGTTTAATTTCTTAAAACAATGTAATGATTTTGAAGCATTTTTGAAATGTAATATTTGCAAACTTAATGTTTACGCAGGAAAGTGCTCATAAAGAACACTGGGAACACATAAAAGGACAAGCCTTTTAGATTATTAATTTTGATTTTTTCTATTAAGTTTTTAATAAAAATACCTTGCGTGGTACTGTGTAAAAAAATCATATTTAGCTAATGTTTTTAAATGTGGCTTATTTTCTCCATTTTCAAGTCTACATATTTGTGTCTGAGTCATATCACATAATCTAGCTAAATCTCTCTGTGATAAGTTCCTTTCTATCCGTGCTTGGATTATTTTACTCCCTAAGCTGTTATTTTCCATCACAATATCTCCTTTCGCAATATAACAATTTATATTATAATTATTATATTTTACTTTAATTAACATAATTAGTCAAGTCTGTTTCTTGCAATACCGTTTTTATGCTACTTTTAGTTCTATTCCTGTATTTAATATTTCTTTAACCACTCCTTCTGGATTTTGGTAATCTTCTACTGTAAATGCTTGTGGTTGCAAATCAATTCCTAAACCTGATGTCTTTATTAATAAAAATGACATATTTTCTATTTTTGTTTCTTCTCTAAAATCTTTTGAAAATATAGCTATATCTATATCACTTTCTTCATTATTTGTTCCTTTTGCATAAGAACCAAATAATATTACTTTATCAATAACTATATCTTTTGATAATTCTTCTATGTATCTATTTATTAATTCCAATATTGTTTTAGAGATTCTAACCATTTAAATGCCTCCTTTGTTTTATCCAATAAATCTTTACTATTTTCTTCACCTAATGATTCACTTACTTGCCTTTTATAATCAGTATATCGTTCTGCAATATAATAGGAATGTAATGTTGTAAAAAGTGGTTTATATTTTTCTTTATCTTCTTCAAAATGCTCATCACTTATATTGTTACAGTATTCTTCATTATTAAATATCAACTCAAATACATATAATATATTGTGAGATTTAGGTGCTTCATTTCCTATATATAATACATGCAATGCTTTTACTGCTTTTTCAATTGCTTGTTGGCAAGTAAATGCTACATATACATATCTTTTTGACTTTAGCATTGCTTCTGCTGTTTCTAAATCATAATTTGCATATTGTATCCAATATTCATACTTTTCTAAATTATTCAATTTATATTCTCTCCTTTACTAAATATAGTATACTATAGATTTTTGTTATTTACAATAATAAATTTTTTGCTCTGAATATTCTTTCAGAATTTTAACATTCGAATTCAAATTTTTTATAAAGAAACAGATATACATAACAAAAATAAAATAATTGGTTTAACTAATTTTGCGGATATATCTGTAAAAGGAAAATACATAGGACTGAGAAAAACTGTAAATAAGTTGAAAATAATAGAAAATGTCTAGATTAAGTTCTGGGCTTTTTTATTATAAAAAATTAATTTTTATCTAAAAACGCTTGAACAATAAACAAATGTTTGACACAATTATAAAAACTTAAAAATTGGAGATGATAATATTGAGTAATTTAAAAGCAGAAGAATATAAAAATTTTGAAGAGATAAAAAAGATTAGAGAAGATGGAACTGAATATTGGAGTGCTAGAGAGTTAAGTGGAGCTTTACAATATAAAAAATGGGAAAATTTTGCTAAAGTAATAGATAGAGCGAAACTAGCATGTCAAAATAGTGGAAGAGATATAGAAGACGATTTTCCTGAGGTCAGGAAAATCATTGAAGCGGGTGCATTACAGAAGAAAGTAGTTGATTATGAATTATCAAGATATGCTTGTTATTTAATTGCTAATCTATTTAGAATATCTCAAACAGAGGAAAAATTAAAAAAAGATAAGATACATAATTGTAGTAAAGCGACTTCAACACATTATGAGGTTGGAGCAAAGGTAAGAAAGGCAATAGAAGATATTGGAGGAACAATGCCAGAAGATTTACCAACACCAGAAAAGAGTATTAAACAAGTAGAAAAGGAACAATTGAAAAGATTAAAAGATAAGAAAACAAAATTAATGTTAGATGAATAATAGAGTAAATAAGCATATGATAATTTAATTTATTATATGCTTTATTTTTTTGTCAACTTATGTTAGAATAAGAAAAAATAAAAGGGAGAATGTACTATGATATTTAGCATATTGGCTTTTATAGCTTTAATTTTAAGTATATGCATAAAAGATAGAAAGAAATCATTGTTTATTCAATCACTCAATTGTTTATTTGAAGCAATATATGGATTCATAATAAATGCATTTACTGGAGCAGTATTAAGTATAGTTAATTTTATAAGAACTTTTATATTTATACAAAGTGAAAAGATAAATAAAAGGATATATTTATTAATACTTATTATATTTGAGAGTATAATTATTGGAAATGGTATATATACATGGAATGGATTTATATCTATATTACCAACAATAGGATCAATTATTAGAACATATTGCTTATGGCAAAATAATATGAAATTAGTAAGAATATCTGGAATAACAACAGGTATATTATATGGGCTATATTACTCATATTATCAAAGTTGGTTTATAGTTATGGGAGATATAATATTATTATTTACAAGTATAATAAGTATTTATAAAAACGATATAAAAAATAGAATTGTAATGTGCTTTATAAAATCAATTCAAGGTTAAAATGAATGTGCTATCGCACAACCTTGACTTATTTTTATAAGCACATTATTTTCAATTAAGAGGATTTAAGGATAACTATGTTGATTTAAGTAGACATAAATATATTTAAGATGAGTGAACTAAGGTGAATACTAAAGGCAGGAAAGCATGTTTAACACAATGCCTATACACATTGAAGGACAAGCCTTCAAGAGTTAATAAAGAAACAGAAATTTTAAGCAAATATGATGCAAAAATTCACTCGGTGAACTAGCTCAAACCCGCTATTTTTCGTTTAAATTAAAAAAATTACAAGTTTAGTTCACCGAGTGAACTAGATTTTGATGAAAATATTTGAATTTAGTACATTTAGTGAACGAGATTTTATATAAAAAATTTTTTTAAATGTAGAATTTTTATTAAGAATATGATAATATATATAAAGAATAAAGAGAGGTGCTTATGGAAAAATTAAATATAGATACTATAAAACAAATGGTTAAAGATGGAAAAATTAGATGGACTAATCATGTCATAGTTAGATTATTTCAAAGAAATATAAGTCAAGAAGATATTGAAAATGCTATTTTAAATGGAGAAATAATAGAAGAATATGAAAATGATTATCCATATCCAAGTTGTTTAGTATATGGAATAAATTTGAAAAATGAAGTTTTACATGTAGTATGTGGTCTAAATGAAATAGAACTTTGGATAATTACTGCATACTATCCAGATAATATAAAATGGGAAGATGACTTGAAAACTAGAAAGGAGATAAAGTAATATTATGAATTGTTTTATGTGTAAAGGAGATTTAGAAAATAAAAATACAACATTTATGGTTGAATTAGATAATTGTATCATTATCATTAAAAATGTGCCATCTCAAGTATGTAAACAATGTGGCGAAGTATCATATAGTAATGAGGTTGCAAAACAATTAGAAAAATTAGTAAATTCCGTAAGAAATGCAATTACAGAAATTACAGTAATTAATTATACTGAAAAAGTTGCGTAAAATAACGAGTTCACTTAGTGTACTCAAAAAAGTCAACATAATGCAAGGAATATAGAAATAAGGGAACAAAAAGGGAATTGATTTTATAAAAATACAATAATATAATGGTAGCATGAAAAGAAAGAGCAAAGAGATTAGAAAAATTCTAGTTTTTTTGTTCTTTTTCGTTTCAAATTTGAAGAAAAGGAGCAATTTCATGCTACATGATTATGAAACAAAAGTAGATGACTCTAAACGATTAAAAGATAATACTATGCTAAATTGTAGCATGGAACTATCACTTTTAAATAATTTGTTTAGAGAAAACTTAATAACAGAAGCGGAGCATATTGAAATAAAAAGAAGAATCATAAAAGATTACAAACTTTTGTAATTTCAATTTACTTTTTACTTAAAAAATGATATAAAATGATATAAAATTATTAAGTTTTATCTCTAGGCGGAACGGAGGTATAATGGAAATTCAAGTCATAGAGAAAACAAACGGGAGAATCAACAGAGTAACAGGAACAACAATTAAAGAAAGGCTAAGAGTATGTGCCTATTGTAGAGTAAGTACAGATAATGAAGAACAATTTAATAGTTATCAATCACAATTAAAGTATTATGATGAAAAAATAAATAGTAAATCAGAGTGGCAATTTGCAGGAATATATGCAGATGAAGCTATTTCTGGAACATTAGACTATAAAAGAAATGACTTTATGAGAATGATACAAGATGCACTAGACAATAAATTTGATATGATAATGACCAAATCAATATCAAGGTTTGCAAGAAATACAGTAGACACTTTAAAATATGTAAGACTATTAAAAGAGAATAATGTAGCAGTATTCTTTGAAGAAGAGGGAATAAACACATTAGAAATGTCAGGAGAATTATTATTAACAATATTAAGTTCAGTAGCACAACAAGAAAGCGAAAATGCATCTACTCATGTTAAGCTAGGATTAAAAATGAAAAAGGAAAGGGGAGAACTTATTGGATTTGCTGGTTGCTTAGGGTATACATATAATTCAGAGGAGAATACTTTAACAATAATGAAGATGAAGCAAAAATAGTTAGACTAATTTATTCAAAAACACTTACTCCATATTAAGACTACCTTACACTCAGCCCCACACCACACACGTGGAATGTTGCTCGGTGCTATATCTAAAAGATTCGATACAATAGCCCAATTTACTGCTTTTGAGGATTTTATTAGTTTTGATAGAAAAGGTAAAAATAAGGTTAAAAGAGTAGAAAATAATAAAATTAAGGTAACGATAGAAGTTGGTATGGTATGCGGAGCAGTTAAGTAAGCTGTTCGAACGAAGTGAGTTACAGATTACTTATGCAATATTTAGAGAATGTTGCAACTTGTTGCATTACATTGTCTTAATATTGTAATAATTTAATAATAACAATAAGAATGTTTGGAGATAAAACTTAATTGGAAGTGTTTGTAAAAGCACTTTCTTTTTTTAGAATTTTATGTTAAAATGATAGCAAAATAAATAATTGGAGATGAGAGTTAAATGGAAAAAATTATAGTTTTGGGAACAGGAACAGCAAGTGTTATATAGAATTTTAATACTTGTTTTGTATTGGAAAATAGTAATAAAGAATATTTATTAGTAGATACAGGTGGAGGAAATAGAATATTAGGACAATTTAAAAAGGCAAATATAGATTTAACTAAAATTCATAATATATTTATATCACACAAACATATTGACCATTTATTTGGTATGTTATGGATATATAGATTTGTAGATTTAGCAATGCAAAAAGGTACTTATGAAGAAGTTTTAAATATTTATTGTCATGATGAAGTAGCAAAAATTATAAGAGAACATGTAATACATATAATCAAAAATATAATTATGATTTTTGGAACGACCATATTAAATATGTTGTAAAAAATTCTATAGAATTAGCAAAAAAATATGAAGCTGATGTTGAAATTGTAGAATTAGGAGCATTATTACATGATATAGCGATGCCATCAGAAATTGGACCTAGAGAAGAACATAATATTTATGGAGTGAAAATAGCAGATGAATTATTAACAAAATTAGATTATCCACAAGATAGAAAAGAAAGGGTTAAAGAATGTGTATTAAGACATAGAGGTAGTAAAGATTTGCCTAGAAATACCATAGAAGAACAATGTGTAGCTGATGCTGATGTTATGGCACATTTTGATTGTATTCCTTCTTTGTTTCATTTAGCATTTTGTAAAAATGAAATGGGCTTATCAATAGAAGATGGAACTGAATTTGTAAAGAAAAAGCTAGAAAGAGATTATAATAAATTGAGTTCAAGAACTAAAGAAATATTAAAAGAAAGATATGAAAATATAATAAAAGTACTTTTATTAAATAATATAATGAAGCAGTTATTCTATATAAAAGAGTAACTGCTATTTTTAAAGGAATATAAAAACAAACGTTTGACAACATACAAATAATGTTATATAATAGTCAAAAATAATCGAGGAAGTGGTATTATGCAAGAAAATAAATTGGCTCTATTTGAGGAAAGAGAAATAAGAAGAAAATGGTACAATGAAGATTGGTATTTTTCAGTAGAAGATGTTGTTCAAATTTTAACAGATTCTGTGGATGTTAAACAATATATAAAAAAGCTAAAAGCTAGAGATGAAGAACTAAATAACAACTGGGGTACAATTTGTACCCTAGTTGAAATGACAGCAAAAGATGGAAAAAGAAGAAAGATAAGAACTGCAGACACTAAAGGAATATTGAGAATTATACAATCTATTCCATCGCCTAAAGCAGAACCTTTTAAACTATGGTTAGCACAAGTAGGAAGTGAAAGATTAGATGAAATTGTAAATCCAGAACTTGCTATTAATAGAGCAAAAGAAACATATATAAGAAAAGGATATGAAGATACATGGATTGCTCAAAGATTAAAATCGATAAATAGTAGAAAGGAATTAACTGATACATGGAAAGAAAGAGGAGCAAAAGATAGAGATTATGCAATATTAACAGATGAGATATACAAAAGTACATTTAATATGAATACCACTCAATATAAAGAATTAAAAGGAATTAATAAAACCAAAAGAAACTTAAGGGATAGTATGGGAAAACTAGAACTTGCAATAACAAATTTAGCAGAAGTAACAGCAAATGAAATGCATAATACTAACAATAGCTTTGGATTAGAAGAATTAAAAGATGATGTACAAGAAGCAGGGAAAATAACAGGAAAAGCTAGAAAAGAAATAGAAGGAAAGATAGGAAAGAAAGTTGTAGAAAAAACAAATTATAAAAAATTGATTAGCAAAGGAGAAAAACAATTGCCGAAGGATAGGAGATAGATTAATGTTATTATAAAAGGTTGTGCACATTTTTTTAATTTATTTTTTGACTATTTTGATTATATAACTCAAAATACTTATCTGTTTATATTAGTAGTTTTAATAGCTATTTGCTTGATTATGTATAAAACAGTAAAAGAAGATATAGTTTCGTTAATAAAAACATTTTTGGGATTATTTAAATATTTTATAGTGGATTTTTCAATTGTGTTAAATATAATACAGTTCATAATAATCTTTAACTGTAACAATGATGTAAATAATTTTACTATAGTAGTAGCTGTAATAGAATTCTGTATTCAATGTTTTGAAACTTTAAATAATTCAACCCAAATATTAAGTAATGAAAGAATTATATCCTCAAAATCTATAAAAAATATAATGAAAGGTAATTTATTAATTATAGCTACAAAGATTATTTCAATCTTAGAAGAATATAGCTTTGATATAAATAGCATGAAGATATATACTATATGGATGGGAATTGCGATAGTAGTACAACTACTTAATTATATTATAACTAATTCTCTTTTCATATATGAAGAATTGAATATAAGAAGAAAGATTAAATTTAAAAATTATAAATCAATTTTATTTTTTATTGATTATGTAAAAGCTATTATTATAAGTAAAAATGATATGAAAATAATGGTATTATTTCAAAAGTATCTAATAGTTAATAATGATACAAATAACATAGATAGAAGTGAAATTATCAAAATGTTAAAATTATTTAAAATTTTTTATGATAAAGAAGAGAAAAATAAAAACATAAAATATTTAGAATATATGGAATGGTTTAATGTGACCTGTAATCAGTTAGAAAAAATAAAAAAGGAGAATTATGATAATGAAGAAGTTCCTATTAATTAATTGGATTATATGTATAATTATTATGATAAGCACGTTTATATCTAATAGAATTAATAATGCAAATAAATTAGATATAATAATTTTAATTGAATTAAATATATATTTTTATATTGATATAATAAAAGTAACATTAGTAAATAGTAAAATCGAATCTAAAATTATGTATATATTAGTAGTGATATTAATGTTACCAATAGCTATACTTACATATATTTTTTTTATGAAATTAGACTTAAATAGAATAAGCAATTTTATATTTATGATATTTTTGTTTGGAATAATTAGATATACAGCATTTATAAATAAATTTCCTAAATATCTTACATTGAAAGACAAATAATTAAATTCTCTTAAAGATAATTCTAATGTGCTTATAAAATTAAGTCAAGGTTAAATGAATGTACTATCGCACAACCTTGACTTAATTTTATAAACACATTATTTTTCAATTAAGAGGATTTAAGGATAAGTGTATTTGGTTAAGTAGACATAAACACTATTAAAACATATACCTCAATTAAAAATTGAGGGCAGGAAAGCATGTTTAACACAATGCCTATACACATTGAAGGACAAGCCTTCAAGAGTTAATAAAGAAACAAAAATTTTAAGCAAATATGATGCAAAAATTCACCTAGTGAACTGGTTCAATCCCTCTATTCTTCGTTAACATTAAAAATAGTGAACTAAAAATTCGAAAAAGTTCACTCATTTTAGGTAAAAGTACACCCAGTGAACTAAATTTTTATAAAATATTTTAGATTTAGTTCACCAAGTGTACTTAATTTTTAGAAAAAAAGTTTATTTAGTGAATATGAAGATAAAGTAAAATTTACAAATACACTTAGTGAACTTTTGTTATATTTTTCTAGTACACCAAGTGAACTTGCAGTTTTAGATTATTCAATTATTAGTTCACTTAGTGTACTTATTAAAAATAGAAAATAGGGAATAAAAAGGGAATTGATTTTATAAAACTGCGATAATATAATGATAGCATGAAAAAGTGAGAGCAAGAAAGATTAGATTAAAACTAATTTTTCCTAGCTCTTTTTCTTTTTCAAATTTGAAGAAAAGGAGCAATTTCATGATACATGATTATGAAACAAAAGTAGATGACTCTAAACGATTAAAAGATAATACTATGCTAAATTGTAGCATGGAACTATCACTTTTAAATAATTTGTTTAGAGAAAACTTAATAACAGAAGTGGAGCATATTGAAATAAAAAGAAGAATCATAAAAGATTACAAACTTTTGTAATTTCAATTTACTTTTTACTTAAAAAATGATATAAAATTATTAAGTTTTATCTCTAGGTGGAACGGAGGTATAATGGAAATTCAAGTCATAGAGAAAACAAACGGGAGAATCAACAGAGTAACAGGAACAACAAAAAAATATAAAAATAGCTTTCTTGCAAACAGAAGAAGGTTTTTATCCAGCTGATTTATATAGAAAAATTGGATTTAAAGATGTATGTAATGTATATTATTATGTGAAAAAATAATTGGAGGAAAAGTAATTGAGAAGTAAAATGATATTAGAAACTAAGAGATTAATTTTAAGAGAATGGAACTTAGATGATGTAGATGATTTAGTAGAAGGATTAAACAATATAGAGGTATCAAAATGGCTTGGATTTGTACCATATCCATATACAAAAAAAGATGCAGAAGATTGGATTAACTCTTGTATAGAAGATAAAGAAAATTATAAATTTGCTATTGAGTTAAAAGAAAACCATAAAGTCATAGGTGGTACAAGCCTAGAAAGAATAAATAAAATACAAGGAACTGCAGGAGGAGGCATTTGGACAAATGCAAGTTATCATGGAAAAGGATATGGAAGTGAAGCGTGGAGAAGAAGAATAGAATTTGCGTTTGAAGAATTAGACTTAAGAAGGCTTGAAACAGGATTTTTTGATGGTAATATTCCTTCATTTAAAATGCAAACTAGATTCGGAGGAAAAATAGAGGGATTAAAACGAAAGGCGTATCTTTGTATTGCAGATAATACATATAAAGATGAGTATATTGTAGGATTATTAAAAGAAGAATGGAGTAAGTAAAAATGAAATATATAAATTCAAAAAAAGTAGATAATATAAGACTAACAAAAGGAAATTTTTACGTTTTAATTGATTTTGATAGAACTTTAACAAAAGGAAATAGTATAAGTGGTTGGCGAGTACTGTATTATTCAAATTTATTAGGAGATGACTTTACCAGAAGGTATGATGAAATACATGATAAACATAATGAAACATGGGAATGTAGATTTAAAGCATATATGGATTTATTGCATGAAAAAAATTTAGATAATCAACTTATAAAAGAAGCGGTAAAAAAGACAGATTTAGAACTTCGAGATGGAGCACAAGAATTTTCAAATAGTGATATTAAAGAAAAATATTTTTAATAAAAATTTAATTAATAAATTTTGAATTTGTCAGAATCCATCTGACAAATTCAAAAGGAGGGTGTTAAATGAATGATTTAGTAGAAAATTCAGAATACATGAATTTATTAAAAAATATAGAACAAATTATTAATGAATCAAAATATAGAATAGCAAAATCTGTAAATACAACGATAGTACAAGCATACTGGAATATAGGCAAATATATTGTTGAATTTGAACAAGGTGGTAGTTTTAAAGCAAAATATGGAGAAGCATTGTTAACAAATTGATGTTTAATTTAGATGTAAAAAAACCTTTCTTTCCATATAAAGAAAAGTCATATATAAGAGAATTACTAGCAAATACATATAAAGAATTATATAATAGAGAAACAACTGTTAAAAAAATTCATGCTTGTATGGAAGGTGGAATAATATCAAGTAATATAGATAATTTAGATATTTGTACGATTGATCCAACAATTGATAATTGCCATAATGTAAATGAACGAGTTAGTATCTCGTCAACTATAAGAGTTTATAATTGGCTAAAAGAAACTTTGATAAAGTATAATAAAGATTATTAAAAACATTGAATAAAGCAAAAATTAAAGAGGTGAAAAAATGAAATTACCTACAAGTATAGAAAATATACTAAATGAAAACATTGTAGAAAATGCAAGATTAGAATTAAAGAAAAACTGGAATCCAGAGCCGATATTACATACAATATGTGCATTTGCAAATGATATAGATAATTGGGGCGGAGGATATATTTTAATAGGTATTGAAGAAGAAAATGGTAGACCTAAAATGCCAATAACAGGACTTGAATTATCTGAAATAGATAAAATCCAAAAAGAATTATTAGCAAAATGTAAGTTGATTCAACCTTCATATACACCAATAGTAGATGTTGCACAATAAAAAACATATTAGTAGTATGGTGCTTTGGAGGACAAACAAGACCATATAAATGTCCAACAACATTAGATAAAGACTTTTCAAAAGGATATTCATACTATATAAGAAAAATGTCAAGTACAGTAAAGGCAACAGAAATAGAACAAAAAGAATTATATGATATGGCAAGAACTATACCTTTTGATGATAGAATGAATCACGAAGCAGAAATTAGAGATTTAAAATTGCCACTAATTCAAAATTATCTATATGAAATCAAAAGTGATTTACTAAAGGAATCTGAAACAATGGATTTTATGGATTTATGCAAAAGTATGAGAATTGTAGATGGAACACCAGAATATATGAAACCTCTAAATGTTGGTTTAATGTTTTTCAATGATGAACCACAAAAATTCTTTCCATATTCGCAAATAGAAGTAGTAGATTTAAGGAATGGTTCTGAAGGTGATGATATGACAGAGCAAATATTTAAAGGACCAATAGATAGCATGATAAAGAGTGCTTTAACATATATCAAAAATACTGTTATTGTAGAAAAAATATTAAAAATAGATGGACAAGCAGAAGCGGTAAGATTTTTTAATTATCCATATCAAGCAATAGAAGAAGCATTAGTAAATGCAGTTTATCACAGAGGATATGATGTAAGAGAACCAGTAGAAGTAAGAATAATGGAAGATAGAATTCATATTGTAAGTTACCCAGGACCAGATCGTTCAATAAGCGAAAAATCAATTGAAGATAAAAATATGATAGCAAGAAAATATAGAAATCGTAGAATTGGAGAATTTTTAAAAGAATTAAAATTAACAGAAGGTAGAAATACAGGTGTTCCTAAAATCAAAAGAGCATTAAAAAATAACGGTTCAAAAGAGCCAGAGTTTGAAACAAATGAAACAAGAGATTATTTTATTACAACAATATTTATGCATGATGGGTTTGAAAATGAAATAAAAAAGCATCCAACAACCCACCAAGATACCCACCAAGATGAAATATTGGAATTTTGTAATGAACCTAAAACTACTAAAGAAATCATGGCATATTTAGGTTTAAAAGATAGAAGGAATTTTTATATAAAATACATGAGACCATTATTAGATAGTGGAAAATTACAGATGACAGTACCAGATAAACCAAACACAAAGAATCAAAAATATATAACAAGGTAAATTGTTATAAGGAGGAGGTAAAAAATGGATTTTGAGGATGAAGAATTTATAAAAAGAGAACAGTCAGATGACTTATTATTTGAAGCGTATGATGAACCAATAAGATCAAAAGCAATAAAATTGGCAAAGCAAGCACTAGAAATAAATCCTAATAATATAGATGCTTCAAATTTTATTACAAAATTTGAAGCTAATACAATAAAAAAACTAGAAAAATATAAAGAAACATTAGATAAAGAACATGCAAAATTACAAAAAGAAGATACTTTCAATAAAGAGAATATAGGAATATTCTGGGGATTAATGGAAACAAGACCATATATGAGAACCAAACATAGTTATATGTTAACATTAATGGAATTAGGAAGATACACTGAAGCAATAAAGCAGGGAGAAGAACTTTTAGAATTATGTGAAAGTGATAATCAAGGTATAAGATATTTAATTATGGGATTATATACTATACTTGAAAAATTCGAAGAATGCGAAAATATATATAATAAATATTTAGATGATTCTACTTTTATGTTATTCCCACTTTCTATAATGTATTACAAAAAAGGAAATTATAAAAAATCTAAAAAAATTCTTAAATCAATACAAGAAAATAATGAATATATTTTAGGATATTTGAAACAGGAAATTAAATTTACAAAAGCAAAGATAGATAATATTGAGAATAAAGGAACATATTCATGGGGCTCAGAGGCAGAAGCATATTTAGTAGTTAAAGATTATAAATACTTACTAGAAACTGTTCCAGCATTTATAGAATTTGTAGAAAGAGAGATTAAATAATGGAAGAACAAATTAAAGAATTAACATTACTTTTATTATATTTAACTTCATGGACTGAGAAAGAAGCATATGGAGAATATCAAAGAGCATGGAAAGAATATGATTTTGATATATTAGATAGTTTAGAAGATGAAAGGTTAATAGGTGGAAGTACACATAAAGCAAAATCTACATATATTACAGATGAAGGAATAAAAAAAGCAAAAGAATTGATGAAGAAATATAATGTTAAGGAATAGATAAGAATTTATAAATCTATGGTACAATAAAGGTGGAAGAATATTGAATAATGAAAGTTCAAATAGACAAGCAACTGAAAGAGAGTTGTAATGTGAGTTTAGGATGTATATTTTATAAAACTAATGTAATTAAGACAAATAAAGAACTATGGAATTATATTGAAAAGGAGATTATATCTAAGATACAAAAAACATTTACTTTAGAGAATCTAACGGAACAAATAAATATCAAAGCATCACGAGAAGCATATAAAATTTTAGGAAAAGAACCTAGTCGTTATAGAGTATCAAGTGAAGCTTTGATTCGTAGAATATTACAAGGAAAAGGTTTATATAAGATAAATAATGTGGTTGATACAAACAATTTAATATCAATAGAAACAGGATATTCTGTAGGTTCATATGATTTAGAAAATTTGCAAGGTAGTATAAATTTTAGAATTGGTACAGAAGGAGAAAAATATCAAGGTATTGGAAAAGAAATGATAAATATTGAAAAATTGCCAGTATTTGCAGAAGCGTATGGAAGTCCTACAAGCGATTCAACAAGAGCAATGATTACAGAGAAATCAAAAGAAATTGTAACAGTTTTGATTTCATTTAATGGAACTGAAAGACTTGAAAAATCTGTAGATATAGCAATGAAATATTTGACGAAATATGCAAATGCAGAAATTATCAATAGCATTATTGTATGATATAAAAAATGTAATCCTCAGTACAATTCTAATGTACTTTATAAAATCAAGTCAAGGTTAAATACATGTGCTATCGCACAACCTTGACTTAATTTTAAAAGTACATTCTTTTTCAACTAAGAGGATTTAAGTATAAGTATATTTAAATAAGTAGACATAAACACCATTAAACCTAAAATACCTCATTAGAAATGAGGGCAGGAAAGCATGTTTAACACAATGCCTACACACATTGAAGGGCAAGCCTTCAAGAGTTAATAAGGAAACAAAAATTTTAAGCAAATATGATGTAGAAATTCACTTGGTGAACTGGCTCAACCCCGCTATTCTTCGTTAAAATTAAAAATAGTGAACTGAAAATTTGAAAAAGTTCACTTATTATTCCATTATATATTCAAAGTAAAGGAATTCTTGTGTATTGTTATTTATATTATAAATAGTAAGTATTCTGTTATGTCTAAAACATCTAGCTAAAATCTAACCAAAGTAAAAATAATTTACAGATGGGCAAGCGTAGAACTGAAGAAGGAGAAAAAATAAAAATATTGATTTATAATTTTTTATATTGTAGAATATATTAAAAGAAAAAAGGTGTTATTATGCCTTAAGGAAGGAAATTAAATATGAAGGATATAAAAGTTAAAGACATTATACAAATATGTCAAGGAAAACTAATATGTGGAGATGAAAATGTAGTATGTAAAACATTCAAAAAGGATACAAGGACAATAGAAAAAGGAGATGTATATGTAGGGATTAAAGGTGAAAACTTTGATGGAAATACATTATATGAAAAAGCATTTGAAAATGGAGCAGAGGTATGTATGGTTTCAGGTATAAAGCCTAAAGAGTATCAGGGGAAGACTGTTATACAAGTAGAAGATACAATTAAAGCATTACAACAGATAGCTAGATATAAAAGAAGCCTATACGATATTCCTGTTATTGGAATAACAGGAAGTGTAGGAAAAACTAGTACAAAGGACATTATTTCAAGTGTAATGTCACAAAAATATAAAGTCCTAAAAACAGAAGGAAACATGAATAATCATATTGGTTTACCAATGACAATATTAAAGTTAGAAGACCATGAAGCACTTGTGGTTGAAATGGGGATGGATCATGCAGGAGAAATAAGTATCTTAACAAAAATTGCACATCCGACTATGGGTGTAATAAGTAATATTGGAAGCTCTCATATTAGGACTTTAGGATCAAGAGAAAATATTTTGAAAGCGAAGCTGGAGATATTAGAAGGAACAGAGGAAAATTCTACAATAGCACTAAATAATGACAATGACTTATTAAATAACTGGATAAAAACTAGTAACACAAAGCATAAAATAATTACATATGGAATTGAAAACAAAAGTGATGTAATGGCAAAAGATATAAAATGTTTTGATAATGGTACAAAATTTATACTTGATGTCAATAATGAACAATATGAAGTTGAAGTTCCAGTAGGTGGAAAACACTTTGTATATAATACATTATCTGCTATATGTGTTGGACTAGAAAACAATATTGAAATAGAAAAAATTATAGAAGGAATAAAACAAGTAAAACTTACAAAAAGGAGAATGGAAATAGTAAAAAGTAAAAATGGAGCAACTATTATAAATGATACATACAATGCCAACTATGAATCAATGAAGGCAGGCTTAGAGTATTTGCATAGTGTAAAAGGAAACAGGAAAATAGCTATTTTAGGTGATATGTTAAATTTAGGAGATTATGAAGTTGAGCTACATAAGAAAATTGGAGAAGAGACAGTAAAAAGTGAAGTATCAGTATTAATAACAGTAGGTGAAGCATCTAAAAACATAGTAAAAGGAGCTTTAGAGTTGGGAGCAATATCTAATATGAAAATATATGAATGCAAAACAAATGAAGAGGCAATAAAATTTGCAAAAGAAGAATTAAAACAAGGAGATATAGTATTAGTAAAGGCATCAAATGCTATGCACTTTGATGAGATTGTAAATAGCATAATTTTATAAAAAGGTGGAAATTAACTAAAAAATATGCTATACTATAATAAGTAGTCATAGAGAGTGACTTAGGAAAGGAGTAGTAAATATGACAGAAGAACGGATTAATGAGAGGCTGGAGTATTTAATACCTTCAGATTTGAAGGGAGGTAAATATCTTAGACTTGCAGTAAAACTATACCAAAAAGATAAAAGAAAAATGAATGATATTTACAAAAAGATAGCTGAACAAATGAAAAAAAGCGAAGGAACAGTAAAGAGTGAGATAGACAGGACGATAGGAATTGCCTATGACAGAGATCCTGAAAAATTTTATAAATTTTTTGGGAAAGAATATGTAAAATGCCCAACGATAAAATCTATATTAGAAAGATTGATTAACTAAAGATAAAAATGTAACTAAAAAACCCAGCACATCTTTTAAGGGTGTGCTGGGTTTAAAAGTAAACGAATCAATTTACTTTTTGAAAATATAGTAAATTCAAATCATTTATGATATACTAATAATCAAAGAGGGGGTACTATGGCTACAAATTGAATATGGGATTTTTTAACTACAGAATTAAATGATTTAGAACAACAATTAAAAGAAAATATAGAATAGAGAGAATAACTATTGTTACAAAAAACAATAGTTATTTTTTGTTATATTCTTAAAACTTTTTCATAATATTAACTATAAGATTATACGAGGAGGATGCACAATGAGAAAGAGAATAATAACAATAGGTACTGGTATAGCAGTAATAATAGCTGTTGCATTTGTAATAACCTTTAATGATAACTATAAACAAACAGTAATGACAAGTGGAGAGGTCATAAGCAACACAAAGATAGGATGGGGAGTAAAAAGAGTACCAAACAATGAGCAACCAGACTTAGGTACAACAAATGTAAAGCTAATGAACAAATACAATGGAATTGTAATGGGAAACAAAGAAAAAAAATATGTATATCTAACATTTGATGGAGGATATGAAGCAGGGTATACAGAAAAAATATTAGACGCTCTAAAGGAAAATGATGTTAAAGCAACATTCTTTATAACAGGGCATTACTTAAACACAGCAGGAGATATCGTCCAACGAATGATAAATGAAGGTCATGTAGTAGGAAACCATACTCCTAAATCCTTAATGTCCAATAATTTGAAACTTGAAAAAGTATAGAGAGATAGCCTATTTAGAGTAAATAAAGACAATGATTGAAATTAGAAAGAGATAATTTTAATCATTGTTTTTTGTTAGAATAAAGTATATAAAAGACAAAATTATTTTAAATTTAAATAGTATAGCAAAATGACAGTAAATGTGATATACTAAGTACAATATATTTAAGAAGCTAAAAGGAGAGTGATTTGAAATGATGCATGAATTTGTTACATATGCAGATGGAACTTTGGTAGTATCTTCAGATATTCGTAAAAAGGAAAATGGAGAAGAATATCTTATTGTTTGTTTTGAAAGACCAATGGAGTATGGTTTTGATACAGTAATATTTGAATTACCAAGCTATAATATAGTAAAACAAGATGGACATTATAGAGAAGACGAAATTGCAATATTTAAAACAGTAGTTGAACGAGGTGCTGGATACTTTTTTGATGTTGCTAGAAAAGGAGGAATACAAAGTGCCTAATCTTTTTAATTATTTAGGATATACCATATTCTTTTGGGCAAATGAAAATTTTGAGCCTATACATGTCCATATTTGCAAGGGAAATCCTACTGCAAATGCAACTAAAGTTTGGATTACAAAAAGTGGAGATTGTATTTTAGAAAATAATAATAGTAGAATTCCAAAGCATGATTTGAATAGATTATTTAAATCTATTCAATATAATTATTTTTATATTTTATCTGAATGGAAAAGTTTTTATGGTGTAGATAACATTAAATTTTATTGTTAATTTTAGAGTAGTATAAACAAAAAAGTTAATAGGAGAAAATAAGATGATTGATTTTACAAATGCAATAGAAGAATTTAATAATTATAAAGGTTCAGAGAAAAAGAAGACATTAATATATAACAATAAAAAATATTTAGTAAAATTTCCAGATCCAGTCAGAGAAAAAAATAAAAATATATCATATATCAATAATGCCTTTTCAGAATATATTGGAAGTAATGTGTTCAAGATAGTAGGTTTTAAAACACAAAATACAGTTTTAGGAAAATATAACTATAATGGAAAAGAAAAGATAGTATGTGCTTGTGAAGATTTTACAGATAATGATAATATATTATATGAATTTGAAAATCTAGCATTAAGTACAAATCCAGATAAAAAAATAGAAACAGAGTTAAATGACATAATGGAAGTAATAGAAGAAAGTAAAATGATTCATAAAGAAGAAACGAAACAAAAATTTTGGGATATGTTTGTTATTGATAGCCTAATTGGAAATACAGATAGACATAATGGGAATTGGGGATTTATATTAAATAAAACTACAGGAAAAGTAGAATTTTCTCCAATATATGATTGTGGTTCAGCTTTAAATCCAATGCTTGAAGATGATGAAATTGAAAGAATAAATGAAACAGAATTGAAAAATTTAGCGATAAATTGTTATTCTTGCCTAAAGGAAAATGGAAAAAAAATTAATTATATGACATACATAAAACAAATGAAAAATGAAGAGTGTAATAAGGCTATTAGAAGATTATTTTTAACGATTAATATGGATAAAATAAATAATTTTATTGATAATGTGGAAGGTATGTCCACTGTAAGAAAAACTTTTTACAAAAGAATGATAGAAAAGAGATATGAAATATTAAAAGAAGTACATGAAAATATGAAATAAATTAAAGTATACTATGATGGTAACTCTGTATTTTTTCTGCACTTTTTAAACTAAAACAGAAAAATGATGAAAAATTATTTGCAGGAAAGGTAACAGGCGATTGTTGGAAGACGCCAAAGATAAGTATTAATAGACAGGTTTCTGGAAAGTATTACTTTACCGATAAAAAAATTGTTTTTTTGGCATCAGGACTAATTGGACAGAAAGTGTGAGTTGGGAAATTGAGATGAAAGATATTGATACAGTAAAAACTTGTTATCATCTCTGCATTAACACATCAGAACTAGAAATAAAAGATATTATTTCATCACTTGCAGATTATATTAAAGATTGGTTTAGGAGGAGATAGAAATGAAAATACAATTATCAGAACATTTTACATATAAAAAACTAATAAAATTTACAATTCCAACAATAATAATGATGATATTTACATCTATTTATAGTGTGGTAGATGGAATATTTGTGTCAAATTGTATAGGTAGTGATGCTTTTGCAGCTATTAACTTAATAGTACCTGCTCTAATGATTTTGGGAACAATAGGATTTATGGTTGGTACTGGCGGAAGTGCATTAGTATCAAAAACAATAGGAGAGGGAAAAAAAGAAAAAGCAAATGAATATTTTTCAATGTTAAATTATTTTCTTGCTTTTGTTGGATTTGTATTAACGATTATTGGAATTATTTTTATCAGACCTATTGCAAAATTATTAGGAGCAGAAGGCGAAATGCTAGAATATTGTATTACTTATGGTAGGGTATTACTTATAGCATTGATACCTTTTTTACTACAAAATAGCTTTCAAAGTTTCCTTGTAGTTGCAGAAAAACCACAAATGGGATTAAAAATATCTATTGTAGCAGGTATTACAAATATGGTATTAGATTTCCTATTTATTTATATTCTCAAAATGGGAATTTTTGGAGCAGCATTTGCAACAGCTTTAAGTCAAGTAGTTGGGGGGATTATACCACTTATATACTTTGTTCGTAAGAATGATTCACCTTTAAGAATTATAAAAACGAAATTTGATAGAAATGCACTAATTCAAACTTGTATTAATGGTTCTTCAGAAATGCTAACAAACATTTCAACAAGTTTGGTAAATATGTTATACAATATGCAATTGATGAAATTTGCAGGAAGTGATGGAGTTGTGGCGTATGGAGTGATTATGTATATATCTTTTATATTTTCTGGTACTTATATAGGTTATTCAATAGGATCAGCACCAATTATAAGCTATCATTATGGAGCAGAGAATACGAAAGAATTGAAAAGTTTATTAAAACAAAGTCTAATTTTATTAGGAGTAACATCAGTAGTTATGACAATATTAGCAGAAATATTAGCAAAATTACTTGCAAGTATATTTGTAAGTTATGATCATAATTTATTAGAAATGACTACAAATGCTATAAGAATTTTCTCTATTTCGTTTATTATTAGTGGATTTAATATGTTTGCATCATCATTCTTTACAGCATTAAATAATGGCTTGGTATCTGCTATAATTTCTTTTGTAAGAACTTTAGTGTTCCAAACAGCACTAATATTTATATTACCAATTCTATTTGGACTTAATGGAATATGGTTTGCAGTAGTAGTAGCAGAGATTTTAGCATTAATTGTAAGTAGCTTATTGTTATTTAAGAATAGAAAGAAATATCAGTATGCTTAAAATATACTATTAAAAATTAGATGGATTTAATCTTAAAATTAATGAACCAAAATTTGAATATTCGTTAAGGTAAGAATATCCAAACTTATACGGGGTCTATAGTGCCAATCATGTTTTTACACAGATTGTTTGTCAACTTTTTTTTGATGTTAAAATTTATAATTACGTCCCACTTTTATATTTTAAATTCGTTTTTAATAATAGAGTAATAACTTTAAATTTTTATTCATAAAATTAAACAAAACTTATAAGGAGACAAACTATTATGAAAAGCGAACAAAACGCAAATATTCAAATAGAATATGGCAAAGCAGACTTAAAGCAATTTTTATTAGAATTACTAAAAGAGCAATATATAAATTATATAACTATAAATGAAAAATAAAAGCTTATTTAAAGCGTTATAATTACATTGCTTTAAATAGGCTATTTACTCTCAAAAAAGGAGAGTGATTAAGATAAATAGAGTAAATAGTTATAGAAACATAAGAGTTGCAAAATACATACGTTTATCTCGTGAAGATGGTGATGACAGAGAAAGCGAAAGTGTAGAAAACCAAAGAGACATTATAGACAACTATATTCAAGGACACAAAGAACTGATTGAGGTAGGAGAATATGTAGATGATGGTTTTACAGGTACAAATTTTAATAGACCAGGATTTCAAAAAATGTTAAAAGACATAGAAGATGAAAAAATTGATTGCATTATAACAAAAGACTTATCAAGATTTGGAAGAGACCATATAGATACAGGGTATTATTTAGAAAGATATTTGCCAGCTAACAATATAAGATACATAGCAATTCGGGGATAATGTAGACACTTTAAAAGCAGACGGACTGCAATTTTTGACATTTAAACTTAGCTTTAATGACTATTATGCACAAGACATATCAAATAAAATAAAAAGTGTAAAACAAAGAAAAATAGAAAAAGGAGAATATCAAGCAGGAATACCACCTTATGGTTACAAAAAGGATACAAAGCAAAAAAATCATTTAATACCAGATGAGTATAGTTCACAAATAATAAAAGAAATATTTGATATGTATGTAAATAAAGGAATGTCAACAATAAAAATAGCAGATGAGTTAAATAGAAGGGAAATAGAGCCACCAGCAGTATACTTAAAAATACCTACATATATGAAAAAGCAAAGTGTAAATCCAAATGGAAAATACGTATGGCTAAGAGCACAAATAGGAAAGATTTTAAAAAATGAAGTTTATCTAGGGAGTGTAGTCGGAAGGAAGTTTCAAAAAGTAAGCCATAAAATAGCAAAAGTAAGATGTACGAAAAAAGAAGAACATATAGTATTAGAAAATATGCATGAACCAATTATAGATATTGATACATGGAATAGGGCACAAGAAAAATTAAATGGGTATACAAAAACAAGAGATAGAAAATATGACCATCCTTTAAAAAGTTTAGTATATTGTATGGAATGTGGGAATAAGGCAACTTTAAGATGTAGAGAAGAAAAAAGAAAAAATGGAACTATGTGGAGAGCAACTTATTTTATTTGTTCAAAAAGAAATAATTATAGTGGACTTTGTGATTGTAAACAAATATCAGCTAATTTAATAGAAGAAGTGGTGCAACAAAAAATAAAAACAGAAATAGAAAAAATAAATTTATCAGAAAAAGAAATTAAACAAATTTATCAAGAAGCGGAAATTCAAGCACAAACAAAAAGTAATTTACTAAGTACAAAATTACAAGAATTTAAAAACACACTTCAAAATATAGAAAATGCAATTGAAGAAATTTATCAAGATAAAATAAATAAATTAATACAAGTAGAAGATTTTAAAACAATTTACGAAAAGAAACAAAACGAAAGAAATAAAATTTTAAAAGAAATGAAAAAGCTAGAAAAAGAATTAGAAGAAAGTGAGCAGAAATCTCCCAAAATAGATTTAAAAAAAATAAAACAAATAGCAAATGAGTTCTTAAAAATGAAAAATCCTAATAAAATGATATTAGAAAAGTTAATTGAAAGAATAGAATTTGATAAAGAAAAAAACATAAAGATTAAATTAACTTTTAAAATCTAGTTACAATTGATAAACGAGAAATTAAATAGTATTAAAAAATAATTATTTTTTTAACATTAAGAAATTAGGTAATCATACAGTAAACCATCATAGTATGCCAGATTTATCAGAAGAAGAAATAAAAGAAGAAGTAGTAAAACTACAGACTGCGGTATATGAAAAAACTGGGTATGAAATGAGATATATAAGACCACCAAAAGGAGAATATAGTGAAAGAACTCTAGCAATAACGAACAACCTAGGATACACAACAGTAATGTGGAGTTTAGCATATGATGATTGGGACGAAAAAAAACAAGGAAGAACAGAATATGGAAAAGAAAAAATATTAGCAAATATACATCCAGGAGCAGTAATACTATTACACTCAACCTCAAAAGACAACTCAGAAATACTAAGTGAGGTAATAAAAAAAATAAAAGAAATGGGATATGAAATCAGAAGTATAGAACAATTTGAAAAGTGAGAAAGAATATAAAAATATAAAATTAATTTTATATTTTTATATTCTTGCGAACGCATCGTGAAAAATTTGCGAAGCAAATTTTGCTCGAAAAGTGATAGGTAAGAATTGCCACTGCGAACGCATCGTGAAAAATTTGCGAAGCAAATTTTGCTCGAAAGGTAAATGTAGGGGCGACTAGTAGTCGCCCACTACTCAGAAGGATGATCATAAAATTTTAGTAAATGTCAAAGGAGATAACAGAATTGAAAAAGAAAAAAAGAATCATGAGAGGAATGAGTAGGATAAATGAAATTCTAGAAATGCCAGCAGAAGTAGTCTCTGACATACCAAAAATTTCAATACTAGGATTTAAAGAAATGCTAATAGAAAATTATAAAAATATAATAGAATATGAGAGTTTTTACATAAAAGTAAATACACATATTGGAGTAATCAATGTAAATGGATTCAATTTAAATCTAATACAAATGAATCAAGACGATATGAAAATTACAGGAAAAATAGATAGTATAGACTTTGAAAGTTACGAAGATGAAGAGATGGAGGAAAAGTAAGTGATATTTAAAATCTTGTTAAGTTATATTTGTGGCTATGTTAATATATCAGTTGAAGGATATTTTATAGAAAGATTTATAAATATGTGTATAAGTAAGAGAATACTTCTATGGAACACAAAAAGGGAAAAGTCTACATATTTACAGACAAACATTAGCATAAAAGATTTTAAAAGAATAAAAGAAATAGCAAAAAAAACAAAATGTAGAGCTACAATAAATAGAAAAAAAGGATTACCATTCATACTAAATAGATATAAAAAAAGGAAGATATTTATTGTAGCACTAATATTAATAACAACTAGTATACTAATGACATCTAGATATATATGGAATATAGAAATACAAGGAAATGAAAGAATTGAGACAGAAGAAATTTTAGCACAATTAAATGAAAAAGGAATAATAATAGGAGCAAAAAAATCGAAGATAGATACAGAAGAAATAATAAGGCAAATAAGGTTAAAGAGAGATGACATAGCATGGATGAGTATAGACTTAAATGGAACAAATGCGATAATAAAAATAGTAGAAAACACAGGAAAACCAGAAATAGTAAATAAAAATGATTACTGTAATATAGTAGCAAATAAATCAGGAGTTATAACAAAAATAAATGCTAAAAGTGGTACACCCGTAGTAAAAGTTGGAGATGTTGTAACAAAAGACACCATACTAGTAGGGCGGATGGATGGAAGGAAAATATACAGGAACAAGATATATTCACAGTGAAGCGGAGATACAAGCAAGAGTTTGGTATGAGGCAACTAAAACCATGATGTACAAACAAGAAGAAAGCATTAGTACAGGAAACAGCGAAAAAAAATACTTTATAAAATTAAATAATTTTCAAATAAATTTATATAAAAGTCTTCCAAAATTTGAAAAATATGATACAATAAATGAGAGAAAAAAATTAAAGATATTTTCCGACTTTTATTTGCCGATTGAGTTAGGGATAGACGAATATCAAGAAATTAATAAAGTAGAAAAGCAATATACCCAGGAAGAACTAAAAAATATGCTAGTAAAAGAGCTTGAAACTGAACTTTCCGCAAAGGTAGAGGAACCATCAAACATAATAAATAAACAAATAAATGTAAAAGAAAAAGAAGATGGAATAGAAGTACAACTAATATATGAAGTGCTGGAAAATATTGGAGAAGAAAAAAAGATAGATGCAGAATTAAATACAAGTGAAAAGGAAAATTAAGGAAAAAACTTAATTTATTCCTAGGAAAGGAATGATATTAAAAATGGCAGAAAAAGGATTAAGATTAGCCAAAACAGATGGAGCATTTTTCTCAAAAATAACCACAACAATATCAAAACTATTAATACC
The DNA here is from genome assembly GCA_948739805.1 of uncultured Clostridia bacterium. GTDB lineage: Bacteria > Bacillota > Clostridia > TANB77 > CAG-508 > CAKPSH01. Next base: position 3,050 of record CAPYID010000018.1, on the reverse strand, counting down.
AACCAAAATAGGGATTAATGGAATGCTAATATCAATGAAGAGAAATAATGTTATAAAAACTTATTATGAATATATAAATCATAATGAAAAAAGTAAAGACACTAAAGCAAATCTAGAAAAAAAGTACGAAAATGCAGTAGTACTATATTTAGAAGCATTAGACAAATATATAATGGAATCAGTATATAAAAGAGTAAAAAACAAAATAGCAACATCATATGAAGAAAATGCGCTATCAAGATATTACAATGTGGTACATCTAAAAGAAACACAATATGTAGAATATAAATACAAAAAACAAGAATTTTTACTAGAACTAGACTATGAAAGTTTAAAAAGCAACAAAAAAGAAAAAATGCTAGAAAAATATAAAACATTTTATGCAGACAGAATGAATGGACTTTATAAAGGACTATTAAAAAATTATTCAGTTCAACTAGCAGACAAAGTAATAAGTGAAAACGAAGAAAGTAAGCAAAAAATATATAATGATATATTTGAAAATCTAGAAAAATACACAACAAACATACTACCAATAAAAATAGAAGAAGGAACAGAAATTGGATACAAAGACATAGTAAATCACTATGACAAATTTAATACATTCTTAACAGGAAAGTTAGATAAAAGGGACATAATAGAAAAAAGAATGCTACTATTAGGAATTAGTAGAAAATTATTCACACACAGTTTGCCATTAGTAGTAGCAGAACAATGTTATGAAAGTCTATTAAAAGAAAATAGGCATCTAATAATAAGTAGCCCAAACAATAAAAAACAGGATATGGCATACAAGCAAATATTAGCATTATTAGAAGACTATAAAGTTAATTTACTATCTACAAAAATATATTGGGATAAGCCAAAAGACAAAGAAGACTATAAAGAATTTTGGGACAAGTATCAAGAAATAGAAAAATCAAGAAGCTCAGCAGAAGAAAAAGCAAAGAAAAAGGAAATATTATTCCTAAAAAATGATATAAAACAAATAGAAGGAACAGGATTACAAGCAAAACACATAGTTCAATTCTATAAAAAGAAACTAGTAGAATTAGGAGAAATGAAACACTTAAAAAACGCATATGCACAAACTACAAACATAACTCTAAAAGGCAAAAAACACGAAGAATTAGCAAAACGTGCACAATAAAGAAAAGAAGGAAAGGTAAATGAATCAACTAACAGACATAAACTATGAAGAAATTGAAAAAAACGAAGAATACGAGGAACTAATACAAGAAATAACAGAACAATGTTTCAAAGAAGAAAAATTAGACAAAACAGACTTATATCTTAGCATTACATTATCAAATGAAGAATACATACATAGAATAAACAAAGAAACGAGAAATGTAGACAAGCCCACAGATGTGTTATCATTTCCAATGTTTGAAAAAGATGAAATTCCAAAAGAAAAAACTGGAATACCAGATGTATTAGGAGATATAATCATATGTATACCAATAGTAAAAAAACAAGCAATAGAGTATGAACACAGTTTCAAAAGGGAACTAGCATATATGCTAGTACATGGATTTTATCATTTAATGGGTTATGACCATATAGAAGAAAAAGACAAGAAAGAAATGCGAAAAAAAGAAGAAAACATATTATCAAAATTAAAAATATTTGACTAAAATATAGGGAATGCTCTTATATGAACGGACGCCCAAAGGGCGTCCCTACAAATAAATAATAGGGGAAGGACGAAAAAATGAAAAATAAAGGACTAATAGTAATATTAATAGTAGCAGTAATAATACTAGGAATACTTATAGGAACAAGAATTGTAGGAAAAGACGAAAAAACGAATGCAAAAATAGAAAAGCAAGATGATACAAATCAAGTAGAAGAAAATAAAGATACAGGCATAAAAACATGGTCAGGAAACTCACGAAGTGTAGCAATAATGATAGACAATGTAGGAGAAGCAAAGCCACAAGCGGGACTTAACGATGCAGCAATAGTATATGAAATTACTGTAGAAGGAGGGCTTACAAGGCTTCTAGCCGTATATAAAGACATAAAAGACAAAGAAGAAACAATAGGACCAGTCAGAAGTGCAAGACCAGTATTTATAGACTATGCACTAGAAAATGATAGTATATTCGTGCACTTTGGATATAGTAAAAGAGCAGAAAACGATATAGAAAAACTAAAAATAAATAATGTAAATGGATTAGTTACAGAAACAGCATTTTGGAGAACATCAGAAAAAAAAGCCCCACATAATGTATTAACGAACATGAAAAAAATAATGGAATATGCAGACAAAAAAGAATACAAGACTACATCAACACAAAAAAGTGTATTAAAATATACCCCAAATGAAATAGAACTAGGAAATGGTCAAACAGCAAATAAAGTAAACATGCCATATACAGCAAGTCATAAAGTATCATTCAAATACAATGCAGAAACAAATCTCTATGAAAGATATGTAAATGATAAAGTAGAAAAAGATATGGTAAGTAAAGAAACAAGAATAGCAAAAAACATAATAATAACATTTGCACATAACTATACAACAGATGAAGATGCTGGCTATGGAAGACAAGAAATAGAAAACATAGGAACATTAGAAGGATATTATATAACAAATGGAAAAGCGATAAAAATAAAATGTTCAAAATCATCAAGAAATGCTCAAACAGTATATAAAGATGAAAATGGAAAAGAAATTGAAGTAAATGATGGAAACACATATATACAAATAGTACCAATAGACACAAAAGTTACATTTGAATAAAATATAATAAGAATGGATTGCATATGGATTGTAGTCCATTCTTAAAATTAGAAAATTAGATAAGGTAGGGGCACATTGCATGTGCCCATTATGTATTTTTAATGAATAATTAATATTGAATAATGAATGATGAATAATGGTTGTAGGGGCGACCATCGGTTGTCCGTTAATAAAATTTGGCACATCTTATTTTATTTGTTAATTTTTTTAATTTCTTCCTTGGTTAAACCTGTACATTCTATAACAGTTTCTACTGATATATTTTGTTTTAACATATTTTTAGCAATTTCTAATTTTTCAT
>CAPYID010000017.1 GCA_948739805.1 uncultured Clostridia bacterium | reverse complement strand
GAATTACTTCATCTTTTTGTTTATTTTGTTCTTTTAATAATTTTACTTCTTTTTCTTTTATTTCATTTTCCTGTTTTAATTTTCTGTATTTTTCTTCCAATTCTTTGTATTGTTTTTCCGAATAAATCATGTAAAATCACCTCTTTTCTTTATGAGGTAATTATATACTAATATAGTCGAAATGTCCAATTTTAAAGTATTACAGAAATATTACATGCACCAAATTAAAGCATAACAATTTTTTATTTTTTCTACTTTTCAAGAAGAAGCACATAACAAAAAAATCACGTATTGCTTAATATTAATTAAATTAACGTGATTTCTGTTTTTGTATTTCTCATTATCAAAATATTTTGTAAAAAAATTATATTACATTTTCATTACAATTACTGGGGTTGATAGATTTTTTTATTTAAAACCATTATCTAGTAACAATTTCCCTGATTATTTTGGTATATCTCTTGCAAAACAATGGCATATATTGTAAAATTATAAAAAGAATTTGTTTATAATTATCAAAAGATAAAATAAAATAAGGTATTATGTATTACACTTTTTAAACTAAGAAACTAAAAGCGACAAACATTTTAAAAATATAATAGTATACTATATCATGTAAATATTGGAGAAAAAAATCTAATTTCTTAGTAAAAAAGCAAAAGGTGGTTAGTAGAATGTTTCAGAATATAGATGTAAAAAATGCAGATACAACTGTAAATGAAGAAGAAAGTAATTATAACAAAGGAAAATTTGAGATTTTTAATAGGATAATAGGACAAGCAATAACAAAGCAAAATTTGCTTTTATATTTAATATCATTTATGATGTCTATGGTATCATGTGGTGATGGAATAGCACCATTTGGAATGGCAATATTTGCAGCATCATGCTCTAATTCAATACCAGTAATATTTATATATATTGTAACAATGATTGGAACCGCATTAAAATTTGGGTCAGCAGGAGTTTTAAACTATTTACTAATATCATTATTATTTATAGCAATGATTTTAATATTCAAGCCATGGTATCAAGAAGAATATAAAAATGAAAGAAGAAAACTTGGAAGATATGTATTTTTAGCAACTCTAATAATTCAAACTGTACAAGTATTCTTTAATGGATTTCTAATATATACCTTCCTCATAGGAATAGCAACAAGTATAACAACATACATATTCTATAAAATATTTTCAGAATCATTAATAGTAATAAGAGAATGGGGAATAAAAGAAGCATTTTCAATAGAAGAAATAATGGGAGCAGCTTTAATGGTATCAGTAGCATTACTTTCAATTAGTAATGTAACACTCTTTGGTCTAAATATTGGACAAGTATTAATGATTATAATGATATTAATATTAGGCTGGAAAAATGGAATTATGGTAGGAGCAACTACAGGAATTACAATAGGAACTGTTATAGGAATTATAGGAAATGCAGAACCAATGTTAATAGCATCTTTTGCACTCTCAGGAATGATAGCAGGAATATTAAATAGATTCGGAAAAATTGGTGTAATTATAGGATTTATGTTAGGAAATGCATTACTTACATATATATATAATGGAAATACAGTTGCAGTCATTTACTTCAAAGAAATATTAGTAGCATCATTAGGTCTAATATTAGTCCCAAAAAGTATAAAAATTAATATAGATGACTTATTTGATAAATCATCAGCATTACCAAATGGTCCAATATATAAACTAACAGATGACAAATATACAGCATCTAAACTAAATAATGTTTCAGATGCAATACAAGTAATGTCAGATACATACAAAGATGAAAAAGAAGAAAAAGACCCAAAGGAAATATTTTTAAATGAATTAAGCAATAGACTAGAAAAAGTGCAAGACAATGTCTTATATGAAGACATGTATAACTTTAATAATGGAATTGCAGAAGAAACATATAATTTATTGAGGAAAAAGCAAAAAATAACCAATATAGATCTACAAGATGTATTCAAAAATCATAGTGCATATATAGTAACATTAAATAATACACAAGACTTAGAAGAAGTTAATAAGAGCACACAAGAAATCACAAACATTATTAATGAAGCATATAAAATAAGTAATGTTACATATATTTGGAAACAAAAGATAGATGAAAGTAAAAAAGTTATGTCAGACCAGTTAGAAAATGTTTCTGAAGCAATTTCTAATATAGCAAAAGAAATTGCAGAAGATGATACCAAATTTACAAAAGAAAGTGCAAAAATAAAACTATTAGCAAAAAACAGTAATATAAGTATTGTTGATTTAAAGATAAAAAAGAATAATGAGAAATACTTAATAAACTTATATACAGATAAATGTAAAGATGAATGTTATATAGAGAAAATAGAAGAAATTTTAACACAAGTATTAGAAGATGAAATCAAACTACAAAAAAAAGAATGTGCGGTAGATGAGGAAAATAATGTATGTAAGCAAATATACGCATCACAAGATAAATATTTACTAAGAGTAGGAATAGCAAAGAAGACAAAGGATAAATCTGTAATATCAGGAGATACATATATAAAGACAAAACTAGATGATGGAAAAAATCTAATTGCACTTAGTGATGGAATGGGCTCAGGACCAGATGCAAGAAAATCAAGTAAAATAGCGATAAAGATGCTAGAAAGACTACTAAAAACAGGATTTGAAAAAGATGCATCAATAAAATTAATGAATAGCACTATGTGCTTAAATGCAAAAGATGATATGTATGCAACATTAGATATTGCAATATTTGATTTATTTACAGGAAATATGGAAATTGTAAAAAATGGTTCTTGTCCTACATTTGTAAAGAGCAAAAAAGATGTACAATTAATAAAATCATTATCATTACCAGCAGGAATTTTAGATGACATTGATTTAGTAACTTTTGACAGAGACTTAGAAGATGGAGATATAGTCGTAATGTGTACAGATGGTATCATAGACTCAAATACAGAATATAATAACAAAGAAATGTGGGTAAGAGATATTTTATCAGAAATGGAAACAGATGACGTACAAAAAATAGCAGATATAATAGTACAAGAAGCAGTAGACAATAACTTAGGAAGACCTAAAGATGACATGACTGTTGTAGTTGCAAAAATGATACACCGTTAATATGTGAACCTAATTAAAAACATCATTCTATACAATTATCTAGTCTGAACAGTAACAGTATAATTGATGACCAGCGTGCAACGGGAACATTTGAATGTATACCAAGAGGAGAAGACATGGAGATGGGATTTGACATAGAACGTATCCCAGAAGACCTTAGAGATTTGTTTACAGAACTTTTGCCCATTCTTTGGGGAAAAATGTCAAATGGATTACAAGGAGAAGAAAAGAAGAAATTTTATATAAATGGCTTCTTGGTAGAGGGAAGTACCGTAAGAGTAGGGCTGAGGAAAAACTGGTAAACATTTTGTTTAAGTCAAAAAAATGGGGGGATGCAATGTATAGCATTCCCTCATTTTTTAATTAGTAAAATTTTACAATAGCATGAACCACGCTCAAATCTTCACTTTTTATAGTCACAATATGCTGATTATTATCATAAGCATAAAAACACTTTATAGTATCATCTAATCTTATTTGTTTTTTATAAATAATCTCAATATTATCAAAAGAAACCTCCCAAAAATCTTTAGGAAGAGTGTCATAAGCAAAATCCAAATAATATAAATTATTAACATGGTGATTTGTATCAATATCACGCCTTTTAATTTGATAATCATACACAAATTTAGAACTTTCAGGTTCTTTTTCTTTATCATTTACCTCAGTATCAAAAACAGAAGAATTATATTCTCCAAAGGTATTACGTATTTCTTCTGTAAGTTTTACAGGGGTAAATTTTTCAGAAGCTATTAATACCCATTTTGAAGTTGCTTTTGCAACTAAATTATTATTATTATCATAAACAGTAAAATCACGATTAGAAGAAACTTTACTAAAACTGCGAGCCCAAGTTTTCACAAGTAATTCAGTATTCCAACAAGGTTTTATAAAAAATTTAATTTTCCAATTTAAGAGCATCCAAGTCAAATGGGTTTGTGGCATATGATTTAGTCCATATCCGACTGTTTCTGAATGAACTCCAGCAGCCTCACCAAGAATTCTAAGCAAACCCTTTGAAGAAAGCTTGTTATTTTCATCAATATCACAAAACTCTATTCTTGTCTTATATTCATACATTTCCATTATTAAAATCATTCCCTTCTTAAAATTACCATATATATAATATATTAATATTTATAAAAAATCAACTTTTGCAATTAGAACACATTTAAATTAGGGCTTGTATAAGAACCCTCAGCCACTTCGTGGCAGCTCCCTTAAATAAGGGAGCCAAGGGTAGAACAAGTGTCTTGCCTCCCTTACAGAAGGGAGGTGGCAGCCAAAGGCTGATGGAGGGTTTTAGAAAGTAAAAACATATTATCATCCTCACAAACACAAATTTATCCAGGACCTTTTTCTATATTTAATTTTCAATATAACTTGACAGATAAGGTATATTATTGTATAATACTAATGAAAAGAAAGCAGGTGATAATATGTCAATTAGAGCAGACATGATACGTGGGCATACAGAAACGATTATTCTAGCACATTTGATGAAAGGAAATAGTTATGGATATGAAATCAACAAATCTATAAAAGAAAAGACAAATGATAAATATGAATTAAATGACGCTACATTATATTGTGCTTTTAGAAGACTAGAAGAAATGGGATATATCACATCTTTTTGGGGAGAAGGAAATAGTGGTGCAAGAAGAAGATATTATTCTATTACAAATGAAGGCATTGAATTTTACAAGAAAAACATAGAAGAATGGAAGTTAACTAAGGAATTAATAGATAAATTAATTTAGAAACGAAATTTAAAACAATTGCCCTTTGGCGTTATTTTTCAAGTGCTAGCCAAACAATTCATTTTAAATTTCATAAATTATAGTAAGGGGGAAGAAAGCGATGAAAAAAAGATTATACAAAATAGAAACAGGCAAGAAATTAGATGGTGTATGTGGTGGAATTGCAGAATACTTTGATATCGACCCAACACTAATACGTTTACTATGGATTATATTTTCCTGCTGTTGGGGAGGAGGAATTATTGCATATATAATAGCAGCAATAGTAATGCCTAAAAAATCAGATATAGAATAAAAGGGGGAAAAGAAAAATGAATGAAAAAATCAGAAAAGAAGTAAATGTATTATTTCAAAATGCTCCAAATACAAAAAGAGCAAATGATTTAAAAGACGAAATAATATCTAATGCAGAAGATAAATATGAAGATTTAATAAAACAAGGGAAAAGTGAAGAAGAATCACTAGAAATAGTTATAAAGGAAATTGGAAATGTAGATGAATTAATTGAAGAAGTAAAGAAAAACAATCCTATACATACACAATATGTAGAAGAAGCAAGAAAAAAGACAGGACTTATAGTATCTATTTGTGTTGGTCTATATATTTTAAGTGTAATAGCATGTGTAGTTTTAAGTGAACTAGGGCTTCCAGACTTTATAATAGCTTCAAGCTTTCTTTCAATTGTAGGAGTATCTACATGTGTGTTAATATATCATTTTATGACAAAGCCAAAATATACAAAATATGATGACACAATAGTAGAAGAATTCAAAGAATGGAAAGGAAAAAATGATAAAAACAAAGAAATAAAAAAGGCTATAGATTCAATTATATGGACATTAACAGTAATTATATATTTAATAGTTAGTTTTACATTTGGTATTTGGTACATTTCTTGGATTATCTTTTTAATAGCATCACTAATAGAAAATATTATAAAATTGATATTCAAATTGGGGGAGGATTAAATGAAAAAAGTAGGAATTATTATATTAATTGTTATTCTAATAAGTTTTACAATTACACTATGTAACATTCTAGCGTTTTCAATTCAAAATAAGGAGTGGAACTGGTTTATGGGATTTAGAGATGTAAGTGATATAAGAAAAGAAGAATATAGAAGAAAAGAAGAAACAATAGATTTAACAGATATCGAAAAACTAAAAATTGAAATAGATACCTCAAATGTAAATATATTTTTTACAGAAGAAAGTGAATTAAAAGTAATACAATATTCATATAAAGAACTAAAAGGAGACGAAGTATTTAAAGTAGATAAAACATCCTCTAATGTAACAATTAGAAAAAAGAATAATATACATTTTAGCTTTTTCTATGTAAATCAAATTGTATTTGATGTGTACATTCCAAAAATGTATGAAAAAGAACTAGACATAAAAGTGATATCTGGAGACATAAAAACAAATGATAATTTAAAATTCAAAGACTTAAAGATATATTCAACAAGTGGAGATATAGAAATGGGAGACATCCAAGCAGACAATATTGATATAGAAACAGTATCAGGAGAGATAGACTTACACAACTTAGAAAGTAATTCTATAAGGTTAAAAACAGTATCTGGAGATATTTCAGTAGAAAGTGCAAAAGGAAAAATAGAGGCAAAAACTACATCAGGAGATATAGAAATAGAAAAGATTGATGGTAATGTGGAATTATCTAGTACATCAGGAGACATTGAAAGTAGTGATTTTAAAATAACAGAGAAATCAACAATAAAGAGCACTTCAGGTAATGTAAACATGAATATGAACAGTGAATCTAACTGTGAAATAAGAGCAAAAAGCACATCAGGAAATATAGAGTTTCCAAATGGAAGAAATGTTATGGGTCAAGAACCATATATAGAATTAAATGTACAAACAACTTCTGGGAACATTGAACTAAAATAAGAAAATTCATAAGGACTTGCTAATTTTTGTTGAATATGGTATATTATATATTATTTGAACAGGAGGTTTTTTAAAATGTGTGGAATTGTTGGATACATTGGAAAAAACAAGGCAAATGAAATCTTAATAAATGGACTCTTAAAATTAGAATATAGAGGATATGATTCAGCAGGAATAGCAGTAATAGAAAATAACGAAATAGTTTGCAAAAAAGATAAAGGAAGAGTACGTAATTTATATAATTTAGAAGGGATAAATGAATTAGAAAGTACAATAGGAATTGCACATACTAGATGGGCAACACATGGTAAACCATCTATGGTAAATGCACATCCTCATTTAGATAATCATAATACATTTGCAGTAGTACATAATGGAATAATAGAGAATTATCATGAATTAAGAGAAGAGCTAATAAAAAAAGGATATAAGTTTTATTCTGAAACAGATACAGAAGTAATACCAAATTTAGTTAATTACTATTATAAAGAAGAAAAAGACCTATTAAAAGCAGTAAACAAGGCATGTAAAGACTTAAAAGGAAGTTATGCAATTGAAGTAATATCTAAAGATGAGCCAGATAAAATAGTAGTAGCAAGAAAAGATAGCCCTATGGTAATAGGAGTTGCAGGAAATGACAAATATGTAGCTTCAGACATACCAGCAGTGCTAGAATACACAAGAGATTTTTATTTGTTAGCAGATGGTGAATTTGTAGAATTAACAAGAGATGAAATAAAATTCTATGATGAAGATTTAAATAATATTGAAAAAAAGATAGAAAAAATAGAATGGAGTGAAAAAGCTACATCAAAAGAGGGCTATGAAGACTATATGCTAAAAGAGATATATGAGCAACCAAAATCAATAAGAGAAACAATAGGCTCAAGACTAAAAGAAAATGAAAAATGTCAATTTGATGATATAGAAATAGACAAAAATTATCTACAATCAATAAACAAAATAAAAATAGTAGCATGTGGTACTGCAATGTATGCAGGACTAGTAGCAAAGAATACTTTTGAAAGACTTCTAAAAATTGATACAGAAGTAGATGTAGCATCAGAATTTAGATATAGAGACCCATTAATAGATGAAAAAACACTAGCAATATTTATAAGCCAATCAGGAGAAACAGCAGATACGATAGCAGCTTTAAAACTTGCTAAACATAAAAAATGTAAGACAATTGCAGTAAGCAATGTAATAGGAAGTTCAATAACAAGAGAAGCTCATTATACTATTTATACACATGCTGGACCTGAAATTGCAGTAGCATCAACAAAAGCATATACATCTCAGGTAGTATTACTAGAATTATTAGCAATACATTTTGCGGAAGTATTAGAAAATAATAGTGAAGAAATAGAAACATTAAAAGATGAAATATTACAATTGCCAAAAAAAGTAGAAGAGGCATTAAAAACAGGAGAAGAAGTAAAAGAATTAGCAAATGAAATATATGCACAAAAAGATGTATTCTTTATAGGAAGAGGAATAGACTTTACAGTAACAAAAGAAGCATCTTTAAAGCTAAAGGAAATATCTTATATCCATTCAGATGCATATCAAGCAGGTGAATTAAAACATGGACCAATAGCATTAATTGAAAATGGAATAACAGTAATAGGAATTATATCAGACAAAAAGCTAGTAAAAAAGAGTGTTAGCAATTTACAAGAAGTAATAACAAGAGGAGCAAATGTAATAGTAGTAACAGATAAAGACTTAAGTAAATATAATTTCAAAAAAATAATAAAGGTACCAGAAACAAACAAACTACTATCACCAATATTAACAGTAATACCAATGCAATTATTAGCATACTATGTATCAAAAGCAAAGGGATTAGATGTAGATAAACCAAGAAATTTAGCAAAATCAGTTACAGTGGAGTAATTATAAAGAGCACGCCAAAACGTGCTCTAAATTATTTTATAAAATATTAAAAAAAACCTGTACTTTGCAATAAAAATATGATATAAATTATGATAATGAAGTGAATAAATTTATTCATTTATTACAAAAACAGACAGTGGAGGTATGAAGACATGGCAAAAAAAGCAGGTAGAGCAAAAAGGTATGATGATGAGAGAAAATTAAATTATAAAAAAGTGTTTGCAGTTTTAGTATTATTTATAGTAGTTATAATGTTTATATTAGGAATAAAAAAACTAATCGCAACAGGAATGACATCAACAGGGAAAATTACAGCAATAAACTATTTTCCAGTATATAGTAATGGAAAATGGGGAGTAATAAGTTCTAATGGAAACATAGTTATAGAACCTCAGTATGATGAAATGCCAGTAATACCAAACAATTCACAAACATTATTCATATGTACATATGATGTAAATTATGAAACAGGAACATACAAAACGAAAGTAGTAAATGAAAAAAATGAAGACATAATAAAAGGATATGACAATGTGAAATTTATAGATTACATAGATGAAAAAGGCGAACTTGCATATTTACAAAATATATTGATAGTACAAAAAGATGGAAAATATGGACTAGTAGACTTAAAAAACAAAGAAATATTAGAAGTTAGTTATGATGAAATATCATTATTGAAGGGAGTAGAAAATAGTTTAATAATAAAAAAGAGCGATAGTGTAGGACTTTGTGATTATGAGGGAAATGTAATAATAAATGCAGAATACAAAGAGATAAAAGCAATAGGTGATAGTTACAAAAATGGATATATAACAGTCAATAAAGAAGGAAAATATGGAATAATAGACTTTAATAAATCAGTTATATTTGAAAACAAATATGCAGACATAAAACCTATATATTCATCAAATAAATATGCAGTAAAAATAGACAAAGGATATAAAATAATAGATAAAAGCGAAAATATATTAATAGATAAAAATTTTGATGATATAAAAGATATAAATGACTCAAGCATTATTTTTAAAGAAAAGGGGAAATATGGCGTAATAACTATTAATTCGGAAGACAAAATTGCACCTAATTATGAAGACATAATATTTATGGATAATAATCATTATATAGCAAAAAAGTCAAAATACGGAGTAATAAATACAAAAAATGAAGTGCAATTAGATTTTAAGTATGATAATATCGTACATAATACAACAGCAGGAATATTAATAGCAAAAAATACACAAAATCAATATGATATATTTGATTCATCAATAAACCTAAAGTTAACAGTAGATGAAATAGAAGTATTTGATGAATATATGACAGTAGTAATAGGAGAGGAAAGTAAAACATATAACTTCAAATTTGAAGAAAAAGAACAAAAAACATTATCAGCAAATAGTGACATTGTGCCAAATGAGAAGGATGGAAAATATGGATTTGTAGATTCAAAGGGAAAAGTTATTGTAAAACATGATTATGAAGAAGTTACAGACCTTAATAAATTTGGCTTTGCTGGTGTTAAAAAAGATGGATTATGGGGAGTTATTAATGCTAAAGGAGAAGTTGTTATAAAACCAACTTATAATTTAGATAAAAGCCAGGTTATAGATTTTATAGGTAAGTGGTATAAGGGAGTAGGTGCTGACTATTATACCGACATTTAGATTTGAAAAATAAACTGCGTATTACGTCGTTATTTCAAATATAAAAAATGCTCAATGTACACTAGTACATCTCCGCTTTTTTGATTTGAAATGCCTAGTACTACTTGTGCCTTTTCCAAATCATGTATAAAATATTAATTTACAATTGATTGTAGGGGCACATTGCATGTACCCTTGCATATACAAGGAAGAGGTAACAATGAAAACATATTGTGGAACAGATATAATAGAGATTGAGAGAATAAAAGAAGCAATAGAAAAGATTGGACAACCATTTGTAAATAAAATATATACACCAAATGAAATCAAATACTGTGAAAGTAAAAACAATGTAAAATATCAGCACTATGCAGCAAGGTTTGCAGCAAAAGAGGCTATATTTAAAGCAATATCAAAAGCCCTAGGAGATAAATTTAGCATTGGCTGGAGAAATGCAGAAATAGTAAATGATGAAAATGGTAGACCAAATGTGAAATTTATAGGTATTAATATAGAAGGTTTAGAAGGAATAGACATAAGTATTTCACATTGCAAGATATATGCAACAGCAACAGTAGTAGCAGAGATAGACAAGTAAAGGAGAATTTATAAATGGAATTTTTTGATACACATTCACATTATAATGATGAAGCCTATGATGAAGACAGAAAAGAAATAATAGAACAAATACACAAAGAGGGAATAACAAAAACAGTAGTAATAGGATATAATATAGAAAAGTCAAAAAAAGCAATAGAAATAGCAAATGACAACGAATTTATCTATGCAGCAATTGGAATTCATCCAAGCGATATAGGAAAAACAGAGCAAGAAATTTTATTACAAATTGAGAAGATAAAAGAGATTTTATATAATAAAAAGGTAGTAGCAATAGGAGAAATAGGACTAGACTACCATTGGGAAAAGGAAAATATCGAATTACAAAAATTTGCGTTTACAGAACAAATAAAGCTAGCAAATAAACTAAGACTACCAATTGTAATACATTCTAGAGATGCAATAATGGATACAATAGAAATATTAAAAGGAAAAGAAGTACCAAAATATTCAGGAATATTACACTGTTGTGTACTAAATAAAGACTTAATACAAACAGGAATAGATGCAGGATTGTATATATCATTTGCAGGACCAATAACATTCAAAAATACGAAAAACACAGAACTAATAAACATAGTGCCAGAAGACAGATTGTTAATAGAAACAGACTGTCCATACTTAAGTCCAGAACCAAATAGAGGAAAAAGAAATGACTCTAAAAACATTAAATATACAGCACAGAAAATAGCAGAAATAAGAGGAAAAACAACAGAAGACATTGCACAAATAACTTATAGAAATGCCGAACAAGTATATAATATAAAAAATAAGAAAAATCTTTGATTTTTCTTATTTTTTATGTATTACTTTCCAAAATCAACTTTAACATTTTGTTTTGCTTCAGCTGTATCAACAGAAAATAATTTAGATGGTGTGAAATGAAACATAGAAGCAATGATATTTGTAGGGAACACCATTAAATCTCTATTATATCTTGTAACAGCATCATTATAAAATTGTCTAGCATAAGAAATTTTATTCTCAGTATCTTTTAAATCTTGTTGCAATGAAGTAAAGTTTTGATTAGCTTTCAAATCAGGGTAGTTTTCAGAAACTGCCATAATAGTTTTAAGTGCACCAGATAATTGATTATCAATATCAACTTTTTCAGCAACTGAACTAGCAGATGCCCAAGAAGTTCTTAACTCAGTAACTTTTGTTAGAACATCAGACTCATGTCCCATATATCCTTTAACACATTCAACTAAATTTGGAATTAAATCAAATCTTCTTTGTAATTGAACATCAATTTGACTGAAAGCATTTTCAACTTTTACTTTAGCACCAACCAAACTGTTATAAGCACTGATTGCCCAAAGAACTATAACAGCAATGATTGCTAAAATTATCCAAACCATAATTCTCCTCCTTAAAAAAATATAAATATATAATAGCATAAAACAAAAAATAAAACAATGGTATTAAAAAATATTTTACTTATTTGGAGA
The DNA here is from genome assembly GCA_948739805.1 of uncultured Clostridia bacterium. Lineage (GTDB taxonomy): Bacteria > Bacillota > Clostridia > TANB77 > CAG-508 > CAKPSH01. The sequence goes on along the minus strand of CAPYID010000017.1, from coordinate 26,522 downwards.
TGGTTGTGAAGTGTGCATCCGTAGAAGTTGTAGTGTCAAATTTTTGCAAAAAATTCGCGACACCTACTTGCTTTTTTGTAAAATATATTATAATATAGTAACAACAATAAATTATTAAAATTGCTTTTAAACAAAGAATAAATGGAGGTGATAACAAACGATAGTTTACAATATTGTTGTCATATTATATAAGAAGGATAAAATAAGAGTAGGGGGTAAATTTTATGGAAAAAGAAAAAATTATGGATAAAGTCAAAGAAAATTCAAGGAAGATAGTGATAATAGTACTGTCAGTTTTAATTATTTTAGATATTGTTGCAATTGGTATATGGTATTTTATATTTAAGAATATACAAGAGTTAGGAAATGAGTTTACAAAAGAAAATATGCAGTTTTTTGAACTGCCAGTAATAACTGGAATAAAATACAGAGAAATAGTAGAAGGGGAAGTATTAAACTCTACAAATGATATTATTGAAACAGATAATATTGATGAAAAAAATGAAGAAAATAAAAAGGAAAGTAAAGAAACAAAAAAGGAGAACAAAGAGAATAGAAAAAAAATCGAAGAGACAATAAAAGAAAATAAAGATACTAAAAAGAAAAACAAAGAAACAAAAAAGGAAAATAAAATAATAATAACAAATAAGAAAGAAACAACAACCAACAATACAATGAAAGTTAAGTCACCAGAAAATAAAAGTAATATAACAACACAAAAGCCTCAATTAATAGGGACAGATACGCAAAAAAAATTAACAAATACTGAAACTAAATATGGTGTTGTAATTAATAGATATACTACTATAACCTATAATATTTATAGTGATGGAAGTAAATCCGTAAAGTCAACAAAAAATTCGACAGAATATGATAGGGGTCATTACAGTGCAACAACAGAAGAATTACTTCCAGAAGCAAAGGCTACTAGAAGGAAACATGCTAGTAAGATAAGTAAAATAATACTAAATACAAATAGTTATAGACAAGAAGCAAATGTAAATGCAGTTGAAAATGTAACCAATAGAGTAAACTTGAATTTAAATGAACAGTTGTGTGTTGCAGCATGTGTTAGAGCAGTAGAAATGGCTTATGCAAATAAATATTCTCATACAAGACCAAATGGAAGTAAGTGTTTAACAGTAGCAAGTGAGATGAAAATAAGTGCATATGCAGAAAATATTGTATATGGATATGATTCAGAGGACACAGTATCATTATGTTGGAAATATTCTCTAGGTCATTATAAAAATATGATTAATAGTCGCTTTACTGAAATAGGAATAGGAGTATTTGAATTAGATGGAGTTTACTACTGGGTACAATTATTTGCGTAGGAAATTATAATAACTTAAAAGTCTACACAAATAAAACCTGAAATACCTATTGATATTTTTTTATCTGTATAATATAATGATTATGTAAAAAAATAAGTTAAACTGTTGAAAAGTGGCACATACATATAAAAGGAGATGTAATCAAATGAACAGCAAAAAGAAAATTATAGGAATTATAGTATTAGTAATATTAATAATAGCAATAACAGTTACTATTATAATAGTAAGAAATAATGCTAAAAAGGAAATGAAAAACTATGAAATAGAAGAAATATCAGAAAAGGAATACAAATATTTTATTTTATATGTTAATAGTAAATATGGAGTAATGGACGCTTCAGGTAATACTGTAATAGAACCACAATATGATAAAGTAGTAATACCAAACTCAAAAAAAGCAGTATTCATATGTTCAAATGAAGGAGAGCAAAAGAATAAAGTGTTCAATGAAAATGGAGAAGAGATTTTTAATGTCTATGATAATATAGAAGCCATAGAATTAGATGGACTAATAACAGCATTACCATATGAAAAAAACGTATTAAAATTTAAAGTAAATGATCAATATGGATTAATAGACTTAGATGGAAACAGAATTATAAAAGCAACATATGAAGAAATAAAAGGATTAAAATACAAAGAAGGCGAACTTTTAGCAAAACTTGATGGAAAATATGGAGTAATAAACATAAAAGGAGCAAAGCTAGTTAATTTTGAGTATGATAACATAGAAGCAGACAAATACTATGTAGAACCAGAAAAATATAGAAAATCAGGATATATAGTATGTAAAACAACAGACGAAGGATATAGATATGGTTATATATCAAACAAAGGAGAAAAACTAATAGACACAAACTATAATGATATTAGAAGAGTAATAGATATTATAGGAGAAGATGTATATATTATAGCTAGTAAGAATGGACAATATGGGTTAATAAAAAATAAAGACGTGTTAATAGATTTCAAATATCAAGGAATAGAATATAATTCTACAAATAATTTATTAATAATAAATAGAGGAGCAAAATATGGAGTATATACATTAACAGGAGAGGAAATTGTACCAATAGACTACAAAACTCTTCAATTCAATGGAATATATATATATGCAAAAACAGGAAGTGATATAAAATATTTCACAGCAAAAGGTGAAGAAGTAACAACAGAATTCACATCATTAGTACCAGTTAACAATGGAGAATACTATATATCTATAGATAAAGATGGATTATATGGAATAGTAGACAAAGAGCAAAAAACATTAATAGCAAATAAATTCATATATATAGAGCACATGTTTAATAATTATTTTTCTGCATATAAAAATGGAAGTGGACTAGGTATAATAAACACAAATGGAGGAGAAATAACATTTTTCAACTATACAATAATAAACAAAATAGCTGATACTGAATTAATAAAAGCAGAAAACATGGAAAACAATGTTATAGAAATATACACAAAAGACATAGCACAAGTAGCAAAACTAGACAAAGCGGAATTAGAAATAAGAGACAACTATGTAAAGCTATACAATGAAAACAAAAGTATATATATAGACAAACAAGGAAATATAATAGACGAAAAACAAGCCTTAGAATTAACGCAAGAAGCACCAGACATAATAGGAAAATACTCAAAAGAATATATGGGATACTCACAGGTATATTATACAGATGAGGTAATAGAAGCAGAGGATTAGAGAGAGGTCAGGTCACAAGGAAAGGAAGGCAAATTAAATGTATGAAAAAATAGGAATAAAATCAGAAACAGAAGAACTAATAAAGGAGACAGAAAAAGAAATAAAACCAATATTTGAAGAAATCGAAGAAATAGCACAATACAACAGTCTAAAAGTAATAAATGCATTTCATAAATACAGACTATCAGAACTACACTTCACATCAACGACAGGTTATGGCTATGATGATATAGGAAGAGAATGTACAGAAAAAATATTTGCGGAAGTCTTAGGAGGAGAAGATGCGTTAGTAAGAACACAAATTGTTTCAGGAACACATGCATTAACAATAGCATTATTTGCGTTTTTAAGACCCAATAATACGATGTTAAGCATAGCAGGAAAGCCATATGATACATTAGACACAGTTATAGGAATCAGAGAAAATGGAAGTTCATTAAAATCATTTGGAATAAAATATGAGCAAATAGAATTAAAAAATAGCAATTTTGATACAGAAAAAATAATAGAAAGAGTATCAAAAGGAGATATAAATCTAATACACATACAACGTTCAAGAGGATATGCCTTAAGAGAAACAATATCAATAGAACAATTAAAAAATATAATACAAGAAATAAGAAAAGTAAACAAGAAATCAATAATAATGATAGACAACTGCTATTGCGAATTTGTAGAAAAAGAAACACCACTAGAAATTGGAGCAGACATAATAGTTGGTTCATTAATAAAAAATTTAGGTGGAGGAATTGCAACAAATGGTGGTTATATAGTAGGAAAAAAAGAATTAGTAGAACTTGCAGGAGAAAGACTAACAAGTCCAGGGCAAGGAAAAGAAGTTGGACCTACAAATGGGGCAAACAAAATGTTTTTAGAAGGATTATACTTTGCACCAAGTGTAGTAGCAAGTAGTTTGAAAACAGTAGTACTTGCAAGTGCTGTTTTAGAAAAACTAGGTTATAATGTATCTCCTAAGTCTAATAGCCATCGTTCAGACATAGTGCAGACAATAGAATTTGGAAATCCAGATGACATGATTAAATATTGTAAAGGAATACAATTTGGCTCTGCAATTAATGCACACTGTGCCCCAGAACCATCAGATATGCCAGGATATGAAGACAAAATTATAATGGCAAGTGGGAGTTTTACACAAGGCTCATCAATAGAATTAAGCTGTGATGGACCAATAAGACCACCATATGTAGCATTTATGCAAGGTGGACTTACATATGAGTATGGGAGGATTGGAGTTATGCGTGCTATTCAAGAAATGAAATTTGAAAAATAAACGTCGTCTTGCGTCGTTATTCCAAATACAAAAACGTTGAATTCTCATAACCCGAAGGTCGTAAGTTCGAGTCTTACCCCCGCAACCAAACTTCAATCACTAGAACGGTAACGGTTTTAGTGATTTTTTGTTGTCTCTAATTTGTTTACAATAATGCTATTTTTAGGCACTATTATGTCAAATTGGGTAAAAGTTGGGTAAAATAAGTACTTCAAACCACCTAAAATCTAATAAAAAATCATTAAAATTTTATACTAAAATTACAATGCATGAATATTTATATTTTAAATTTTTGATGTAAAAAAAAGATTAAATTTAATATAAATAAAGAAAACATAATAATTTTTAATTTATAGTAAAAAACTTTTGGGAAAGAGATATGTAATCTCAAAGTTTTTTGCTTTTTTGTATCGTGAAAATTGTAACGGCTTTTATATTCCGTTTGTGAAAATTAAAAAAAAGTTAAAATTAAGACCTTGTTGATAATAACAAGTTTTCTAATGCATATCCAGCTTTTCTATTATGAGAAAGTAGTGGATGCACATAAAAATCTAATGTAGTGCTAATTTGTGCATGACCAAGTCTTGCAGAAATAACAGCTATATCAACATTTTGTGCTACTAATAAACTTGCATTTGTATGTCTTAATCCGTGAAAATTAATTACAGGTAATCCAATCGTACTTACATATCTAACAAACCATTTGCTAATTGAAGAAGGATGCATAGGTTTGCCATCAGCTTGTACAAATAACCTATCAGAATTAGACCATAATTCGCCATAAATGGATTTTTGTTCTTCATACCATAATTTATATTCCTCAAGTAAAGAAATAATAAATTCGGGTATTGCAATCTCTCTAATGGAACTTTCAGTTTTAGGTGTTTTTGTAAAAACTCCCATATCAGATAGATACTGACTAGAACGATTAATACTGATTATTCCATTTTTAAAATCAACATCTTGCCATTCTAATCCCATTAACTCGCCTAAACGCACACCAGTAAAGATTGTTAGAATAATAGCAACTTTGTATTTAGTATCTTCAATAGAAAGTAATTCTAAATTTTCTAATAGTATTTTAGTTTGCTCATCATCATAAGACCTTCTTTTAGGTTTTCTAGCCTTAGGTGCTTGGACACGTTCAGCAGGATTAGACACTATAAGTTGCCAATAAACTGCTTTATGAAGCATTGCTCTTAATAATCTGTGATGTTCTAAAATTGTTTTGCCAGATAAGGGCTTTTTAGTTTTTTCGCCATTGTTACCACTTTTTCTAACTAACTGAGTATCTTTTTGAAGTAAATCATAAAACTTCATAATGTCAGTTGGTTTAATTTTGTTAATATAGAAATGTCCGAAGTATGGTAAAAGTCTTGTTTCCAACATTCTACAATAACGCTTGTATGTAGTAGGAGCAAGTTCCTTTGAACCATAATCTCTTTTCCATATTTCTGTAAATTCAGAAAATCTAAGAGATTTACCATCTATAACTAAACCATTTTGTACTTCGGTAACAAATTTTGCTAGTTCAACTTCTGCATCTTTTTTAGTTCCGTGTACTGTTTTTCTGTGTATCATAGGATTTCCATTTAAGTCGAATCCTTCAGATACTGTCAGCCTGTAACTGTTTTTTCCTCTTTTTTCTATACTCCCAGCCATTACTTAATTCACCTCCTTTCAAGTATGCCTATGGGTGGGAGGAGTATGTAGTTGTATTTTATGGTATTATATATTATTTTTAAGAAAATTACCAGCTATTTTTGGCTATTTTATGCGGGTTTCAAAGATTACACTAAAATTCATAAAAGAATATATATGAAACATAAAAATACTAGATGAAATGTAATAATTGAGTTTATTAATACTACAAATTCTCAAAGTATAGATTTTATAAGAAAAAAATGGTATAATAATGGAAAATTGGAAATTTAGGGGGCAAATATGGAAATTTCTAATGAACTTTATAATAAAATAAACACATTACCATGGCAAGCATTGTTTGAATATTCTAAGCAAAAGGGAATAAGAGAAGATGAAATAAAAAACAAGGACAAATCTCAAATAATAAAAGAGTTAAAAAATAAAAACTTAATTGATGTTAAAGAAATTGATAAATTAATAGATGACTATATTTATGGAAATAGAGTTACATTTTCTATATGGAGATTTGATGAAAATATTTCTGAAACCGATATAGATGTAATAAAGCAATTAGAAGGAAAAACAATACATTGTGATATTGGAGAATATAGAAATGTTAAAATTCAAAAGGTTACAGAATATGAGAATAGGCTTGAACTAGTATATGTATATAGCAAGATATATAATTATATTAATGAGCTTGGTAAAGCTGATCAAGTTTGGGAGCAACATAAGGGATGCTCATGGATTGGAATAGATAAAAGTTATGTTGCATATATCGTTAAGCATGAAAAGATGACAAGAGTGTTTACAGATGCTTTAGTAAAAGAGGTTCATAAGAATTTATCATCTATAAAGCCACCACTAAGTGCGCTTGATAGAATATTTAATGACAGTGTAATGAGTAAAATTGTATTACAAGGTATTGAGGGTGAAAAAACAGCTATTTCACGTTCAGAAGGCTTTACTGAAGAACAGAAAGAAGAAGTTAATAGAGTAAAAGAAAATAGATTCAATACATCTGGAAGTTATATAACGCCTATATATAATGATATAACAGCTACAGTTAGATATAATGTAAAAAAGGGAAATATAGGAATACTAAAACATTTATCTTCAAAAGAACTATTTGCATGGACTGAAGGAGCTATTAATATTATATTTGAAGAAATAGATAACCTAAAAGGAAAGGATGCAAAAGTAATATTTGAAGAACTCGGTCAAGATTTGAAATGGCCATTATTACCAATTGTTGAACAAGAAAAGATGAATTGGATATTAACACAAGTAATAGCGAATATTGATAAAGAGCAGAATATTGATTTTCCGAATGATAAGAGAGGTATCCTAGAAAAAGAAAGATTATTTATAAAGATTTTAAGACCTTATTGTGAAAAGTGTGATTCTTATGAAATACCATTATGTAGTGAATGTGGGAGAAATTTATCTAATAGAATAAATGAAGAGTTTTGCAAATGTGGCTCACCCAAAAAAGCAGTTTGTCAAGAAGGACATGAACTGTCTTTAGATAAATATTGGTATATTCCAACTAAAAATTGTATAGATATGATTAATGACAATTTAAAAAAAGTATATCCTAGTGTTAAATTAGATTATTCAATATGTATAATGGATAATGTTCTTATAATTTCATCAAGTAATATGCAAGAAGGTGGAGAAGTACAATTCGATGAGATAGAAGAGTTTAACATAGAAGATTTTAAAATTGATGATGAATTAATAAAGTTTGCTGTTGAAATGAAGGAAAAATGTAATGGAACATGTTCTTATAAAAAAATTGAAAACTGCTTAAAAGATAAAAATCAGCTTTGTTTACCAAAGTTGTTTTATGGAATTGTCCCTGGTTTTACACCTCAACCACATAAGGGAGGAGAATATGGCGATGTTTCTGGAAGAATTAAAGCAAATGGAAAAGAATACGAAATGAAGGGGATTATAAAGAAAAATTCTTCACTAGCGTCAAATAAGCAAAACATAATATTATTATCGACATCTGCACAAGGACAAGAAATTATAAGACAATTTGTGGAACAAGGTATGTCAGATGAAAGATGCCAGTTAATAATGGTAGTAGCACCACAGAATATAGATAACTCATTTAAAGGTACATTACGTTTTTTAGCTAGATTATCAAATAAAAAAGTAACATTTATTGAATTAAAGGAAGTATGCAAACTTTTAAGAAAAGCTGAAATAAAATAAAGAAACGGGAGAAAATATGATAACAGTTTTTATAGATACTAATATTTATCAAGAATTAGGATTTAATTTTAATTGTAAAAATGAAATTATTGTTAACTTTATTAAACAGATAGAAAATAAGGAAGTAAAAAATGTAATAATATCAGTTATAGATAATGAAGTAAAAGATCATTTGATTAAAAGAAAAAAAGAAAATGAAATAAAAATAAAAAGACATTGTAAATGGATTAGAGATTATATAGATGAAAAAGATATTGAAAAAAATCTAGATAGGGAATTAAAAAGTTTTGAGGATTATAAAAAATTAACTAAGGCAGAAATTTTTAAAATAGATACAGTAAACCCTGAAAATGTGTTAAAAAAATATTTCAAAAAGGAATATCCATTTGAAAATTCGAAACCAAATGAATTTAAAGATGCTTTTTTTATAGAAGGAATAAAGAAATATTTAGAAAACAATTATTCTATTAGAAATGTCATAATAACTAAGGACAAAGGTATAAAAGAAGCAGTTAAAGAATTGCAACATATTGAGGTACTTTCGTCAATCCAAGAATTAACAGACTTGATAATAGATTATGGAAAAGAAAGAAAAGAAGAAATATGGGAATATTTGAAAGGCTATGACCTAAACCCAAAATTAGAAAGCATATATCCAATTGTAGAAGAAAATGATTTGGAAGAAGGAAATATAGAAATCGAAGAGATTATAAATACTGGAGTTTATGGAGTTGAAATCATAAAAGCAACATTAGACAAAATAACTATAGTTTGTAACTTGGGAATATGTTTGAAAGGAAGTTTTAGTTGTTTAGATATTGAAAATTCAGTATATGATTCTGAAGAAAAAGAATATATATATAAAAGTTATTTAAAAAGAGATGAAATGTTATATGTTTGTTTAACTATTTTAGATATAGAGGTAAAAAATAATAAATTATCTGAAGTAATAATTAAAGATTTTCCAGATATTGATATAAATTATGAGGATTTACAAAATAAATAGTCTATTGGAAGACTATTTATTTTTACTTTTATCCATTTTTATATTGACAAATATAATATCACCATTTAACTATTAGCAAGAATAATTTTTATATATCTTTATTTTCTTTCATCCAATCAAGCAATTCATCTTCAGAAACTTCATTATTATTAAATTCTTTAATCTTTAATTTGGCAAGTGTTTTCCAATTTTCGAAGGCTAATTTAACTTGTTTATCATCAGATCTTTTAGCTCGCATTAATCTTCTTTGATAGTTATTTCTATAAAATCTTATCCCCTCTACAGATTTTCGTTTTTTAGTATAAGAATTAGTAGCACCAATTAGTTTACAAGTCTGTTCATTTTGATAATATACAATATCACAATATTTTTCTGTATTCTTAATTGGAATGAAGTATTTATCACAATTTTTGCAAGTTTTAATTTTTATATCCTTATTTGAGGCGATTTCTAGCAATGATACATATAGAATATTAGATAGATATGATGTATGAAAAACAGGACTATCATTTACGTCTATTATTCCATTTTCTAAATATTCTCTTACTATTTTAGGTGTTATAGATTCAACAACAATATTTAAAGTATCATGTGCAAATTGTTGAAAATAAAACACATCAATATTTGTTGAATATCTAAAAAGGTTATTCTTTATTACATATGTTAAATATTTTTCAAATGAAGAATAATTTTTATCTTCTAAATTGTTATTCAGGTTATACATATAATCAATGAATCTTTTTATTAAATATTGTAATTCTTTTAATTTACGCTTAATTTTTATAAAGATTTGCTCATAAGTTTCATAAAAGTCTTCTTTTGATTTAAATAATCGTGCTTTAGGAACATCTTTATAAAATTCTTCTAATATTGAGAAACCATAAAAACAAAAGAAAGTATTATAAGCAGTTTCAAAAGATGAAAAATTTGCATTAAGAAATTTGATTAATAATGTACCATAGTTTTCTTCAAAAGGACTACTAAAATTAGCTGAACTAAAGTAGATTTCTCCAATATGTTCATCTGATTTAAGAATAATACTAGGAAATTTATTGTTAGGATTATGATTAAAAGTTGTTTTATACAAAAATATAGAAGTTGTATAAAACTCTTTTCTTTTTTCTTTATTAAACCATATATTAAAACTATCTTTTACAGGAATATTATTTTCTCTTAGCACTAAGATTTCCTCCTTAAAATATAAATTGCAATATAACAAAATAAATAAAATTGCTAACAAATTAATTAAATTATACAAAAAAATAAGGGGAAATGCAATAATTTTGGTAAAAATACCTTACGAATCCATTGAAAATACTAACAAAAATGAGAATAACAAAAAATATAAAAAATTTTCTAAAAAGGACCTATTTTTAATACATGTTCTGGGGTTATAAGTAGAAGGGAAGGAAAGGCAGAATTCTCTTCTAGAAAATACAAAGGAGGGAAAAGCTATGGAATTACAAAAAGTTCAAAGAACAACACTAACAATGAAAGAAGTAGCAGAGTATTTAGGTATATCTTATTGGTTAGTTAATCAATTAGTAAGAAGAAAACAAATACCATGCTCAAAAGTTGGTGGCAAATATTTATTTAGAGTACAAGCACTAGATGAATATTTAGAAAAAATGGAACAACAATCTCTTAGTTAGATTGTAAAGAAAGCGGGGAAAGGAGGATATGTATAATTTACAATGGTTAAAACTAGAAATTAAAATATTTTCAAACAGAAAAATGCAAGTACTACTAAAAGAACAAGATGGAGATACATATTTTAGAGTATGGGTTCAATTAATAACTATTGCTATGGAATGTAATAGTGAAGGAAAGTTAGTAATAGGAAAAAATACACCAATGACAATAGAAAATTTTTCAAAGATTATGGGAAAGTCTAAGAAAAAAATGGAGAAAATTATTAAAAAATTTCAAGAATTAAATATGCTAATTATAGAAGAAGGAGCATACAAAATTAAAAATTGGAGTAAATACCAAAGTGTTGAAACAAGCGAAAAATATCAAGAACAAAATAGAATTAGACAACAAAGATATCGTGAAAAATTGAAAAGTGAAAAAGAAAAAAGTAACGTTACAATAACGGAAAATAACGAAGTAGAAAATAATACACAAGAAAAAAATACAAGAAAGGAGAATGAGAATAACAATGGATTTAGAGAATACAAAATATGAAAATTGTCAAAAGAATTTCCACAATAAATGCAAATTTTGTGGAAAAGAGTTAAAGCCAATAGGATTAGACTACTTATACACTAATGTATCTTCAGAATTAATTGAATATGAAAGATGCACTTGTAAAGAATCAAAAAGCTATTGGAAGGATGTGGACTTTAGAATTCAAGAGCAGAAAAAGAAAGAACATTATAGAGAAATGATTGATCAATTTTATTCTCAAAATTATATTGGTAAAAGGCTAAAAGATTATAATTTTAATAATTTTAAAGTAACAGATGTTAATAAAAAAGAAGAAGCAATTGCAAAAGATTATACAAAGAAATGCATTGAAAACAAACAAGAAAATGGACTTATTATTACTGGAAATTCTGGAGTAGGAAAAACACATTTAGCAGCATCAATTTCAAATGAATTGATAGAAAAAGATAAATTAGTTTTAATGGGAAGATTAACATCATTATTGGATATGATAAAAGAAACTTTTAAAGATAATTCAAAGTCAGAAAATGAGTTAATAGAATTATTTTCTAATACAGATATGATTGTAATAGATAATCTAGGAACAGAAAAAATAAGTCAATGGGCATTAGACAAATTATATACAATTATAGAAAATAGAAATGAAAATAAGTTGCCAATTATAATAACAACTAAGTTTGATAAAGAAGGCTTATTACATAGATTTAAGCAAAGCAATGACAAAGAATTATCGGATGCAATTATTCAAAAATTATATCAAATGTGTTATGGAATTGAACTAAAAAGATATAATGAAAATCAAAAAGAAAAAGCTAGCACAAGCAATCAAACTAAATGCTAACTTAATCCAAAATCTAAATTTATTATAGTATATTTTGCTATAAAAATAAAGTAAAAAAGTTCAAATTTTTAGTTTAGAAATTTGAACTTTTTTGAAAATATTTTGATAAAAATCAAGAAAATTTTTATTTAAAAAAGTCCCTCGGAGAGCAAAAGAGGTATTAGGGCATTTTGCCCTAAACAGCAAAAAGGGTGTCAAGACACCAAGCTGGTGAATATTAGGTAATAAAAAATATTACCCATATTCAAGCAAAATTAATTTTGCTAAATCTTAATGCTTCGTAAACTAGCATTAAGATATTTGTACAGAAAGGAAATGATAAAAAATGAAAGTAGATTCAGAGCAATTTTTTGATAGTATTTTTTTATCATACAATAAAATTTTAGAGAGATTACATATATTGGGGATAACAACTAAAAATGGTAAAGAAATATCAGAATTAGATTTAAGAAGAGCTGTAGATATAATGATAAAAAAACATCCAACATGTAGATGGAGAAGTGAAAAAATCAAAAGTAGAAAATATTTTGTTCTAGTAGAGGGATATTACTGGCTAACTCAAGTCTATTTTCAAAAAGAAAAACCTTTAATAGATGCTGATATAGATTTTTTCAAATTAAGAATTAAACAATATGAAGAATTGCTAAAGATAGAATATAATAAAAATTGGTGGAATGAAGATATGGATATTAAACAGCTATGCGAACATTTCAATAGAAAAGATATCACTGTTAGAAAAGCTATAAAGAAAATGTGTGATAGTGAGTTAGAAGAATATAAATTTTTAGTTGATAATAAAGTTGTAATTTCTAAAGAAGGAGTGGAATGGATTTGTAAAAATGTATTTAAACAGAAATATTTGGAATTATTAGAGAAGTACAAGATTGAATTAACAGAGTTGTATATCGAAGCAGGTTATCCTTATGATAATTTCTTCTTCAAAAATTAATTGTATATATAAAAGATGAACATGGGAGAAACTATTGAGAAAAATGTCATTTTATGATATAAAATATAATAGAATAATTGTAATTAGTTGAGGTGTAAAATGAAGGAAGAAGATTTAAAAGATTTAGAAAAAAAATTATGGGAATCAGCCGATAAAATGAGAGGTGCTGTTCCAGTATCAAGTTACAAATTTATAATATTAGGATTAATATTTTTAAAATATATATCAGACTCATTTGAGGAAAAATATCAAGCTTTAATTGATGAAGGATATGGACTTGAAGAAGATAGAGATGCTTATTTAATGGATAATGTATTTTATGTACCATCAAAAGCAAGGTGGGAATATTTAAATGTTCATTCAAAGGATAGTAATATTGGACAAATTATTGATGAAGCATTAGAAGAAATAGAAAAAGAGAACCCAAGTCTAAAAGGTGTACTAATAAAGAATTATAATAGTCCAGATTATAGAAATGTAAATTTAGGAGAATTAATAGACTTATTTACAAATATAAAAATTGGAAGTAAAGAAGCACAAGATAAAGATATATTAGGTAGAATATATGAATATTTTCTAGGACAATTTGCATCTAACGAATTACAAAAAGGTGGAGAATTCTATACACCAGCATGTTTGGTTAGAACAATGGTTGAAATATTAGAGCCATATAAAGGTAGAATTTACGATCCTGCGTGTGGTTCTGGAGGAATGTTTGTACAAAGTGTAAAATTTATTGAAAAACATAAAGGAACAATGCAAAATGTAGCTATATTTGGGCAGGAAAAAAATCCAACAACATGGAAATTAGCAAAAATGAATTTAGCAATTAGAGGAATTAACAATGAGGGATTAGGTAAATTTGCAGATGATACATTTCATAATGATTTACACAAAGATTTAAAAGCAGATTTTGTATTAGCAAATCCTCCATTTAATATATCAGATTGGGGACAAGAAAAATTAGTTGATGATGCAAGATGGAAATATGGGATACCACCAAAAGGAAATGCTAACTTTGCTTGGGTTGAGCATATGGTATCAAAACTTTCTATGAATGGTAAAGCTGCCATTATACTTGCAAATGGTTCATTATCAGCAGGAGGCCAGGAAGAAGAAATTAGAAAAAATCTAATAGAAGCAGACTTAGTTGATTGCATATTAGCAATGCCATCAAATTTGTTCTATACAGTAACAATACCTTGTAGTATATGGATTTTAAACAGAAATAAAAAGCAAAAAGGAAAAACATTGTTTATTGATAGCAGAAATTTAGGAACAATGGTTACAAGAAAGTTAAGAGAACTAGATGAAAGTGATATTTCTAAAATTGCAAGTACATATCACAATTTTCAAAATGATGAAAATTATGAAGATGTAGCTGGATTTTGTAAAGCAACAACAATAGAAGAAATAAGGGAAAATAATTATGTATTAACACCAGGAAGATATGTAGGAACAGAAGAGCAAGAAGATGATGGAGTACCTTTTGAAGAGAAGATGAAAACATTAACAACAGAATTAAAAGTACAATTTGATGAGTCTCATAAGTTGGAAGATGAAATTAGGAAGAACTTGGAGGCTATTGGTTATGGAATATAAAAAAGTTAAATTAAGGGATGTATGTACTGTAAAACAGGGATTACAAATACCAATCTCAAAGAGATTTAAAGAAAAGGCTCCAAATAGGTACTTTTATATAACTATACAGTTTTTAAAAGGGAATACGGAAGAATATTATATTGAAGATCCAAAAGAAAGTGTATTATGTACAAAGGAAGATATATTAGTTGTGAGGACAGGAAATACAGGCATTGTATTAACTGATGTAGAAGGATGTTTTCACAATAATTTTTTTAAAGTTATTCCTAATGAAAAAATATATAGAAAATATTTATATTATGCTTTAAATAATGAATATATGTATAAAAAGATGCTAAATGCAGCATCAGGTACTACAATACCAGATTTAAAGCATTCAGATTTTTATGATTTAGAAATTTTCTTACCTGAAATTAATAAACAATATAAGATTGTTAATATACTTGAAAATATGGATAAGAAAATAAAATTAAATAATAAGATAAATGATAATTTGTATGAAATACAAAAGTGTTATTTTCAAAAATTATTTAGAGATAATAGTAATTATGAAATAATCAAACTAGATAAATTGTGCAATATTTCTGCTGGAGGTGATGCTCCAAAAGAAAAATCAAATTTAAAAAGCGATAAATATAATATACCTATTATATCAAATGGGATTGATAATGATGGTATATATGGGTATACCAATAAAGCAAAAATTACTACAAAGAGTATAACTATTTCTGCTAGAGGAACTATTGGATTTAAAGTATTAAGAAATTATGAGTACTATCCAATAGTAAGGTTAATTTCGTTGTTTCCTAAAACAGATAGAATATCTTCAGAATATCTTTTCTGTATACTTGATGAAACAACAATAAATGGTACAGGTACAACTCAACAACAACTTACAGTTCCAATGGTTAAAGATATAGAAATAAAAGTTTTTGATAGAAAATTGATAGATAAATTCACTACTTTTTCAATAAAAATAAATGATAAAATTGAACAAAATAAAAAAGAAAATCAAATTTTAGAACAATTACGTGATACTTTATTACCAAGATTAATGAATGGAGAAATAAATTTAGATAAAATAAAAGTTTAGTTATGTGATTAATCAGTTGAAATTGGAGGTGAAAAATGGATATTGTAGAATGGTGTAATGAGAATGTTGGTTTTACTAATGCAATATTATCAATAATAACTATTTTAATAAGTGTTATTGCTATAGTTATTTCTATAAAAATGGCTTATGTACCATATAAAAAGAAAATTATTATAAGACCAGAATTTGGTATTGATAAAGATAAATCATATTATGTAGAATTAACAATAGTTAATTCTGGCAATAAGTTAATAGGAATAAATAGTATTACAATAAGTTATAAAAACGAATTTGTTGGTGCAACTGGAGAAAAGAGATATATCGAACCTTCCAAAATTGAAAAATATTATATAAAAACAGAAGTAAAACAAATAGATATAAAAATAGAGAATAATCCTATTATAGGAATAAGAATAAAAGATACAGAAAACAAAGAATATCAATTTAAAGAAGAAATAGCGTGGCACAGAAAATTAGTATAAATTTAGGGGGAAATTATGTTTGATGAAGAAACACTAGAAAAAGTAACAATAGAGATGCTACGAAAACTAGGATATGAATGTATAAATGGATACGAAATGGAAAGAACAGACTTTTCTAAAGTATTGTTAGAAGAAGATGTAGTACAAGCAATAGAAAAAATAAATAAGGGTATCAAATTAGAACAAATACAAGAAGCATTAAGACTTATTAGAAATTTAGATCATAATAATACTATATTAAATAATAAGCAATTTACAAAATATTTATTAGAGGGAATACCTGTTCCTATTCAAGAAAATGGAGAAACTAAATATAAAACTGTTAAAATATTAGATTTAGACAATATCCAAAACAATACATTCAAAACAATAAATCAATATACAATTATTGAACATAGTGAAAAAAGACCAGATATAATTATATTTATAAATGGTATGCCTCTAATTGTAATAGAATTAAAATCTACAATAAGAGAAGATGTTAAATTAATAGATGGATATAATCAATTAAAAGGATATCAAGAAGTACATATACCAACATTATTTTATTATAATCAATTTATGGTTGTAAGTGATGGAGTACAGGCAAGAGCTGGAACAATAACAAGTCCGTGGAGTAGATTTTCAGAATGGAAAAAGATAGAAGATTCAGATGAAGTATTAGAGAATATGCCAACACATCAAACGCTATTTAATGGAATGTTTAGAAAAGATAGACTATTAGATATAATTAGTAATTTTATATTATGGAGTGAAGATTTTAAAATTTTATCAGCATATCATCAATACTTTGGAGTTAAGAAAGCAATTGCAAGTACAGAAATGGCAATAGATAACAGAACGGGAAAAGCAGGACTTTTATGGCATACACAAGGAAGTGGAAAAAGTTTTTCAATGGTATTTTATGCTGGAAACATGATAAAATCATTAAATAATCCTAGTATAGTAGTTGTAACAGATAGAAATGATTTGGATAATCAACTATTTACGACATTTGCGAAATGTTCAGCATATCTAAAACAAGATCCAGTACAGATAGAAAGTAGAGAAGATTTAAATGAAAAACTAAATGCAAGAAAATCAGGCGGAATATTCTTTACTACTTTGCAAAAATTTGAAGAAGAAATGGACGTATTTAGTCAAAGAGATGATATTCTAGTATTAGTTGATGAGGCACATAGAAGCCATTATGGACTAGATGCAACTATTAAATTTGACAGAGAAAAGATGGAAGCATATAAAAAATATGGAACTGCAAAATATTTACATAATGCTTTTCCAAATGCTACATATATTGGATTTACTGGAACACCAGTAGAAACAAAGGATAAATCTACAACAAACATATTTGGAAATATTATAGATGTCTATGACATGACACAAGCTATAATGGATGGGTCAACTGTACCAATTATGTATGAATCAAGAATGGCAAGAGTTGGACTAAACCAAAAAATCTTAGATGAAATAGATGATTACTATAATATGCTTGAGAAAGAAGATGGGGTGGAAGAATATAAAATAGCAGAATCTAAAAAAGCAATGGCTACAATGAAACAGATTATAGAAGATCCAGATAGACTTGAAATGATAGTTAGAGATATTATTAAACACTATGAAGAAATAGAAGCAAGTATTGCAAATAAGGTTATGGTAGTCGCATATTCAAGAACGTCTGCATATACAATGTATAAGAAATTTTTAGATATTAAACCAGAATGGAAAAACAAAATCAATATGATAATAACATCAAATAATAAAGATGATGAAGAGATGCAAAAAGCTATAGGCTCTAAAATGGATAAAAAGAAGTCAGAAGTAGAGTTCAAAGATATGGATTCTGATTTTAAAATAGCAATAGTAGTAGATATGTGGTTAACAGGATTTGACGTGCCTGGGCTTGGAACTATGTATATAGACAAGCCTATGAAAGCACATAATTTAATGCAGGCAATAGCAAGAGTAAATAGAGTTTATAAAGACAAAACAGGTGGATTAATAGTAGATTATATTGGGTTAAAAAGATGGCTATTAGATGCTTTAAAAACATATACCAAAAGAGATCAAGGCAAGATAGTAGATAATACTGAACTAGTAAAAGTTTTAAATGATAAAGTAGAACTAATTAGAGATTTGTTTAAAGGTTTTGAATATAGGCATTTTGCTACTACAACAGATAGTGATAAATATGAAATTATTATGGCAGGAAGTAACTGGATGTTAAAAACAGAAGAAATCAAAAAAGCATTTATGAGATATAGTTATGATATTAAGAGTTTATATGCTTTATGTACAGGAGCTTTATCACAAGAATTGAAAGAGGAGGTACTATTCTTTATATCTGTGAGGTCATTTATTTCTAAACTAAGTGGGGAAAAAATAGATGTAAAAGAAATAAATGAAAATGTGGCTAAGATGTTAGAACGAGCAATACAAGATGATGAAATGCTACAAATAGGCGAAGTTCATAATAGTAACCAATTAGCTTTATTAAGTAATGAAATATTGAACAAACTTGCCAAGATGCAAAAGAAAAATATTGCAGTAGAAGTTTTAAATAGAGCATTGAAGGAGTATGTTGAGCAGGTAGGAAAGAAAAATGTTGTTATGATGGAAAAATTCTCAACTAAATTTCAAAAAATTGCTGCTACATATAATGAAAGAACAAGTGTAGAAGATATTGAAAAAATAATTCAAGAAATGATTAATTTAAAAAATGAAATTGAAGAAGAATTAAAAGCAGGAAACGAATACAATTTATCAATAGAAGAAAAAGCCTTTTTTGATGCTTTAGGAAATGACCCAGAAGTAAAGGAATTAATGAAAGATGAAGTTTTAGTACAAATAGCAAAAGAACTTGTGGATACAGTTAACCAAAATATGACAATAGATTGGGATATTAAAACTGATGCAAGAGCAAGAATGAGAATAGAAATTAAGAAGTTACTTATTAAGTATAATTATCCACCTAACAAAAGTGAAAAAGCAGTTCAAACTGTTATTAGACAAGCTGAATTGAAATGTAAAGAGATGGTAGGATAAATGAATGATGAAGTAAAAAGTGTTTTTTTTGATATAAATGATATTTTTATAAACAAATTGCAGGGAGTAAAAAGTAAAATAGGTGATTCTATTGAAATTGAGTTGTTTAATGATTGTATAGATACATATAAGCGTGCATACAGGCTGGTAGATAATAATAGATTACTAGATGGAATAGTTTTAACTAGAAATGCATTTGAATTAATGATGATGCTATTTGGAATTAGAATAGATACAAATGTTAGAAAAGAATATTGTAGAGAGGATAGCTATGAACGTTATATTAAAAGAAGAAAGTTAAATAGAAAAGAAAAAGACTATTTATCACAAAGATATTTAAGAGATATAATATTAAAAAGATATAAAAATATAGAAGAAGATTATAATAAAATATACAATGTTTTATCTAAATTTGCACATCCAACAATTCATAGAAATATGCTAAGGTTTTTTGAAAGAGAAAAAATAGATGTTATAGTATTATACCTTAATGTAGTAATGGTTTTACCAATAATATTTTTAGAAATATTATATGAAGAAAAAATAATAGATGATGAAACTTTTCAAGATTCAGTGGTATTTAAATACATTATAGAAAGGTTAATTTTAATTTATTTTTGTAATAATATAGATAAAAATAAATTAAAAGAAGTAAATAAATATGCATTTTTAGATATTAATAAAGAGTATTATAAGGATATGGAAGAAAAGATAAAAAAAGAATTTATGAATATAGAAATGGACATCAAAAATAATCAAAAGAAATATAAAGAAGCAATAGAAAAAGTTTTGTCTAAAGTGGAATATTATGATGTTACTAAAAAGTTAACAAATTTAAAGATTATAAATGGAGATTGAATATGAAAATTAAATGTTTAATTTGTGGAGACATAATTGAATCGAAAAGTGTGCATAATTTAGTATCTTGTAAATGTGAAAATTGCTATATTGATGGTGGTAATGAATATTTACATTTTGGAGGAAAAGATTTTAGCAAAATTTTAATTATTTTCGATGATGGTACAGAAGTATTAGCAAATGATGAAGAAAATTATAAAAGAAAATATGAAAAGTGGGAAAACAATAAATATAGAAATCTTAGTAAAATTCCATTAAATCAAAAGATAGAATAGAAGGCTAATTATAAACTTAAAGTGCAATTCTAACATTTTAAAGTGCAAAAATTGCACTTTAAAACAATAAGCAATTATGGATAAAATTAAAAATATCAATAAAATTTGAGAAAATATCTCAAAAATATTGATGTTTTTTTAATTTTAGCATATAATATATAAAGTAAAGGAGGATTTTAAAATGTTAATAAGATTTAGTTTTAAAAATTTCAAATCTTTCAAAAATGAAAATTGTTTAGATATGGAAGCAACTTCATTAAAAGAACATGAATATAATGTAGCTAAATTAGATAGTAGTGAATATTTAAAAGTATCTGCAATTTATGGTGCTAATGCTAGTGGCAAAACTAATGTGTTACAAGCTTTTGATTATATGAAAAAAAGAATACTAGTAAGTGATGACTCTAAAAAGAATTCTCCAATAGATGAAGAAAATATCTATAGTTTTATGATAAATAATGATCCAATTGCTTTAGAAGTAGAAATATTAGCAAAAAACAATAAAATATATAAATATGGTTTTGAACTAGTAAAAGATAATATAATTTCAGAATGGTTATATGAAAAAAGAGTTAATAAATTTTATTCTATATTTGAAAGAGAAAATAACAACATAAAAATGATGAAAGACAATAAACTTTCTAAATTAGCTAATATTGATGAAAGGACTTTATTCTTAAACATATATAGCAAAATTGATAAGGATAATGAGGATTTCAATAATGTGTATGATTGGTTTGTAAACAGCACATATTTGGACTTAGGCAATCCTAATTTTGAAAGATTTATTAATAATAGAGTTTCATTAAAAATATTAAGTGATGAAAATTACAAAAAAGAACTATTAAAATTTATAAAGACATTTGATTCTGGGATTGAAGGAATAAAAACAACACCAGATTCAATAGAAGCAGTAAAAAGCAATAATGGAATAATAGACATTGAAGTTATTCATAAAGGAGAAAATGGAGAATTGAAAGCATTACCATTTTATTTAGAATCAAATGGTACTAGAAAAATGTTTCACTTGTTTGACTTCTTCATGGATGCATTAAAAAATGGAATGGTATTATTTGTTGATGAATTAGATGCAAAATTACATCCTTTATTAACAAGATATATAATTAATTTATTCCATAATAGTGAAACAAATAAAGGCAATGGACAGTTAATATATTCAACACATGATACAGTAAACTTAAATAAGGAAACATTTAGAAGAGATGAAATATGGTTTGCAGAAAAAGACAAAGATGGTATTTCAGAAATATATGCTTTATCTGATTATATATTAGAAGATGATAAAAATGCAGGTAAAAAAGTAAGAAACGATGCAACATACAATAAAGACTATTTAACTGGAAGATACGGTGCTATTCCAGTACTAGAAGAATTTGATATAGATTATGAAAAATAATAATATTTCAAGAAAAGACAGACTAAAAAGTAAAAGGCAAGCACCAGCCAATTACTTGATTGTATGTGAAGGAAAGAAAACAGAACCTAATTATTTTAATGGATTAAAAAGAAAAATTAATGAAAAGTATGGAAATAAGGTAGAAGTTTTAATTCCTAATATTGATGTTAAAGGTACAGGAATGAATACTACATCTTTAGTAAAATATACTCAAAAAACAGTTAACCATGCTAATAAGGTATATGGACAAGTTTGGGTAGTATTTGATAAAGATGACTATAATGATGAGCAATTTGATTCAGCAATAGATAATTGTATTTATAATGTAGCTTGGTCTAATCCAAATTTTGAACTTTGGCTATTGGCACATTTTAAAAAGGTAAACAGATATATTTCAAAAGATGATGTGTTACAAGAACTTAGCAAAGAATTTCAGAAAAATGGTTTAGGCAATTATACTAAAAACGATACAAATATATTTGATAAGGTTACAAGTGAAGGAAAGTTACATACTGCAATAAAGAATTGCGAATACATGGAAGAATTAAATAAAAATGGACAAGCGTCAAAAAGAAATCCAATGACTAGAGTCTATAAAATAGTTGATGGATTAAAAGAATATTTAGAATAATTTTTACAAAAGAAAAGAGAATAATAAAATTGAAAAAAGATAATATAAGAAAAAGTACGAGGTAACATATGTTAAGAACTGTTGATATTGAAATGAGATTAATTCCAATTGAACCTGGAATATTCCAGAAAATTTGCAACGAAATCCTTTGTAAAAAGGGATATATACCTTATAAATATACAGGTTCAGTAAAAGGAAGCAATAAAACTAAGTTAGGAACACCAGACTCAGTATTTATTGATTCAGAGAAAAAATATGTTTATGTAGAAATTACAACTCAAAAAGATAAAATAGATTCAAAAATTAAAGATGATGTAGAGAAATGTTTAAAGAAAATTAAAGAAAATCCCATTTTAAATAATAAAATATCAAAAATAATTTTTCTGCATAATAATGATAATCCTGAAGAGATGGTGACTGAAGAAATAAAAGAAATGTGCGGAAATATAGAGTTTGAAATATATGGCATATCATATTTATCATATATACTACAAAATGAATGTCAAGAAATTGCCACTTCACTACTTAATGTAAAAGATGATTCACAAGTAATCAATGAATTATCTCAAAGTTCTATTGAACAATTGGCTAAGGCTATTAATAAAAATAATATTGAAGAATATAAAAATGATACATCTGATGAAATTAAGAAAAAAATAACTAAGATGTATGAAGAAGCAAGTTCGATAGTTAATACAAGTGATGCTATGGTATATATATCAGATGATAATAAACAAAAATTAAAGCGAATATATAACAATTTAAAAGTTTTTGATTTTTATTATAATAATCAAAATAAAGAGGAAACACAATTATATTATCATAATATGTTAGTAATAATATCAAAATCAAACTCTTTAGAGGGAATTGAATTTTACGATGCAATACCTGATTTTGCAAAAAATAATATAATGAATCACTTTTATGCAATAATATTAATTGAAAATGGAAAATATGATAAAGCTAAAGAAATAATAGAGGATTTATATTATAATAAAAAATATGAAGATTCATTTGAGACTCTAGTAAGAGTATATTTTTTAACAGATGATTATGATAAAGTAATTGAGTTATTATCTAAATGTGGAATTGAAAAATTTGATAGGTATGGGTTTCTTGCATCAATGTTAATTATAGCTAAAAACAAAAAGAAAAAATATACAGAAACTGAATTAATAAAATTAAATAATAGTAAATTTAGGAAGATGCCATTATTTTTTTCATGTACTGCTAAAATGCTATATGATATAAATAGAAGAAACAAGAAATATAAGGAACAATTCAAAAAATGTATAAAACTTTTAAATGAAAAAGATGTTATATCTATTGATGTTATATGCAATGAAGCAATGGTAATGAGATTAGAACAAGAGGCTATTTCTTTTTTGGAATCTATAAATTTGACACCAGTACTACAAAATAAGCTACTAGAACTTTTATCAAGAGTAGGAAAATTAACAAAAAAACAAATTGAATTTGTTGAAAATATAAATAAGGATTCTATAGATAAAAGAATTGATATGAATTACTTAAATGGAGAAGTTTGTGAATCTAAGGGGAAAGAATTGGAAGCTATAAAATTCTATAAAGAATCCTTTGAAAAATCTTCTAATATTATAGCGGGTTGTAAATATATTCAATTATCAATAAAAAATAAGTCTAAAATTGATGAGAATATTATTAGAACAATATCTGAAAAAAATCAAATTAATTCATTAATGCTTGCTGTTGATGCGTATAATTATATTGGAAGATATAATTATGCTCTAAAGTATTCATATAGAGCAATATATTTATCTAATGGAAACAATAAGCAAAAAGATATATTTAAGCAGTATTGGTATACTATTATGTTACAAAATGATAAAGAAAATAAAAAAAATGATTCTATTACGAAAGATTGTGCAATAATCTTGAGTAATGGAAATAAGAAGAAAATAATATTATTAGAAGATGAGGAATATTTTAAAGAAAATAATATGGTTGCTAATGCATTAATAACTAGAACATATAGTGATATAGGGCTAAAATTATTTAATTTGAAGAAAGGCGACAAAATAGCTATTGATAATAAAAATTATATAATCGAGGATGTATCAAATAAATATACATATTTAGCTCAAAAAGCTTTTAAGTACATAGAAAAAGATAAACATGTCGAATTATTTACATCGGACAATTGTAATGAAGAAGAAGCAATAGAACAGATAAAACAGAAAATGATTGAAATAAATAACAGTACTAATAAAAGGTTGGATATATATCAAGAAAATAAATGTATTCCGTTATCAGGATTATTAAGTAGAGAAAATAACTTTGAAGAGTATATTAAACTAATTAATACATTATTATTTAATAATGATAGAGTTCTATTATGTGGAGAAACGGTAGATATAAATTTGAATAATGGATTTGTCTTAGATATAAGTGCAATCATAGTATTAACCTTATTGGATATGTTAGATCTAATACCAGATGATTTTTTTGAAAAAATATATATTACGACTTCATTAAAAAACAAATTTGAGTATTTTTATGAAATGTTAGTAAAAAAACAAGAAAAAACGGAAAGCTTTTTATATTTAACTGATAATGAACAATTATCGTTAAATGAAACTCCTATAATTGAACAGATTAGATTTTGGAAAAAGCTTTATAATTATATAAATAAATTTAAAACTATTGATATTGAAGCAGAAAAAGATGAATTGTTAAATGATAAAACAATAGGTTTTTTAGACAAAATACAGTTTGATTTAATGATTCTATCAAAAAAAGAAGGATTACCGTTTATTAGTGATGATTTGATGATTAGGAAGATAGCTAATAATTATGGGATAAAACATACAAATTCAATGCAACTTGTAAAATGCTTTTCTAAAAGTCACGATGAATATATATCAAATTTCATTAAATTTTCAAAATGCAATTATATTTATACATTATATCCAGATACTTTATCAGAAATATTAAAAGAATTGTATGAAAGTTTTAATGAAGAAAATAAGAATAAATTCATTTCTATAATAGAATCAGTAATGGAAAATAAAGTGAGTATAGAATATTATGTGCCAATATTATTAGGAAGAATTGAAAACCTAAAAGGAGTTCAATATATACAAGTGTTTGATATTGTATATGAAAATTTATTTGTATCATTTTTTATTAATGATATATATAGATTAATAGAAAATAAATGTAAAGAAAAACAAATTGATATAAGAAAATATTTGCCGAATTAAATTTAGAAATAATAGTTAAAAGTGAGCAATTTTGCTCACTTTTAACTATTATTTCTAAAAACAACCCATAATTAGCTGCACTCCATCACAAAACCCATTCCTATAATACTTCTCATTCCAATAAAAAATATAATCCATAAAATTTTCATCTAATTTGTTTAGTTGCTTCTGCACATACTTTTTATTCTGTTCAGGAACATTCCTCAAAATCCTTTCAGAAATCTCCTCAAAACAAATAAAATGCTTTTTATCTTCTGCACAAGTAAGACTAGCAATAGTATCCTCTCTAAAATCTAACCAATCTTTCAAAATATCTTCATTAACCTCTCTCAAATTATTCATAATCTAAAACCTCCAAAAATTAAAATTTTTCATTTTCAAAAATGGACCCACAAGAGCCAATTTTCTCAAGAACAAACGTACTATACGAATTGGGTAAAAATTGGGTAAAATCTTTTCCAAAAATGCCCTAAAAATGCACAAATGTTCCACAAACCAAAACTCTTGTAAATAGCAATATACCAACAAAAACTCTAATTTTCACAAACTCACAAAAAACGTTCAAATGTCGCTCATAACCCGAAGGTCGTAAGTTCGAGTCTTACCCCCGCAACCAATGAAAATCCTCTGTTAAAGCAATTTACAGAGGATTTTTTATTAACATTAAAGTTAACCCCCAGCTATGCTGGGGGACTCGGAAAACTTATAGTTT
>CAPYID010000016.1 GCA_948739805.1 uncultured Clostridia bacterium | reverse complement strand
ATTTTTGTACATTGTTAAATTCCATTTTTTGTACATTCTTATTTTATCATTAACAATATTCTTCTAACTCTGATAATTTTATCTTTTTAGTTAAGTTAGAAATATACACATCATTAGAATAATTAAAAACTAAAAAAGTAATATTTTTGATAATAACTCTATGTGGCTCAATATATGTAAGATTAGTTTTTTCTAATTTTCTAATACTACCATTTACAAAAGTAGGAGTAACTTTAGAAAACTCACATATAAATTCAAGCCTTTGTTTTAGACATTCCTAAAATTCTAGTTCTTGCTTAATTATCTTAACCATAAAAATAATCCTCCTTTCAGTTGGAAGATTTTTTCATAAACAAAAAAATCAACCAGATTTTATTTTCTGATTGATTTTCATATCTATCTGTTCAATTTAGTTTGAACAGATACGTCGTTGGAGCTTGCAACGGGAATTGAACCCGTGACCTCAGCCTTACCAAGGCTGCACTCTACCTACTGAGCTATGCAAGCATATTATGGCTTTTCAGTCTATTTTAATTAGTTTGCCACATTTTTTGTTTTGAATTCGTTAACATTTTATCTGATTTTCAAACATTTTCCTTTCGCAAAGGTATCACAAGTGTTTCATAAAATTTTATATAAGTATTAATAAATTTCTTTACTTACTAATTATAAATTTCAAATTTATAATTGTCAATTAAAAAATCAAATTTTTATGTGTTTTCACTTTTTTTCCTTAAAATTTGATTTTTTATGTAAATTGATGTATAATGTTAAGCAAGTTATGACACTTTTTGCACAAAAAATAGCTAACTAAAACAGTTAACTATTGTGCTTAAAGTGCTATTTTTTATGTTGTAAAAAAAGTGGTATAACTTTATTGTACCATAATTTCGGACTATAGGGGGAAGGTATTATTCACACGTTCTTAAAAAAACTATGAATTTAGTAATATATTATAAATTGGTAAAATATGTTGTGGTATTGATGTTCATAAAGATTTCGTTGTTGCTTGTATTGCTAAAACTGACGATAACAATGTTACTACTTATCAATCCAAACGTTTTTCAACGTTCACGAAAGGTCTTCGTGAATTGCTAGAGTGGTTAAACACTAGTTCTTGCAAAGACGTTTGTATGGAATCTACTGGAAAGTATTGGCACCCTGTATTTAATATTCTTGAAGATACCTGTAATGTTATTATCGCACACCCTAAATATGTTAAAGCTATCCGTGGTAAAAAGACTGACAAAAAAGATGCTAAATGGATTGCTGATTTATTTAAACATGATTTAGTGGTTTCCAGTTTTATTCATAATCTTTGTATTAGACAACTTCGTGATTTATGCCGTTACTACTGCAAACTAACTAACTTAACTACTTCTGAAACTCAACGTACTCAGAATTGTCTTACCACTTCTAATATTCAGCTTGCAATGTTGTTTCTGATATTAATGGTAAATCTGCTCAAAGAATACTTGCTAAAGTATTAGAAAATCCTTCTGACACCAGTTTTGATATCGAACCTCTTCTTCATAAAAGTATGCTTTCTAAAGTTGATGATATTGCTCTTGCTATTGATGGGGTTATTACTCAGGAGCAAGCTGATAAATTACAAATTATTGAGCAACATTTTGATAGCCTTAATCTTTGTAAAGCTAATTTAGAACAGGTTATATACAAATTAGCTAAACCTTATGAACATGAAATTGCTCTCCTACAAACAATTCCTGGTATTAACTCAAAACTAACTGCTATTCGTATTATTGCTGAAATTAGTAATGATGTATCTAGCTTTCCTACTAGCAAACATCTTTGTTCTTGTGCTGGTCTTACACCTACAAACAATGAGAGTGCTGGCAAGAAGAAATCGGTTCGAATTTCAAAAGCTGGTTGTTATATTAAACCTTTACTTGTACAATGTGGTTTAGCTGCTTTGAAGTCTAAAGATAATCCTGAAATTAGTAATCGTTACAAAAATCTGAAAATGCGTCGTGGTCATAAGAAAGCTATCATTGCCATCGCTCGCATGCTTATGACTGTCATTTATCACATTTTACAAGATAAAGTTTGTTATGATAAAGAACTTTATTCTCATTACAATCAGTTACCAGTTTCTAAAGAAATTACTGTAAAACAAGCAATTGCTTTAGCTAAACGCCAAGGGTACAAGTTAGTTGGTTAGCATATTTATTAAATTTTAAAAAATTCGCCTATTTAGGCTTATTTGTCATACACTTTTTATTTATTTTTTGTTTCATCATTCCCCTTACCCCATAAATATAAGCCTTATGGAGCTATACAAAATATTAAAATTTATTTGCAGAGTCGATATGAACTAAAATATGAAAACTTATATGAAAAAGAATTGCAACCACATGTTGGACATACAAATTCTTTTAATTTTCGCTTTATGTCTATTGTAAAATCTCTATTTACAATTGTTCCAATTAATATTTTACATAGTGATAGTATTGTTTTTCTATTACGATTGGATAATAATCCAAAATGTCTAATTTTTGTAAATCTAATTGGAAGTACATACAATAAAAATCTTCTAATAAATTCTTCAGCTGAAATTGTCATTAATTTTATTTTGGATTCATCTTTATAATCTTTATATTCAAATGTAACTTCACCATTAGAAATATCTTTTATTCTTTCATTTGATATAGCAACTCTAAATGAATATCTTCCAATGTATTCAATTACATTTTCTGGTTTTCCTTTGGGTGGTTCTATATAAGTTATCCATGTTTTTTTGTATAGTGGTTCTAAGAATTTATTGAAATTTTCTTTGTTATTTAAATATTCTTTATCTTTTGAAAATTTTAAATCAGCTTCTTTTAACATAGCTAAAAATTTACCTCTAAATAGAGAGGATAAGACTTGAACTTTGAATAAATATTCTTTTTTACTTTCTACCCATTTGTTATTAAATAATCCTCCTCCTGTAACAATAGAATGAATATGAGGAAGAAATTCTAAAGTTTGTCCCCATGTATGTAAAATTGATGTTAGACCAACTTTGGCACCTAACTATTTTTTATCTTTTGTAAGTGTAAGAATAGCTTTTGATGTAGCTTTAAATAGTATATCATAACATATTTTTGTATTATATAAAACTATTTCATTTAATTCGCAAGGTATTGTAGTAACAATATGAAAATATGGGCAATCTAAAATATATGAACTTTCTTTTTCAATCCATTTTTCTCTTGCATAGCTTTGACAATTCGGACAATGTCTATTTCTACAACTGTTTAATCCTATATGTGTTTCTCCACATTCATCACAAGTAATTGTATGTATTCCAAGTAATGCTGTCTTACAATTGATAATTGCGTTATAAACTTTCCATTGTTCTTTTGAAAGTTTATGTTTTTTTATATATTCTTGACCATATTCTTTAAATATATCTTGTATGCTATATTTGCTCATAATTCACACCTTTTAGATTATTAAAATCCCTTCCCATGTGAATATAGATGCTAGTTGTATTTAACCTAACATTGATTTTAAAACAAAAGGATCTCCTCCTGACTTAATAAAATTACTAGCAAATGAATGTCTCAAACTGTGAAATGATATATTTTCATCTAAATTATATTTATATTTTAATGTTGTAAAATAATTAGTAATTATAGTACTGCTTATGTGAGCTGAGCCTTGGTTTCCTTCAAACAAATATCCTGTTTTATTTATTCTAGGGAAAAATTGTTTTTGATAATAGTTTTTATGGTATAATCTTAAATATTTGATTGTAATATCAGGTAAAATCGTTAGTCTTTCTTTTTTTCTTTTGCCTAAAACTTTTAACTCATGTTCTTCGGAATTAATATCTTTAATTTTTATACTAGAGACTTCTTTTGCTCTTAAACCCGAACAATAAGCAAGTAATAACCAACATTTGTGTTTTAAGTTCTGTTCTTTATTAAAAATCTTTAAAAATTTTTCTTTTTCAATTATTGATGGTAATTCTTTGTAAGCTTTGTTCGTGGTAATAGTTTGTTATTAAATTCTTTATTAAAATTTACAATATAGAAATATTTAATTGCAGATACATTCATATTGTAAGTACTTCCTGAACATGATTTGCTTAAATATTGATATTTAATATATTCAATAATATCATCTTCATCAAGAGTTGATATATCTTTATCTTGAAAGTATTCTAAAAATCTGTAGATAGCATGAACATAGTTAGAAATCGTTTTTTCGCTTCTTCCACCAATTCTTAAGGTATCTATAACTTTTTGAAATAGTTCTTTTCTTTCGTTTGGCATAAAATGAATAAGCCTTTTAAAATCTATAAAAATCCTTCTTTCTGCCAAACCAAAACAAATTTTTCTAATAAATACTTTTAATATTTAGTGAAATATGTTATTATTTAAACAAAGCATATAATTATATTAAATTGTTTTGTTTGGTCGCTAACATTTTAACATAATTTATATGCTTTTTCTATATTTTGGGCAAAAACAATTTACATAAATTGACTTTTCGCTAGAAATTTGGTACAATTTAATTATAAAAATTTATAAGGAGAATAAAAATAATGGAAATGTCTAAAGAAATGCGGGAACTGATTAAGAAAACATATGAGAACAATGATAAAATTTGTTCTGCTTGTAGCCACAAATGTTTTGGGTATATACTGAGTACCTACATTAATAAGAATGGTTATGAATTCTTCACTTATCAGTATGAACACAAATCATTGCCAATAGAGGTCAACGCAGCATTCGAAAATCTTTTAAATTTTTGTGGCATTTCAAACCTTAATGCCTTTTATGTTGTCTCATTTCCGTGGTGCTAACCACCTCTCCTTTCCGACAGTATACAGTTGGTCATATCTAATAGCTCACTTCTCTTAATAGTTGTGGGCTTCTTCTTTTTTTACTGCTCATTACTGCTTAAGACCATTATTATATGATTTACCTTGTTCTGAGCAATTTAATATTTTTATTTTCAAACTTTTTGTAAGTATCTGAATTTTGCACAAGAAAAGTGGCTTTGCCACCTTTTCTTGTGCCGATTTAAGTTTCCGAATGTAAATGAGGAAATCTTAAAGGCAATAGCGATTATAGCCTTTTATATACTAGGAAAGTTTATTGTTCTATTGTTAAATCTATACTTGCTGATAGAACTTTCCTAGTATATAATAAAAGAGCTTTCCATTGATAGAAAGTTCCTTTTTATAGTTAAAATGTAGTTTTATAGATAAAGACTTGTAACATTTATACTGTTTCCCCTACATCTACAATATTTTTTATTGCTTTTTTTCTGATTCTTTGAATTGCATTGTCTACAGATTTTATTGGGGTGTCTAATCTTTCTGCAATTTTTTCATAACTTTCCCCTTTTATAAATCTTTTTAAAACTTGCTTTTCAAAATCACTTAGCGATTTATCTATTGTAATTTCTATATTTTTATAATATTCCTTTTTTGTTATGGTTTCTAATGGATCTTCTATAATATTTGCATTAAATATATCCATTAAGTCCTTTCCATCTTCTTCATCTTCTCCTGCTGATGCATTTAATGATAGGTATGAGTTAAGCGGCATGTGTTTTTGTCTATTTGACGTTTTTATTGCAGTTATCATTTGTCGCTCAATACACATATTGGCGAAGGACTTAAATGATGATTGTTTGTCAACTTCAAAATTCTGTACAGCTTTATATAGTCCTATCATTCCTTCTTGGATCATGTCTTCCCTTTCTGCTCCTATTATAAAGTATTTTCCAACTTTCATATTGACTAAATCTTTATATTTGTCTAATAAGAATTCTAAGGCTTCTTTGTTATTATCCTTCTTTATTAAGCTGACTAATTCTTCATCATTCATTTCTTTTATTTTATTACTTTCTGTAAAGAAAAATCTTGTTGTATTTTCCATATGTTTTTCCTCCTGATGTTGTTTTCTTTGAGGTTATTATATTCGTAAAAACCTTTGGTGTCAATAGATTTACGACAAATTTATTAAAATTCCACTTATGTCTCGTATTTATACTCTTTATCTTCCATAAAATTATATATTTCACTTAGATATTTTTTTGTTATCATAGCTAATTTGGCTGGTGGATTTTTTGATCCTTGATATATTAACTTTTTTGTATAACAGTTTTGCGTTGTTTTAAATACTAAATATCTGTTTTCAAGATATGTGAAGTATACTTGATATCCATTGTCTAATATTTGTTCAAATTCATCAAATGTTTGATCCTGCATTTTATTCTCCTTAATTTATAAAAAATTTTGTTGAAAAAGAATAAGCATTTTTTATTACTAATTTGCTTATATTAATGTATCTTTACCTTATCATTTTCTCAAATTCTTGCTCTGATATTATTGCTATTCCTAAATTCTCTGCTTTTGTAAGTTTTGAACCTGCTTGTTCTCCTGCTAGTACATAACTTGTCTTTTTTGATACTGTTCCTGAGGTTTTCCCTCCAAATTTTTCTATTATTTCACTTGCTTCTTCTCTTGTATATTTTTCAAGTGTGCCTGTTAATACAAATGTTTTTCCTGCAAATCTATCATCTCTTGGTTCTACGTCTTCATGTGTTTCCATGTTTACACCTGCAGTTTTTAGTTTTTCTATTAAGTCTATTGTTTGTTCTTGATGGAAAAATTCATATACACTTTTTGCTGAAATTCCACCTATTGTATCTATTAAGTTTAGACTTTCTATACTTGCATTCATTACCCCTTCTATATTTCCATATCTTCTTGCAATTATTCTGGCTGCTTTATTTCCAATATGTCTTATTCCAAATGCACATATTAGTCTTTCTAAGTCATTGTTTTTGCTCTGATTAATTGATTCTATTAAGTTTTGTGCAAATTTGTCTCCACTCTTTTTTAATGATGCTATTTCTTCCTTTTTTAGATAATATATGTCTGCAATATTACTTAAATATCCTTTTTCTACAAGTTGTTCTATTATAGATATTCCTAATCCTTCTATGTCCATTCCAGATTTTGAAGCAAAATGAACTAAGTTTTGTAAATTTCTTGCACTACATTCTATTCCTATACAATACCATGCCGCTTCCCCTTCTTCTCTTACAACAGTTCCTCCACATACTGGACATACTTTTGGCATTTCAAATTCAGTTTCTTTTCCATTTCTTTTTTGAGTAATGACATCTACTACTTCTGGTATTACATCTCCCGCCTTTTGTATTACTACATGGTCTCCTATTTTTATTCCTTTTTCTTTTATAAAATCTTCATTGTGTAATGTTGTTTTGGATATTGTTGAACCAGCTAATTCCACAGGCTCTAATATAGCAACTGGTGTTATTGCACCTGTTCTACCTACTTGACATTGTATCTCTTTTAATATTGTTTCTTTCTTTTCTGGTGGGTATTTATATGCAATTGCCCAACGTGGTACTTTAAATGTTGTACCTAATTTTTCTCTATATTCTAAGTTATCAACTTTTATAGCTGCTCCATCTGTTCCAAATGTTAAACTTTCTCTTCTTTTACCTATATCTTCTACCGCTTCTATTGCTTCTTCTATTCCATGGCATAATTTTTTTTCTGGATTTACATTAAATCCCAATTTTTCTAGGTATAGTAGTTGCTCATAATGTGATTTTATTTTATTTTTCTTTAATCTTTGTATGTTAAATATATATATGTCTAATGGTCTTTTCTCTGTTATTGTACTGTCTAATTGCCTTAATGAACCTGCTGCTGCATTTCTCGCATTTGCAAATGTTTTTTCCCCTAAAATTTCTTGCTCTTCATTCATTTTTTCAAAATCTTTTTTAGAAATAAAAACTTCTCCACGGACTATTAAGTCTACACGTTCACTTAATTTTTTAGGTACATTTTTTATAGTTCTAATATTTTCTGTAACATCTTCTCCTTCTATTCCATTCCCTCTGGTTGCTCCAGTTGCATATTCTCCTTTTATATATTCTATTGCAGAAGATAATCCATCTATTTTTGCTTCTACTGTATAATCTATTTCTTCTAAATTTAGTTGTTTTCTTACTCTTTCATCAAAACTTCTAAGTTCTTCTATTGAAAATACATCTTGCAAACTTTGTAATGGTACTTCATGTTCTATTTTGTTAAATCCTTCTTTAACAGTTCCTCCAACTTTTTGTGTTAATGAATCTTTGTCTATGAATTCAGGATATTTAGCTTCTAAGTTTCTTAGTTCAACCATGAGCATATCATATTCTAAATCACTGATTTCTGGCTCATCTTCATCATAGTATTTTTTTGCATAATATGATGTCTTTTCTCTTAATTCTTTTATCTGTTTTTGTGCTTGTTCTTTGTTCATTATAATTATCTTTCCTTTCTTGCATAAAAATAGAGTAGAAATGGCGCAAGATGTAGCTTATTTTTCACGCTTCTAGTCTTTTAATAAATCTCTTCCACTTTTTAAATAATCCCATCCTGAGAAAATTGTTGCTATTACACATGCTACTAAAAGTGTTGTTGATAATATATTAATTCCAAATTGCATATTGTTCATATATATACCTGCACTATTTTCAATCATTGCTTCTGCATTTGAAACTCTAAAAATAAACTGTCCAAAACTAAATTTATCTACAAAACAACAAATTACTGCAAGCATTTGTGTTACTGTTTTTATTTTTCCCCAAATTGATGCTGGTATTACTTTACCACCTTTTTCTACTGCAATTAATCTATATCCAGATACCATAAATTCTCTTATTAATATTATTATAGGTATCCAAGATGGAATTTTTAAGTATTCTACTAAAATAATTAGTGCTGCTAATACTAACATTTTGTCTGCTATTGGGTCTAAAAATTTACCAAAGGTAGTAACTTGATTCCATTTTCTTGCAAGTGTTCCATCTAGTTTGTCTGTAATCGCTGCTATTATAAAAATTATATTCATTATCCAGAATGCAGTTGTTATTCCCAAAAGTTCTCCTGTTATACCAACTACATTGTCTATTATTGGTATAATCATCATTATTATAACTAAAATCATTCTAAAAATTGTGAGTTTATTAGGTAAATTCATTAATCTCTCTCCTTTGTCTTTTCGTTTTTTCTATTATATTAGAAAAATAAAAAAAAATAAATAGTTTTATTTAATTTTTATAAAGGCGGACGCCCTAAGGACGCCCCTACAGTTTTATTTGCTCATATTATTTGATTCTTCTTTTATTTTTGAAATGAATTCTTGCTTATCCATTGCCCCAATGTCTCCTTTTGCTCTAGAGCGAACTCCTACTGTTTCTGTTTCTTCTTCTTTTTTACCTATTACTAACATATATGGTACTTTTTCTAATTGCGCTTTTCTTATTTTATAACCTATTTTTTCATTTGAATCATCTAAGTCTGCTCTTAATCCTGCTAGTTTTAATTCTTGTGTAAAGTTTTCTGCATATTCCTTATTATCATCTGATATTGGTAGTATTTTTACTTGTACTGGTGATAACCATACTGGAAGTGCTCCTTTTGTTTCTTCTACGATAAATGACATAAATCTATCTAGTGTTCCAAATATTGCTCTATGTATTACTACTGGTCTATGTTCTTTTCCATCTTCTCCTATATATTCTAGCTCAAATCTTTGTGGTAGTAAGAAATCTAACTGACATGTTGATACAGTTACATCATGTCCTAGTGCTGTTTTTATTTGAACATCTAGCTTTGGTCCATAAAATGCTGCTTCTCCTTTTGCTTCATAAAATTCAACTCCGAGTTCATTTAATATTTCTCTTAGTTGACTTTCTGCATTATCCCACATTTCATCATCATCATAGTATTTTACTTTGTCTTCTTTATCTCTTAAAGATAATCTAAATGAATAGTCTTTAAATCCAAAGTCTTCATATACTGATAAAATTAGTTTTACAACATTTCCAAATTCTTCCTTTATTTGGTCTGGTCTTACAAAAAGGTGTGCATCGTTTTGACACATTTCACGTACTCTTTCTAGTCCACATACTGAACCACTTGCTTCATATCTAAAGTCATGTGCAAGTTCTCCTATTCTTATTGGTAATTCTCTATATGAGTGCATTTTATTTTTATATACTAACATGTGATGTGGGCAGTTCATTGGTCTTAATACTAATTGCTCATTTTCCATTTGCATTACTGGGAACATGTCTTCTTTATAATGTGCCCAGTGCCCACTTGTTTCATATAGTTTTACATTTGCAAGTGATGGAGTGTATACATGTTTATATCCTAATGATATTTCTTTGTCTTGAATATATCTTTCTAATATTCTTCTTATTGTTGCACCATTTGGTAGATACATTGGAAGTCCAGAACCTACTAGTTCATGTGTCATAAATAGCTCTAATTCCTTCCCTATTTTTCTATGATCTCTTTGTTTTGCTTCTTCTAATTTTGCTAAATATTCGTCAAGTTCAGATTGTTTTGGAAATGAAATACCATAAATTCTTTTTAACATTTTGTTGTGTTCGTCACCTCTCCAGTATGCCCCTGATGTTGATAATAGTTTTACACATCTAACACAGCCTGTTGTTGGTAAGTGTGGTCCTCTACATAGGTCTGTAAATTCTCCTTGTTTGTAAAATGATATTGTTTCTCCTTCTGGTAATTCTTTAATTAATTCTACTTTATAATCTTGCTTTTGTTCTTCCATTAGCTTTATTGCTTCTTCTCTTGAAAGTTCAAATCTTTCTATAACTAAGTTTTCTTTTTCAATTTTTTTCATTTCTTCTTCTATTTTTAATAGGTCTTCTTCTGTAAATGATTTTTCTATGTCAAAGTCATAGTAAAATCCATTTTCTATTGATGGTCCAATTGCCATCTTTACTTCTGGATATAGTCTTTTTACCGCTTGTGCCATGATGTGTGAAGTTGTATGCCAATATACACTTTCTTCTACTTCTCTTGTTTTTCCACCTTCTAATTTAATTTTAAGCATAAATAAAACCTCCTTTTTATATTTAATGAATCCTATAAATTTAAACAGTTCTTTTAATAGTGGATGTCCAAATGGTACCCCTACAATATCAAAAATCCCTATGGGATTTTTATCCCATAGGGGTATATTTTCATATACGGTTCCACCCTAATGTTTAACTTCATTTTTAGATTTTAACGCTAATCTTAAACGCTAGTATTTCTACTAGAAACTCTGAGGTAGTTTTTCAAATATGTTTACTAAAATTAGCTTTCAGCCACGACTAATTATCTCTACTAGCAACCTTTATTTTACTTCCGTCCTCTTCACAGTTTACTTAAATTAATATAATTATATTCTTTTAGTTTAATCCTGTCAAGGGAATTTTTTGCTATTCCTTTATTTTATTAAACTTTTTATTATATTTATTATTTTAGTTAAATAGTTTTCTTCTTCTAGTTGCACTTCTTCTGAACCTGATTCTACATAGTCCGTTTTTGGAAGGTTAACATATTTTATTTGGTCATTTGATAATGTTTTCATTCCTAATAATGTTTCCGCTTCTTCTTGTATTGTTTTAAGGTTTAAATGGCTTTCTATTCCTGCCTGTAATTGTTCATTTTCTTTTTCTATTATTGCTAAGTCACTTTTTAGTTTTTTTATTTCAGCATATTTTGAATCTATCATTGCATTTCTAAAACTTATAGTAAAAAATGCAAAAAAGCCAATTAATACAAAAAGTACTATCTTTATTTTTTTTAGTTTTCTCATTTTTGTATTACTTTTTTTGGCCATATTTGATTTTGTATTAGTATTCTTTTTCTTTGCTTTTTTTCTTACTTGCTCATATTCTGGTTTTAATTTTCTTGGACTTGTTTCATATTCATATTTAGCCATTTTCCCCTCTCCTTTCTTTGGTTTTCTTTAATTTTTCTCGAAAACTCTAAGTTTTGCACTTTTTGCTCTAGAATTTTCTTTTTGTTCTTCTTCTGTTGGTATTATTGGCTTTTTTGTAACTATTTCTCCTTGCGATTTTGCTCCACATATACAATATGGTAAGTCTTTTGGACATGTGCATTTTCCTTTTGCATTTTGATATGCATTTTTTACTGCTCTGTCTTCTAATGAGTGAAATGTTATTATACATAACCTACCTTTTGATTTTAATGATTGTATTGATTTGCTTACTGTTTCATATAATGGTTCAATTTCATTGTTTACCTCTATTCTTATTGCTTGAAATGTCCTTTTAGCTGGGTGTCCTTCTTTTTTTGCAAATTTTGGTACCGAATTTTCGATGATTTGTACTAGTTGACCTGTTGTTTCTATTTCTTCTTTTTTTCTATTTTCACATATCTTTTTTGAGATACTTTTTGCAAATTTTTCTTCTCCATATTCAAATATTATTTTTGTTAATTTTTCTTCTGAATATGTATTGACTATTTCCTTTGCTGTAAGGCTTTGATTTCTGTCCATTCTCATGTCTAGTTGGCTTTCTTTTGCCATATAACTAAAGCCTCTATTTCTTTCGTCTAATTGATATGATGATACTCCTAAGTCTAATAGTATTCCATCTACTTTTTCTATTTTTAGCTCTTCTAATATTTCTTTTATTTCATCATGATTTCCATGTATATATTTTATATTTTTATATTGTTTTAGTTTTTCTTTTGCAGCTTTTAGTGCTTCTTCATCTCTGTCTATCCCTATTAATAGCCCTTCTGGAGATAATCGTTTTGCTATTTCTATGCTATGTCCTGCTCCTCCTAATGTGCCATCTATATATATTCCTTTTGGATTGATGTTTAAGTTTTTTATGCATTCTTGTAATAATACTGGCTTGTGCTTAAATTCCATTTTTATTTCATTCCTTTCTTAGACACAAACCTAAGTTTAATCTTTGCTTCTGGATTATATTCCAAGCATTGTCATA
Source organism: uncultured Clostridia bacterium (assembly GCA_948739805.1). GTDB lineage: Bacteria > Bacillota > Clostridia > TANB77 > CAG-508 > CAKPSH01. The sequence continues at coordinate 26,393 of CAPYID010000016.1, read as the reverse complement.
TTTTCAGCAATTTCATCTGCTGATATGTTTTCTTCACTACTATAGTTTGTCCATGATTCTTTATTCCAAATTTCTAGTCTTGTGCCAACTCCTATTATTACTATTTCTTTGTCTATGTTTGCATATGTTCTTAAGTTTGAAGATACTAAGAAACGCCCTTGCTTGTCTATTTCACATTCAACTGCGCCTGATAAGAAAAATCTTACAAAGTCTCTTGCATTTTTATTTGTTAGTGGAAGTGTTTTTAGTTTTTCTTCGAAGTTTGCCCATTCAGATTTTGAATAAGCAAATAAACATTTATCAAGTCCTTTTGTGATTATGAATTTTTCTCCAATATTTTCTCTTAGCTTTGATGGCATTATTATTCTGCCTTTAACATCTACAGAATGTTCATATTCACCAATAAACACTTGACTCACCTTCTTTTCACTTTGTGGCACTTCGCTCCACTTTCCTCCACTTTGTATCAATTTTATTATAAATTTCCATAAATTGCAATAGTTTTGTGAAATTTTTTGTATTTTTAGGTTACAGTATGTTAATTCACAAATCTACAATATTTTCATATTATTATTATAAGATACTTTTTTGTATCTTGGAAAGAATTATGAAGGTTTGTGCCTTAGAAAGGAATGAAATTAAATATGGCAAAAATATTAGTTTATAATAATGATTCAGATAGATTTGAAACTTATTACAGAGATGAAAATTCTGCTATGCCTTATAATGCAAATTCTACATTATTGGTTAGAGAGTTTAGAGGTTCAAGCAAATCTCCTACTCTGTGGACAACAAAAAGAGTAATGCAGGCTTGGAATACTCAAAGATACTTATGGGGTGGTCCTATTCCTGTTGGTTTTGCTTTTAAACGTTCTTGGGAGGGTGGACATTCTCGGTCAATCTCAACATTATGCTGGAACAGCTTTTGATGTTGCTCAGCTTTGGACAAATGAAAGAAGAGCTGCTTTAAGAACTAGTGCTATTAATTCTGGTGTATGGTCTTATGTTGAACCTGTTTCTATTTCTCCTACTTGGGTTCATTTTGATAGGAGACAAAAACCACCAGCTTGTAGCTCTGGTGGATACCCTACTTTGAGAAGAGGTAGTTTGAGTGTTTATGTTCTTATCCTTCAGGATGGTTTAAATACTTTAGGTTTTACTACTGGTGGTTTAGATGGTATCTTTGGTAATAGGACTTTTGAAGCAGTTAAGTCCTATCAAACAAGTCGTGGTTTAGCTTCTGATGGTATTGTTGGCTGTAATACTTGGCGTTCTCTTCAGGAAAATGTTATTGGTTCAGGTAGAACTTCTACTACTTTAGATTAGAAAATTTGTAAAGTTTGTAAATAAAAGATATAATCCATGTACACTATTTCTCTTTATCTTTCTGCTTTTACATGGATTATTTTACTAAATATTTTTGTTTAAGTTAATATATCGCTTTCATTTGAATATATTGTTTTCGTTCTTTTATATTTTGTCTATTCATCATTTATGAATATTGCTATTTCTTTTAGTACATTCATTGCTTTTATTATTTGCTCTTCTTTATATTTCTGTAGTAATTTCTTTGTATTGTCAATTACACTATCGTCTAGTCCATATAATATGTAATCTGCAGAGTGCCCACTTATTTCCATTAGTCTTTTTATGCTTTTGTATGCTAAATTTCCTTTCCCTTCTTCTACTAATCCTAAAAATTGCCCAGAAATTCCTATTTCTCTTCCAAGTTCTGTTTTTTTCATTTTTAGCTCTTCTTCTCTAATCCTTTTTATCCTTTTACCCATACTCTTTTGTTCTCTTTTATCTATATCTATTTCTTTTGTTACTTTTTCTTCAATAATTTCATTAATCATAATTTCCTCCCTACTTTTTTAATAATAATTATAGTTTAACTTTCAAATTGTTTTATAGTAAAATATTTTCTAGAATTATGGAATTTTATAGTATTTTGTGGTATATTATAATTAAACTTAAAAATTATTAGAGCATACTGTTTGCTCAAATGGAGGTATTTATGGATATTAAACCTATGAAGATTTTAATACTTGAAGATGATGTTTCTGCCTGCAATGATTTTATTAATTGTATTAAGTCTAGAAATGACATTGATTTGGTAGGCATGACTGCTTCTGATATTGATGCACTAAAATACGTAAAACTGCGTCGTCCAGAAGGTATTGTTTTAGATATTGAACTTAATAATAGTGATTCTGGTAATACAGATTCTCTGGAATTTTTGAGTGAACTTAAAAATTTGAACCTAGATTATAATCCTATAATTATTGTTACTACCCATATAAATTCTGAAAGAACTTATGATATTCTTCATAGGAATGGTGTTGATATTATTCTCTATAAAAATCATCCAAAGTATTCTTGTAATCATGTATTAAATAAATTTATAGCTTTGAGAAATACTTCTCCTTTGAATTCTGTTGCTTCCCTCCAAGAAAATATTATTGAAACTCAAGATAGGATTTCTAATTTGATATATTATGAATTGAATTTGATAGGAATTCCTCGTAAATTAAAAGGTTGCACTTATGCTCATGATGCTATTTTATATTTAATTCAGAATAATGATAATAAAATTAATGTTATACAATATCTTACTAAAATTCATAAGAAATCTGGCACTACTTTAACTAATGGTATTCAAAATGCTATTATCCATGCTTGGAGAAAGTCTTCACTTGAAGATTTATCTATGCATTATACTGCTAAAATAAATTATGAAACTGGATTGCCTACTCCAATGGAATTCATTTATTATTATGTAGAAAAAATAAAGAAACTTATCTAATTTTATTATAGAAATAACAGTATATTAAATGCTTTGCATTTTTTATTACTGTTATTTTTTGTTTTACTATTTTTTCCCATGTTTCGTCATTTTTCGACATATTTTCCCACCAGTAAATACTATTCGTTTTAAAGAAATGAATGGTATTTTTTTATTAGAGATTGTGCAAAATCGACTATTTTAAACTTTTCAATTACAAAAAAATAGTTAATTTGTATCAGATTTATTATTGTGTATTATTTTAGCCTTTATTTATCTGACTAAATTATACCTCCAATTCTTAAATCTGATTTTATAGCACAATAACTAATAAAAAGAAAGGTGGTGAATTTTGATGGATTTATGGTGGCAAGCACTTGTAAGATGGATTAATCGTTGGGGATAATATTTTTATTACCATGATTATGTTATAGGGTACATTATATAATGTACCCTATTTATGTATATCTCTTTTCATGTAATGATTTACCTTTATAAGTAATTTTTTTTATATGTGATTGATTATCACTTTTTCTTAATATATAATAATTTTATTATGTGAGGTGATTTATCTTGGAAAATCCAATTACATTTATAAGTTTAGGTGATATTAATTTCATTATATATTTTTTCAAAATGTTCTTCATGGGATTATGCACTTATTATACTTTCTTTCATGTTTTAAATATAAAACTATTATTTAACATTAAATTTATTATTGTTATTTTATCTACATTTCTTATTGCTTTTTTAGATACAATATTAAAATCTGAATATTATTTTACTAGTATTGTATTTTTTATCCTGTCACTAAGTATTTTATACTCTTTTGTTAATTCACATAGAATAGGTTATTGCATATTAGTGACATTATTCTCTTTTAGCCTAAATTATATTATGTATTTTGTATCTATAATTATTGGCTTTTTACCAAATGCTATTTTAGGATTACAAAATGATATTATCAGTCTTATATTGATTTATATAGTTCAATTTATTTTACTATTTTCCTTATTTAAAATTAGAAGATTCAAAAATGGGTTTGCATTTCTTCATAAAAATTTAGGAAATGAATATTTCGATATTTTGATTTTAAATATTAGTGCAATTGTATTATTCGCTTCAATTTTAGTTAGTGGAAATTACTCGATAGTATTTCTATCAAATTTATATATTAGTTTCATCATATTAGGTACAATCATGTTCATTACTATTCAAAAGTCCTTAACTCTTTATTACAAACATAATTTACTTGTTAAAGATTTGAATGATACTAAAGCAGAGCTTGATGAAAAGAATAAGGAAATTGAAAAGTTGGAAAATGATATTCTTGAGACTAGTAAAGTTAACCATTCTATTGCACATAAACAGCGCTCTTTGGAGTATAAGTTAAATGAATTAATGTTAAATACTGAAATTGCAGGTGAATTAGATATTAGCAACAAAATTAAAGATGTTTCTAAGCAGTGTTTTTGTAGTTCTGCTTTGGCTATGCTTCCAAAAACTGGTATAGAAATTATAGATGATATGTTAAGCTTTCTACAGCAGGAGTGTTCAGAGAATAATATAGATTTTGATTTTCAATTAAATGGTAATATCTACCATATGATTAATACATTTATTCCAAAGGAAGATTTGGAAATTCTCCTTGCTGACCATATTAAAAATTCTATTATTGCTATAAATAGTTCTGATAATATTAATAGAAGTATTCTTGTCAGACTAGGTTTGATAGATAATTATTATAGTTTATATGTGTATGATACTGGTATTGAGTTTGAACCTCATGCTCTATCTGTTTTAGGTAAAGAACCTATAACTACTCATTCTGATACTGGTGGTACTGGCTTTGGATTTATGAATACTTTTGATACTTTGAAGAAGTATAATGCTAGTTTATTTATTAATGAACTTAATTCACCTTGTTCTGATAATTATACAAAGTCTATTGTTATTAGATTTGATGATAGATATGAGTTTAAAATTAATTCTTATCGCATAACCGAAAAATAGTTTTTTTTCCAATCTATGTAAAATATAGTTCTCTATTTTTGTATAAATGTTTCTTATAAGGGAATAATAGTCTCAGGTGGTGATTATTATTATGACTAGTAAAGAACTTTTATATGTTGAGGATGCTTTAGGTCATGAATGTTTTATGAAGACATGTAGTAAAAAGACATCTGCTCAACTTACAGATCCAACTCTTTCTTCTTATATAAAAGAGTTAGAACAAAAACATACTGATTTATTTAACAAATTTTTAAATTTATTATAGGAGGAAGTTATGGAAGATAAAGATTTAATGGAAAAAGAATTATTAGTTATTAAAGGAGTTTGCGATTTATATCTTCATGGTACCATAGAATCTACTACTGCTGAAGTTCACTCAGCTTTTAAAGATGCCTTAAATGAATCTTTAGATATTCAAAATAAGATATACAACTTGATGGCAGAAAAAGGCTGGTATAAAACAGAAATTGTGGAACAGCAAAAAATTGATACTACTAAGCAAAAGTATGCTAATAAATAGAAATAATAGGGCATAGTTGTTTGTCATGTCTCACTAGTATTTCCCAAAATGGTGCCCATACAAAACAAAATACCTCGTTTAATACGAGGTATTTTGTTATTCTTTTATAAAATTTAATTTTTTTATTGTGTCTTTTCCTATAATTTCGTTTGCTAATTCTATTAATTCTTTATATTTTGTTATTTGTCCTCTTCTATGAGCATCTATTCCATATAAGACCTTAATATTATAATTTGTGGCAATTTCCCAAAATTCTTTGCGGGGATATACAGCATTTGATAATCTTTCTTTTTGTTTTTCTATTGAATCATTATTTAATTTTTGGTTTTCAAAGTATGTTTTATTAAATATATTTGCTAAGTTTATTTCTAATGGTATATTATGCTTTTCCGCTTCTTCACATATTATATTTGCCACTTTACTTTCTATTTCTCCAAAATTTTCTCTTTTATGCATATATACATCTGGATGTGCTATTATATCTGGAATTTTCAGTTCTATTGCCTTTTTTATATATTCTGCATATCTTATTAATTCTTTGTCAGTAAAATTATGTGTTCCAAATATTTTTAGTTCTTGGTTGTCATCATATATAAAGTGTTGTCCAAGAATAATCTTATCTGTTTCTTGTTTTAATTCTTTAATGTTTTCTTCTTCTCCTGGTAAGTATTCCACTTCAAAACCTGTTTCTATTTGTATTTTGCCTGCATATTTTTCTCTTAAATGTTTTATACTGCTTAGGTATTCATCTTTTTCATTATAGCCCATTCTCATATCGTCTCTTTTATCTATTATGTTCTTTTCTGGACAATGGTCTGTAATAGCTATTTTTTCAAATCCCATTTTTATATATTCTTGTATGTATTCCTCGTCTTTCATATCTAAATCTGCATGACCACATCTATATGTATGTGAATGATAATTAAATTTTTGCATTTGTTATTCCTCCCTTTTATGTAATTCTTATATCATATTTCTTTCTATTTTGCAAATCTATGAAAAATTATATAAACAAGAGAGCCTATCATAGATAGACTCTCCCTCAACATAATTTTAAAATTTCTTTTTTTAGTTCCTGTACTATTTCTTCTTGCTTTATCTTTTTTATAATTTTTCCCCTTTTAAATAGTACTCCTTCTTCTATTCCTCCTGCAATTCCTATGTCTGCTTCTCTTGCTTCTCCTGGTCCATTTACTGCACATCCCATTACTGCTACTGTTATGTCTTTTTCAATAGTTTGCAAAAATTCCTCTATTTCCTTTGCTATTGGTATTAGGTCTATTTGAGTTCTTCCACACGTTGGACAGGATACTAATGTTGGAGATTTTTTATATAGTCCACAGTCTTTTAATATTTCTTTTGCAACTTTTATCTCTTCTACTGGATTGTCTGATAATGATACTCTTATTGTATCTCCTATGCCTTCTCTTAGCATTATTCCTAGACCTATACTTGATTTTATTGTTCCACTAAATGCTGTTCCTGCTTCTGTAATCCCTAAGTGTAGTGGATATTTGAAGGCTTTGCTTGCTTCTTCATATGCTTCTATACATAAGTCTAAGTTTGATGCTTTTAATGAAATCGCTATGTCATAAAAGTCTAATTCTTCTAATATTTCAACATGTCTTTTGGCACTTTCTACCATTGCTTTTGCTGTTGGTCTACCTCCATATTTTTCTAATAAGTCTTTTTCTAAAGAGCCTGAATTGACTCCTATTCTAATAGGAATATTTCTTTCCTTACAAGCCTCAACAACTTGTTTTACTTTATCTTTACTTCCTATATTTCCTGGGTTTATTCTTACTTTGTCTACTCCACTTTCTATTGATTGTAAAGCTATTTTATAGTCAAAGTGAATGTCTGATACTATTGGTATATGTATGTGTTTTTTTATTTCTTTTATTGCTTTAGCATCTTCTATGTCTAAACATGCTACTCTAATTATTTCACAACCTGCTTTTTCTAATTCTAATATTTGTTTTACAGTTGCTTCTACATCTTTTGTTTTTGTGTTTGTCATTGATTGTATTATTACTTTTTCTTGTCCCCCTATTTGTATTCCGCTTACATATATGGGTCTTGTTTCACATCTCTTTAACATATATTCCCTCCTACATCTAGTGTATTTTTATTTTTAACTTTTATATTATTTTACTACAAATAAATAAAAAAAGAAATAGCTTTTTTGTGTTCTTCAATGTAACTTTTATAAAATAATACTGTTTGCTTTTATGGAATTTTTTAGTATATATTTTTTTGTGTGATTATACATTTCTATATAATTTTAAGGCCACTAATGATAGTCGCCTTTTAAATTTTAAATATGATATAACTTCTATTTTTTGTGTTGAAGACTCTCTATTATCGTTCTGATTCCATCACAAAATCCGAGCTTTGTAAAATTTCTCGTTGTCATAGGCAACTATTAGACTTTGCTTCATATTGTATTCATCTAATTTACTTATTATGTTTTCTCTTATATTATTAAAATGTGGTGGTAAATTTTTTACACTCTCTATAAGTTTTTCATAGTCTACTGAATATTTCGCTGATATTTTTGATATCTCTTCTTTGTCCTTTTTAGTTCTTTTGTAAATTTCATCTTCTCTTTCTCTAAAAATCGTTTCTAACATATTATCTTCTACATATTCTTCAATATCTTTTATTCTTATCATCATACTACCTCCTAGTGACTATTTCATGTTATTATTATATTCGTAATGTAGTACGTAGTCAAGTAAATTTTGACGATTTTACGTCAATATTATCCCTTTAATTTTGTTATACTTTGTCTAGTAGAAAAGAGGGATATTATGCAATTGTCTGAAGCTGTTAAAAAAAGAATTATAAATTTAGCAAATGAAAGAGATTTGAATTTACATAGACTTTCTCTAAAGGCTGGCATTTCATATTCTACATTGAGTAGTTTTATAAATGGAAAAAGTGAAAGTCCAAAACTTGTTACTTTATTACATATATGTGAAGGACTTGGTATTGAGTTAAATGAATTTTTCACTGATGATTTATTTAAAGATGTTGAGGAAGATTAAAATCATGTTAAGTTATTAAACTAATACAGGAAAAGTGACTTTGCCTTTTCTTTTGCCTATTTAAGTTTCCGAATGTATAGGAGAACTTTATTTTTATTCTTAAGTTCTCCTTTTTTACTTTTTATCTTCTAATATTTATAGCATAAATTTTATTAGTCACTCTTTTAACATACGTTATAAATTTTATTATGATAGAGATTCTTTATTTTTGTATTATAGCTTTTTTCTGTTCATTTAACTTGTTATTTTCTGCTTTATTAATTTTTTCTTTTAATAAATTATATATTGTAGTTGCTATTGGTACTCCTAATAGCATTCCTAAAATTCCTCCAATACTTCCTCCAATGGTAACTGCAACAAGTACCCACATTCCTGGTAGTCCTACTGAGTTGCCTACTACTTTTGGATAAATTACATTTCCTTCTATTTGTTGTAGAATTAATACAGCTATAACAAATGTTACAACTTTAATTGGATTTACTGATACTATTAAAATTGCTCCTACCATGATACCTATAAATGCTCCTACTATTGGTACTAAAGCTGTTACTCCTATTAGGACTCCTATTGGTACAGCATATGGGATCCTTAATATTAACATTACTATAATACAAAGTATTCCTAATATACTTGCTTCTAGACATTGTACTGTAAAAAACTTTCTGAATATATTACTTGATACTTTTGCTATATTAATTATTTTCTCTACTTTCTTCTTTTCTAAATATGTATTTAATAATTTCTGTGTTTGAATGCTGAGTTTTTCTTTGTCTATTAATATATATATTGCAAATATAATTGCAATAACAAAGTTTGAGATAGCACTGATAACATTTGTTACAATTGATATTGATATGTTTAATAATTTTGGTATTTGATTTATTATTTGTTCTTTCATACTTTCTACATTTATATTAAGGTTATTTATATCTATAAATTGTAAATCACTTTTTCCTAATATCTTGTTTATTTCTTCAGTATAATATGGCATATTATCTATTAGCAAATTTATAACTTCTGCTAATCTTGGTACAATTAGGGTAATAACTATTGCTATTACAAGCAGTATTACGATAATTGCAAATATGATTGATAACATTCGTAGTATTTTTTTATTTTTAATTTTTTTCATTTTTCTTTCAAAAAAGGACATTGGAATATTCAGTATAAATGCTATACTTCCTCCTAAAATGAACGGAAATATAACTTTTTTTATACAATTTAAAATATTTCCTACTGTGTTTAAGTTTTGTATTATCCATATCCCTACAAGCGTAAAAGCTATTAAAATTAGCCACCTTTTCAAAGAAGTTTTAACTAAGATATCTTTTTCTTGTTTATCCATATATCTATTCTAACACCACCTTCTTCTTTTATTTCATACATCGTACGACTAAATTTTCCTTCTCCCATTACTGTATTTACATGTGTTGTTCTTCGCCCTTTATGTCTGTATTTCTTTGAATCTCTTGCATTCATTAATTTTTTATCATATGATTCTAACAATAATTTTATTATTAAACATCCAAAAATACATACAAACTTTGATATTTTTTTCTCTAAATCATTGAATTTTACCTCTTTACTTCTTATAATTTCTTCAAATATGGTTATCAATCCTTTCTTTGTTGTTTCACAATTACATTGTATTGGATTTACTATGTTTTTTCAATATTTTTTATAAAAAATATGTAGACAAAGATTTTATTTCTTGCCTACATTAATTTTACACTTACAACTTCATATCTTAAACTTTCATTTACATATATTTCTCTACTTTTTCTATAAATTCATCCATTCTATTATTTTTTAAAATAGAATGAGGACAATCTTTCCCTGAAAAATCATGATGTGTTTTTAAATCATAAATTGTAAGATTATATTCCTTTAATAAATAAGCAACTAATTTTGTAGCATTATTGAATGTTTTTTCAAAATTTCCACCACTATTAACACACAATTCAATTCCTATTCCATATAAGTTACCTATTTCGTTAGCAGCATGATATGCTACTTCATTATCTGGTATATGATGATATATTTCTTTATCATCAACAGTATAATGCCAAGATGTAGAATCCATATTGTTTTCACTCAAAAATTGTGCATGATTTTTTGCTCCTGTAGTTTTATCGAAATTATCTGTTTCATGTATTACAATATATCTTATCCTTCGTTTTGTACCTGGTCTTACTTTTGTATTACTTTCAATTAGTTCTGTATGTACTGGAACTCCAAAGACATCAGTTGGGAAACTAGATTTTTCTGTTATTTCTGTTATATCTGCTAATGTAATTTCATCATCTTTACTATTTTCTTGACTTATTGTTTCTTGTTCCTTTTTAGAAAAACTTTTTATTATACAAAAAATTATTGATATTATAAGTAAAATTACAATTAATTTTCTTTTATTACTTCTTCTTTCTTTTTTCATTCTTTTTTTATTCATTTATTAACTCATCTCTCACTTCGTATTTTTTATGTAAAAGTATATGAAAATAAAGGATATAATGAAAAATACTTCATAAAATCAAATCCTAATATAGTCAAAACTAATGGTACACATAGTATTAAAATTCCTAAAAAAATCGCTTGAATATTATTTTTTCTCCATCCCGAAAACACTAATACAACCATAGCCATAATTACTGAAATTAGTATTTGCAATAATATTTTTAGTAATATAAACAATAGTATATTCAAATTAAAAGGCAAGTTTTGGTACATAGGAATATTTTGCACTGATGATGATAAACAGTGAAGTGGAAATACTTTAGAAATGCTTACCCCTCTGCATATAAATGGTAAAATAGAAAATAATGTAACTAAAACTATACATACTATCACTTTTGATTTTATAACTCCTATTTTTCCTTTTTTCGTAGCTTTTAATAATTTCCAAGTTTCATTCTGATATTCCATTGAAAAAAAGTTACTAAATACCAGTATTATTCCAAGTGTAAGCAATAAGAAGTCATTTATGATTCCATCTTCCATAATTCCAAATAAATATAAATAACCTGTGTCATAGATATATTTTCCACCACTTTCACATACATGTTTATATTGCTCCTCTACTTTTTGAAATGCAGGATAAAATGATGTAACACTATACCATTTTAACTTCATCTTTTCCCCTGTTTCACTATTAATTTCTCCCTTACTTACTAGTTCATCTATTTTTTCTATTTCTCCAAATGCTTCTTCATATCTAGCTTTTTCTTTTTCAATTATTTCAATCTTTTCATCTGTTTGTTCTCCTTCTAATTTTAGCATAATGTTTTGATAATACTGTTCTTGAACAGATGGATGATAAGAATGATTTAATTCATTAAAACCAATTAATATACTAAATATCAAAATAATGACAAGTCCATGATTGGTAATAAGGGTTTTATACATTTCGTGTCTTAATAGATTTGAATGTGGTTTAAATTTTAGCCCTATCATTCGTGATTTCTTTTGCTTTAATTGTAAGTTCTTTCCTTTTAAGAAAAATCTATAACACAAAACTATTCCTACAAACATTAATGTGACTATCATAATCCTTGACAAAATAATACGAGAAATTGGATAGCCAAAAAAGTTTAAGTTCAAATATGTACCATACAGACTCTCTGTTCTAAATAATCCAAATAAGTTCAAGTGTTTTAATATTTCAAATTTAGAAACATTTGGAATAATTGTATATAAAATCCAACTTACCACTAATGATATTATTCCATATAGATATGGCAATAACATACTATCGGAAAGTATACAAAATGCTGTTATAACAGTGCAAAATCCAAAAAGGATCAAACTTTTCGTTATAATAGAAATAAGTATATATCCCCAAATGCTAATAGATAAATTACTTCCAATATAAGAGCTAATTGATTGGAGTTTTATACTAATATCACTAAAACCTGTAGATATTCCAAAGAACATATAATTTGATAAGAAGAATATAACTTCAAACAAGCTACAACTAATAAAAAGTGCAATCAGTTTAGCAATGATACTATGGCTTATTCCATATTTAGTAGTGCGAGTTATATAAAAAAGTCCCTTTTCCTTTTCTTCGGTTATTAAACTTCCTATAAATAAAAATGCTAGTAATATTACAAAAATATCAGTCCATATATTTTCCATTGTAGATGTAATCATTTTAGAAGGAATATAGCATATTCCATTATTATTAAGTTTTTCATAGTCTGATGTACTCTTTTTTATATTACGAGAAGAAAAATCGTTTTCGTTTCCGTTTTGATTTTTAAATACAGAAATTCCATTAAGTGCATTTTCTTTTTCTCTTATTTCTTTTAAATATAAATCGTAGTTTGAAACTTTTGTATATTCATCATATACTTCATCTATAAATTTTTGTTCTTTTTCAAACGAATTTGTAAAATTTAGATAGTTTCCTGACTTATATAAATCATAATAAGTTTCAAAAAGTTTTGGTTGCTCTTGCATTTCTTGTTTTGCAAATTCTGCTCCCATTTCAGTATTTTGCATTGAAATAATATTCATAACAAAAGAAACACCATCAATATCTTTTTTTAATTTCTCGATATATTCACCTTTTTGAGATTCATCCATATTTGCTATCTCTTCTGCAAATTTTTTATAGGATGAAAGAGCTATTCTATCCTCATTTTCAAGATTTGTATACCAAAGGAAAAATATATTTATCATAAGCAATAAACAAATACTAAAAATAAAACTTCGCTTGCACCATATTTTTTTTATTTCAAAATAGATAAGCCTAAACATAAATTATTCCTCCCCAAATATTTTCATATATACATCTTCTAAATTAGTAGCATTATATTTATCACAAAGTCCATTTACATTTGCATAATCAATTATTTTTCCAGTTTTAATTAATATTATTTTTTTAGCAATAGATTCAATATCTGAAACAACATGAGTTGATACTAGAATAATTTTATCTTTTGAAAGTTCTGCTATTCTTTCTCTTATTCTTACTCTTTCTTTTGGATCAAGTCCTGCTGTAGGCTCATCTAATATAACCAATTTAGGATTTCCAATAATTGCTTGTGCTATTAAAATTCTTTGTTTCATTCCACCTGAATATGTACCAATTTTCTGATTTGATTTTTCTACCATGTTCACATATAGTAGAACTCTATTTATTTCATCTTCCATACTACTTTTGGAAATTCCTTTTAAAGTCGCCATATATGAAAGAAATCTTCTTCCTGAAAAAGTTTCATACATTCCCTGTTGTTGTGGAGCATACCCTAGCAAACTCCTATAATTACTTCCTAGTTCTTTGACTTCCGTTCCTTCCCATTTTATAGTTCCCTCTGTAGGTTCAAGATTTCCAGTTATTATATTCATTAATGTTGATTTTCCAGCACCATTTGGACCAAGAAGCCCATAAATTCCATTATCTAGTTTTAAAGAAACATCATTTAAAGCAATTTTCTCTTTATATTTTTTAGAAATATTACAAAGTTCAAGCATTATCTTCCCCCCTTATAAATTACATCAATAACATTATTAATCATTTTTATTTCAGTAAAATTATGGTTTCCTTTATATAAATCTTCTTTGCTAATTAAACCACAATATTCTTTTTTAGTTTCATAAGAACCATCTTGATGATAATTTACATCTGAATCATAAACAACTAAAACTTGTGTTTTACTTTCTGCAATAATATCTAAAGTTCTTCCTACTGTTTTGTTTACAAGTTTTGAATGAGAAATTTTACCTGTTTTTTTATCAACAAAGTAAAGAGTTTTGTCATTAAAACTATACTCATAACACATTATTTTATCTCCAATAATTCCATAAATACCATTTTGAGATAATTTTACAAAAGAATTTTTTTCTCCTGTTTTTAAATCAATTTTTATAATTTCACCATCTCCCTCTTTAGAAAAATATAAGTATTTTTCATCTGTTACATAACTGCGAGAATGTGCTGCGAATATACGATAGATTTCTTTACTTTCTCTATTTTCTACATTAAGAGTTTTAAATACATCATAAGAATTTTTATATACTTCATTATTTTCACTATGCTTTTCTTCATCTGAAACCTTTTTTCCAAAATCTATTCCATGTAAAATTAGATTTTTATCACTACATCCAATAACATCCCATTCAACATTATCATTAAAGTCCATAGAAAAAACTTTCTTTTCCTTTTTTGTTTTTACATCTAAATAAACTAAATTTTTCTCTGATGATGTTTGATAAGAATTACCATTAATGCTTTTTGCTGACACTTTTTTAGTAACAAAATAAAGCCCATTCTCATCTCCAACTACAAAATCTTCTACAGTAAGGTTACTGTCAAATGTATAAATCTTTTCTCTACTTGTTCCATCCAAGTTTAAACAATATAATATGCTAGAGCTTCCTTCTACTCCTGAACTTGTACTTCCCCCTAAAGCTGCTACTCCATCTTGATCCTGCTGTTTACTTAAAATAAATATCTTATTATTCCATATAAAAAGTATAGATGAATCAGATGGAACTTCATTTTCTAAAAATAAAGATGAACAACTTTCTGTGTTATGATTACAACCAGAATTACTACATAAATAAATTTCTTGATGAGTAGCAAAGTCAATATACATCAAATGAGATATTCTTTTACCATTTAATAAATTTTCTGCATCGCTTTGAAAATAATAATATCCATCATCTGTATTTGAAGTTTTAGAAAGTAAAGATAATTTACCTTTCATTTCTATCTCATCTGTTCCTTTTCCTGTTACCCAATCAAAACTTTTTGATACAATGTCATCATTTGTTAAGTCTGTATTTTTTAATAATTTCCCACCAAATATTAATACCAAACCTATTCCAATGACTATCAATAAAATAATTAATTTTTTCATAAAAAAATGACCTCCTTATATTGCCTTAAATGGCTTATAAGGAAATCATATATAATAAAAGTCAAAAATTAGTCAAATTTCTATAAAAATTTTTACTTTTGCTCCACCAGATATATCATTAGATAATTCTAGCTTTCCTCCATGCTTCTTGCAAAGAATACGACTAATTATTAATCCTAATCCACAATGCTCATTACTACTTGCAGTAGGCATAATTAAATTGTTTCTTCCTTTTAAAACATCTTCCGAAAAACCTATACCATCATCTACAATAGAGATTATTAAATAATTTTCTTGCATATTAAATGATAAATTAATTTTTTCTTTGGAATATCTAAGGGCATTATTAATTATGTTCTCTAAAATTCTATAAATAATATAAGAATCTATCTTTATCTTTTCTTTAAATAACTTCTCTGCCTCTAAATCCAATCCTATTCCTTTAGACTTTGTCATTTGTTTTAAATCTGATTTTACATCTTCAATGAATTTTCGAGTAGAGATTTCTTTACGATTTACTTCTATATCCTCTAAGGCGTTAATCGTACGAATAGAATCTGTATATCTTTCTAATCTTTTAGCTGTTTTATTTATGTTTGAAGTAATTTCTAAAATTTTATCTTTACTTAAATTATCATTTTGTAAATTTGTTTGTAAATATTCTGTATATCCTTCTATAATTGATATTGGATTTCTTAAATCATGAGCTACTGATGCTTGCACTAATCTTCTTTCTTCAATCATTTTCCATAATTCTTTGTTTGTTTCTTCAAGTATTTGTCGCATCTTTTCAAAAGAATTACAAAGTTTCCCCATTTCATCATTTGATGTATAAGATAATTTGAAATCAAGGTTTTTATTTGATATTTGTTCCATTGAATTTTCAAGGAGTTTTAATGGTTTATTTAATTTCTTACGATAAAAAATAAATCCACAAATTAAAATTCCAACTATAGAAAATATCAATGGCATTGCTATCATTGATATTCCACATATTTGATATGCAATTTTTCTTTTTGGAGTTAGCATATCAAAATTATTTTCAATTTTTTCAATACTTGTTTTTATATCAGATAGTTCAGAGTTATTTATTAAGCCACCTTCTGCTCCTGTCAATCTGGGAATATCATACATTTCTTGTCCTAATTCTGTACTAAATTCAAGTTCTTCCGTTCTTCCATCACTATATGTTATATTTAATGTTACCCAAATTGTATTAGAGTTTGGCAATAAATACTCTCGAAATTTTTGACATCCCCATATACTTAATAAGGATAAACATATAACAACGAAAAATGTAATTAAAACAATTAATACAAAATAATTTTGTAATGAACTGCATTTCCTTTTTAATTTTTCCATCTATAACCTACTCCCCAAACAGTTTCAATATAATCGTTTCCTGTTATTTCTTGAAATTTATTGCGAATTTTTCTTATGTGTTCTTTTACAACATTACTATCTCCTTCTGCATCATATCCCCATACTGTTTCATAAATTTTTTCTTTATCAAAAACTTGTCCTTTATTTGTAATTAAATATTCTATTAAATCAAACTCTTTTTTTGAAAAGGTTATTTCTTTATCGCCATAAGATATTGTTTGTTTCGATAAATTAACGATTAGTCCATCAGGAGTTGTAAAAATGGAAAAAGTATTTTTATTTCTCTCATCTCGGCGTAAATGTGCTTCAATACGAGCTGTTAATTCTTTAAGGCTAAAAGGTTTAGTAATATAGTCATCTCCACCATACTGAAATCCATTTATCTTATCTTGCTCTGTAATACGAGCTGTCAAAAAAATAATAGGACAAGATATATGATTTCGTATATTACGGCATAGCTCTAATCCATTTGTTCCAGGCATATTAATATCAAGTATGATAAGATTTGGCTGATGTCTTAATTCTTCCATAGCCTCATTTACATTATTTGCTATATGAGTGTTATAGCCACAGTTTTGCAGATGTGAAGATATTAAATCTGTTATCATTTCTTCATCATCAACAATTAAAATTTTATATTTCATATCCATGACCCCTATTATATTTTAATTTATAATTGTCAATTTTTTGTCAAATTATAAAAAATATACTAAGCATATCTTTTTACCTTTCAAATTGGTGTTTGTATAAGAACCCTCAGTCACTGCGTGACAGCTCCCTTAAATAAGGGAGCCAAGGGCCGTAGAGAACATCTTGCCTCCCTTCCTAAGGGAGGTGGTAGCCGAAGGCTGACGGAGGGTTTTATAAGACAAAAATATAAATCCTCCCTACAAACACAAATTGTAATTTGTTTTTATAATTCATCTTCTAACACAATAACTTTTGTTACTTTAGTTAATTGTGCTGGTGAGCTTTCTAAAACATATCCTGTTGAAGTAATTGAAATATTTTGTCCCTCTTTTAACTTTGATGAATCTATCGCTGTATAACTAGATTTTGTAGAATTAGGTTCTATCCATAATATTTGTGTATTGTTATCAATCGAAAAATCAAACTCTCCTCTATGGTTTATGTCGTTAGATTCAAGTCCTTTTATTAAAACTGTTGTTATTCCATTATATCCACTTATTCTTTTTATTTTAGCATTAAATACATCTTCTTTTACATCTTTAAGTCTAAAAACTAACCATTTATCATTAATTTTAACTTCAATAGTATTTTCTGCACCATATTGATATTCAGGATATCCACTAAAATTTGATTGATTATCTTGTGTTGGTACTTCATCTTGTTTTACATTTGTAGTAATTTGTCCATCCATATTGCCACATCTTCCAGTAACTGTACTTTCTTCTCCATTATTTATATATAGTTTACCATTTACTTGTATCATCTTTGTATATTCTTCATTTTTTCGTAGTTCTTCTTCAAATTTTGTTTCATATACTTTCATTTCTTCATTAAAGTCATTGTAATTTATAAACCAAGTACCAATTTTAATATCATCAAATCCTTCTAGTGTGTGAAAATCTATTACTTTATATCCTAATCCTAAATATTCCTTTGTTCCACCATCTCGGTATGTTGCTATATTAATACAAAATATTGGCTTTTCTTGTTTTTTTGCTCTGTCATAATCTATTACAAAAAATATTGCTCCTAATACTACTATTATTCCTAAAACTATAAAAAGTATTTTTAATTCCTTTTTCATAAAAATCACCATTTTAACCTTTCATTCAAACATTTAATCATAGCGACAACTGAATAAGAAATTAAACGATGTAAGTTTCAGAAAAAGCTCTACTAGAAGCTCTTGGCAGATAAAACTTACATCGTTTAGTTTAATTGCACAAACTGCGGACTTTCTATGGAGTTTTTAAACTCTATCTCTTATTCTTTTTTCTTTATTTTACTACACTTTACTGAATATATCAATTTTTAAGTTGAAATTTCTATAAAATTTTAGTAAAATAGACATAGAACCCCCTCCCCAATAAAGAGGCAATTTTGAGAGCGTATGAAATTGTAAATTATTATGCTGGACTAGGTCTTATTAAATGTCCAATTCCGCAAACGGGACATAAATTAAAGCCTTTTCCAGAAGCTTTCTTTAGTATTTCGAGAGGGGAAATATTTTCTTTAGTTAACACTTTTGTATTTGTGAGAGATTTACAAAGTGTTAATTCTTCTGTTTTATTTCTATTTCCCAATAATCCAAAATGTCGTATCTTCATAAATCTAGGTGGTAGTATATGTAATATGAATCTTCTAATAAATTCATCTGCATCTAATACCATTGTTTTTATTTTGTTATTATCTCTATAATCTCGCCATTTAAAAGTTACTTTACCATTGTATATATTTAATATTCTACTATTTGCAATTGCTACTCTATGAGTATATCTTCCTAAATATTCTATTACATTATTTGCATTTTTAAATGGTGGTTTACAATATACAACCCAATCTTTAGCATAAAGTGAAGATATGAATTGATCAAATTCTTGTGGTACTTTTAATTCTTCAATTTCTTTGTAGAAATCTAGTTTTTCTTGTTTCATATAGTATATCAATTTCCCGCTAAATACTTTTGATAATACTTTTACTTGTATGAAGATTTTCTTTTTACTATTTCTCCATTTTTCTAAAATATCAAGCCCTCCAGCTGGTACTATACAATGTATATGTGGATGGTCTTTTAAGTTTTGTCCCCCATGTATGTAGAATGCTAGAAACTCCTATTTGTGCTCCTAATATTTTTTATCATTTGCAAGTTCTTCTAATGTTTCTGATACTGCTTTAAACTTTACATTATACATTTTCGTTTGATTATAATATACTACTTTATTTAATATGTCTGGTATTGTAAATACTATATGAAAATATTGCACATTCAATACATTAAACTTTTGATTATATATCCATTTTTCTTTTGCTGAAGTCTGACATTTATGGCAGTGTCTATTTCTACAAGAGTTGTAACTGATTTTCTTATGTCCACAGTTGTCACATATATCTTCATGTGCTCCTAATTCTGCTGTTCTGCATTTTTCTATTGCATTTAATGTTTTCTTTGCATAGATTGGCAAATTGTGTGTTTCTTTATACTGTTTGCCGTATTGTTCTAATATATCTTGTAATTCAGGCATTTTCATCACCTGACCTATATAATCTATCAAGTGGATTTACAATGTCTTTCTCTACATTTACAAGATGTAAATATTCCATTGTAGACCTTATCCCTGAATGCCCAACTAAGTTCTTTAAGTGCAATATGTCTAATCCATTTTCTATTAAATCTGTTGCAAAATTATTTCTTAATCCATGATATGATTTCTGTGTTCTTTTTGATAAACCTCTAAATGTCATATCCTCTTCCATGTGTTTTATTATTTCTTCATTACACATCAAAAAAACTCCTCTCCATAAATATTTGCAGATTTAATCTACATAATATCTATTTTAAAGAGTTTTTTTGATTTTAGCAATTACAACAATTAGTATTAGCCATCAACTAATGCTTTACACCAGTTATTTCCTTGCTCAAATTCTGTTACATAGGAAGATTGTTCATCTAAAAATTCTCCCGCTTTCCATACGACTTGCACTTTGATTTTTCCTAAACCATCATTTTCATCAATTACTTCTGTAACCCATCCCTGCCGTTGTTGTGAATTAGGAATACACGAAACTTCATTGACATACATTCCTTCACAAATCCAGCTTCCGAAATAGTCTTTTACGGATTCTCTGTCGTCTACATCTTCTTATGACAAAAATAAGAAAATATTGATATTTAGTATAGTTTCGCCTATAATTAAAAAATTTTTTAAGGAGAATTAAGATTATGAAAAATGAAGAAGTAAAAAAAGAATTTACAGATGAAAAAACTGGAATAAGTTATACATTAGTTGGGGATTATTATCTTCCCAACTTAACTTTAGAACAAGAAAAAAAAATCACACTTAACAAATATGGATTATTAAGGCTTGATTATTTGAAAAAATACAAAAAAGCTGATTATATAATACTATTTATGAATAAAGAACTCAATAATCATTTAAAAGAAATGCAAGAAATCGCACAAGCAAGAGTAAATGAATTAGTAGAGCAATTAAAGACTAAAAGTAATTTAACAGAAAATATGAAAAATACTGATATGCTTTATTGGATTGGAACGATGAATGCAATAAAAAATCAAGCCGAAGAAATTATTTTAAAAGAACTAATTTATGTATGATAAAGTTACTCTACTTTTAAATATAAGTGCCTTAAAATTGATTTTGGGGCTTAATTGAATAGGAACAAATTAACTACTTGTAGTTTTATAGCTATGAGTAGTTTTTTTATGTTCAAAAGAGAAATGCAACACCTCTTAAAAAGTGTTTGGTGTGATGAGCCGATGCTATAAAGTTCATTCGTATTTGTATAAGCAGTCTAATTATACAAAATGCGAGAGTGAGATTTTAGAACACAGACTCACAATAATAAAAGAGTATTCGGTGGCAAAACTTGAAATGGATTTGTAATTGTAAAAAGTTTGGGCAAGTATGAACAATGATATTTGATATATCAGCAATTATAGTAGCAAAGCTACTTACTAGACTACCTATGAAACAAGGCGAATGACCGATGGTTTCTGATATAGGTGTAATAATTCTCTTATTTGTATAAGGGATTATTACACCTAATTCACTTTAGCTCATTCCCTCTGGTTTCTATATAGATTTGCCATAGAGCGTGGAAGCTTGAAACCGAGCAAGGTTTCATAGAGTAAGGAAAATTTATTTTTCTTACTCTTTTTCAATAAATGCAGATATGCAATTTATTGAAAACCTAACAAATGACAATTTCATTTGTTAGGAAAAAATCAAAAATGCGAATAGCAATTTTTGATTTTGGGTTGTAGGGTTATTAAACCCTGCCACACAGATAAACTTTGTTTGTCTAGTGTGTTAGACAAGTAAACTTATTTTGAGAAAGGAGCGTTGGAGTTATGAGCTACGCTATCGTAAGAAATGAAAAATTAACACGAGCAGAAATAAACGGAAAAGGTACTCACAATGATAGAAAAGCAAAAAATCATTCTAATAAGGATATTGATCCTACTAGAACACATTTGAATTATTATATTAAGAAAAATGAGTTCACATATACAAAAGAATTTGATAAATATATAAAAGAGAATAATTTGAAAGGTCATCTTCGTAGTAATAGTATTATAATGTGCCAAATGATATTTACTTCTGACCAAGCATTCTTTGATAAAATTGGAGAAAAAGAAACTAAAAGATATTTTGATGAATGTTATAAATTTATCTGTAATTACAAAAATCTAGGAGAAAAGAATATAATATCAGCAGTAGTACATCTTGATGAAGGAGCACCACACATACACTTAATGTTTGTACCTGTTGTTCATACAAAAGACAAAGAAGGCAATAAAATTGATAAGATTTGTGCTAGAGATTTTTGGAAAGGTAGAGATAGTTACAGAAAGTTACAAGATGCCTATTTCAATCATGTTAAGTCAAAAGGTTTTGATTTAGAAAGAGGTATGTTTATCGAAGATACTGGAAGAAAACATTACACTATTGAAGAATATAAGAAAATTACAAATTATGAAAATACTAAAAAACTTTTAAATGAAATGAAGCTTGAGTTACCAGAAGTTCCAGATATAAATGACATTAGCAAGTTTTCAATAAAGAGAGATGAAAAGATATTAGAAAAAATTATAAAGCCTAAAGATGATTTGATTAAAGAATTATATAGAGATAATTTGTCATTGCATAAGGAATTAACAAAACAGTCTAAAGTTATTGATGAAACTCAAAAATATCAAAAAGAAAGATTTTCAATAATTGCCGATAATCAAACACTTCATAATACAGTTAAAAATTTAGAATATGAATATAAAGAAAGGAAGAAAACACTTGAATATGAATTTGAAGATAAGTCATTTAATTTAGAATGGCAATATAAAAATAAAATTCATAAGCTAGAAAAAGAAAATAACCATTTGAAAAAGGTAATTGACAAATTTAAAGAAACTACTAAAAAATTTATAAAATGGATATGTAAAAAATTTGATTTACCTTCTGAAGATGAAGTTATTAGAAATTTTGAAAAAGAAACTCATACTTTTATTGATGCCGAAAAACAAATTAAACACGAAAAAAATATGGAAAATGAATATGAGTTAGATAAATAACAAGATTTTAGTCTAATGCAAAATCGGAGCTTAAGTATTAAACTATAAGCTCCAATTTTCTTTAATAAATTTACCATCTTGTTCTAATATAGTTATTTGTCTTTTTATTTCTTCTATATCTTCATTATTAAATTTTTCAAAATTATCATAAAAACCTGTGGATTTATTAGGAAAAACTAATGCTTCGCCCCAAGTTTGGGTTGTTGAATCTTTTGTTCTACCATATAAATGAATATGAAATTCTGGATTCATTCCTTTTTGGTATGCCCAGTTTCCATTTTCTTGATAATTTATTCTTTCAACATTTATATCTCTATTTTTCATTGCTTTTTCCATTGCTTCACCTATTAGCATTGTTAATCTCATTACTTCAATAGCCAATTTAGGTTCAAGTTCAATTCTACTACTAAAGTATTTTTCTTTGGACCTTATCCATAAATGTCCTCCATCTGTTCTAGGTATATGTGGTACTTTTGGAACAGCTACAACAAAGTTTTCTGTTTCATAAATCACCGCATCCTTAAATGGCTCTATTTCTTTATCTAATAATTTAATTAGTTTATCTGGAAAATTTACAGTCATTCCTTCAATGTTTAATTTATATACTTTTTTCATAATTTCTTCGTTATCAATTCCCCATAATCTAACGCCTAACCCATTATTATTAGCAATTTCTATATCTTCTTTAGATACCAAACTTGCTCTAGGACAAATTTGAGTTCCATTTATTCTTAATAATTTTTCTATATTCTCTTTACTTATTCTATCTTCAATAAGCCATGACAATTTTATATTCGGATCTATCTTTCTAACATTTGCTAGTGCTTCATATAAAAATGAGGTTATATAAATATTATTATGCACTTTATATTTATTTAGAATTTCTAATGTTTCTTTCTCTATTCCTAAAACTTTTAGTTCTATCGCAAATGTTAAATCTTTATCTAAATAATCTCTTGCAAAATCTTCAAATAATACTATTTTTTCATTTTTATATTTGTCATCAAACCAAATACCAAAATCTAATTCTAATAATTCTTGATAAGTATGTTCTTCAATTTTTCCTATGCCATTTGATTTTTTATCTATATAATCATCATGAAATATAACTATTTTCCCATCCTTTGTTTTTTGAAGGTCTAATTCTATTCCGTTTGCTTTTAATTCTATTGCTTTTTCAAATGCTACTTTTGTATTTTCTGGAGCATAAGCTGATGCCCCTCTATGTGCATATATAATAAAATCATTAGCTTTATCAAAATTATATTTAACAACTTCACAATTTTTTATTCCTAAATCAATAATGTTATTATCATTTGGAATACCATTAAAATATGTATTAATTGCTCTACATACACCATTATGTGTGACAATTAATATATTTTCTTCTTTACGATTTTTTAAATCATTTAGAAAATTATGTGCTCTTTGTATAAATTTATTTACATTTTCTGCATCTTTATATTCGTGGGTATTAACTATGCTCCAAAATCCATCATAATCAAAATCATCATGTAATCTTCCTTCATTTTCTCCATAACAAATTTCTAATAATCGTTCATCATAAATGATTGGAATATTTCTATCTTTATTTATTATATCTGCTGTTTGCTTTTCTCTTTTTAATGGAGAGCATATAATTAAATCTATTTTTTCATTTTTTAAATTTTCCTTTGTCTGATATGCTTGTTCTATTCCTTTATTATTTAGTTCTATATCTGTTCTGCCTTGAATCCTTTTTTCTACATTCCAGTCAGTTTGACCATGCCTTGTTACTAATATTTTCATTTTTTTCCTCTTTTCTATTTTTTATATCGTTCTTATAGATATTTATTATACTTGTTAATAGCAATATTATATCTCCCATAACTATAAACCAACTATGATAATATGAATAGTATAGTCCGTATAAAATTCCTGTTGTAACTCCAGATATTCTTACTAATTTCATATTTGTTTGCCACAAGCAATATGTTCTAATTATTGAACCTATTGTTGGTAATATAGAAATTAGTCCATTCCATGTATATATACAATTTACAACAATAATACTTTCAAATATTATAAGTATTAATAAATATATTTTTTTATTTATTTTCTCACTTTGTATAAATATAAAAGTTCTTATAAAATTAATTATGCTTAAAACCGCTCCAGTAAATGCATTTATTATAAATCCATATATCGTTTCAAATAAACAGTTAAGTGATTGTATTCCTAATGATTTTTTTCTATCTTTTATACATATACTTAAAATTAAAGCTATAAAAGCTAAAATGCTAAATATCATATTTTTTCTCCATTTATTTCAATTATTGCATAATCTTGTGGTACATATTTTGCTTTCTTACAACTCTGTCATATCTCTGTCATCACTCTGTCAATTTATATTTTTTGTTAGGCGATTTTTCGTTGTCATCAGTAGTTTCAATCTTTTTGTCTTGTAAAAACTTTCTTAAAATTCTTCTAACTGTACTATCAGATAATTCTGTTTGTTCAATAATATCTTTTGCACCAATTATAACATTTCTCTTTATACATTCTAATACTTTTATTTCGTTTTCAGAAAGTAGTAATATAGATTTTTCTTTCATTTCTTTTGAATTATTCATTTCATCTATTGTATTATCAATCATTTTTAGCATAAATTCTATAAATTCAGTAGATTCTCCAGCATTATTGCAATTTTGAATAACTGTATAATATTCTTCTTGATTTTTCTTTATCATACTTTCAATTGGTAAATAAGTAAATGCTTTTTCCCAGTTAGATAAAATTGCAGTTTGCCATATTCTTGCAGTTCTCCCATTTCCATCGTGAAATGGGTGTATAAACACAAATTCATAATGAAATATAGAAGATAAAATAAGTGGATTTATTGTGTCTTTAACTTCATTCATCCAATTAAATAAATTATCCATTAAACTTGGTACTAATCTGTGTGGTGGAGCCATAAATATTTCAACATCTCCATCATAAACAGCCTCGCCATGATTTCTAAATTTTCCTGCATCTTTTTCAACTAAAAAAGTTAATATTCCGTGTATTTTCTTTAAGTCATCAACAGAATAAGGATTTATCTTATCAATTTGCTCATAAGCTTCATAAGCATTTTTAACTTCTTGAATGTCTTTTTGTTCTCCGAATTACAGGTTTTCCATTTATAACATCTTCTACTTGAAATAGAGAAAGTTGATTATTTTCAATCGCAAGTGAAGAATGTATAGATCTAATTCTTGATTTTCTTCTTAATTCTGGGTATCTATTTAAACTCTCAAAATAGTTTGCTTCTCCAATTTTTTTCATTATATCTGATACATAATTTAACATTTTATCAGTAATTTTATATGGTGGATAATTTATTTCCATATTTGACCTCCAATTTTGCCACCACTGGTGGCAATTTTCATTTATTATTTATTTCTTGCTCTACTTTTATAAACATTCTCTTGATTTTTACAACTAAATGTATCATATTCAGTTTTTGGGTTTGGTGCTGTAA
>CAPYID010000015.1 GCA_948739805.1 uncultured Clostridia bacterium | reverse complement strand
AATGTGGAAAAAATAAAAAAAAATGTGGATAACTTTTAAAATTTCGAAAAAACATTGACAACATAATAAAAATGAGATATAATTCATATGCTAATTTATATAAAATGAAAAAATAATTTGTAATATGAATGAAATAGAACAAATTTTACTTAATAAAAATAGGAGGTGCAATAATGAAAAGAACATACCAACCAAAAAAGATACAAAGAAGCAAAGAACATGGATTTTTAAAAAGAATGAGTACTAGATCTGGAAGAAATGTATTAAAATCAAGAAGAGCAAAGGGAAGAAAAAAACTTACTGCTTAAATATAAACAGGGGCTGCAAAAGAGAAATAGCGGTCCCTTATTTATAGGAAAAATAACAATAAAACCAATATAATAACAAATCATAGAAAAGTTGTGATAAAAATGAGAAAGTGGAATACGTTAAAAAAAAATTATGAATTTAAAAGAGTATTAAATAAAGGACAATATTATTATGGAAAATATATACAGTTTTTCATTATAAAAAATAATAGAAAAGTTAATAGAATGGGTATAGCTATTAAATCTAAAATAGCAGGAGCTGTAGAAAGAAATAGGATTAAAAGATTAATAAGAGAGAATTATAGAATATTAATAAAAGATAAAATATTAAAAGGATATGATTTTGTTTTTATATGGAATAAATATAAAAATCCCAAAGAAGCAGATTATTATGAGATAAAAAAAGATTTTGAAAATATATTTAAAAGGACAGGTATACTTATAAATGAAAAAGATATTAAGAAAATTAATAAAAATATACCAAAAAACGATTTCAAAAATTTTTAGTGAAATGGGATTTCATTGCAAATATTATCCAACATGCTCAGAATACACAATTCAAGCAATAGAAAAGTATGGGTGTATAAAAGGAGCATATTATGGAGCTAAAAGAATAATTAGGTGTAATCCAATTTCAAAAGGTGGATATGACCCATTAAAATAAACCAATGACAAATATTGGTAAAGGAAGGAAAATTAATATGATAAGTTTTTTTGCGAACATATTTGGATATTTTTTAAATTTTTTATATCAAAACTTAGGAAACTTTGGAGTAGCAATAATATTATTTTCAATAATAGTAAAATTAGTATTACTACCAATAACAATAAAACAACAAAAAACAATGAAAAAAACAGCAAAAGTTCAACAAAAATTAAAAGAAATACAAAGTAAGTATAAAAATAATCCAGAAAAATTAAATCAGGAAACTATAGATTTATACAAAAGAGAAAATATGAGTCCATTTAGTGGTTGTCTTGGAGCAATAGTACAAATAATACTTTTATTTTCAGTATTTTACTTAGTAAGAAGTCCATTGACATACATGAAAAAGGTAGATGCAAATATTATTGAACAATATAAAACAGAAATAGAAGAAAATGAATCTACAAATACAGCATATCCAGAAATAAGTATTATAAAACAAAAAGGAAATCAAGATGAAAAAGTTTATATAAATATGGATTTTTTAGGATTAGACTTAAGTGAAGTTCCTTTACAAGATATTTCGGATATAAAAGCTTTTATAATTCCAGCATTATATGTAATAACAACATTTTTTTCAATAAAATTGAATTCATCAATGAATAATAAAAAGAAAAAAGAAAATGATAAATTAATAACAGATGGACAAGAAAAAGAAGAAGAACTACCAAATCCAATGGAACAAGCAAACAAAAATATGATGTATATAATGCCAATAATGTCAATATCAATAGCATTAGTAGCTCCATTAGGATTAGCATTATATTGGTTAATAAATAATATTTTAATGATAATTGAAAGGCTAGCTTTATCTAAAATTATAAAAGAAGAAGAATAAAAATGCATAGAGAAAGGAAGAAAATTAGTATGGGAGAAACTAGAATTTTTGAAGGTAAAACAAGTACAGAAGCAATTGAAAAAGGATTAGAACAATTAAAAGTTTTAAGAAAAGATGTTGATATAAAAATATTAGAAGATGAAGATAAAAAAAGTTTTTTTAGTATTTTATCTCCAAGAGTTGTAAAAGTAGAAATGATCTTAAGAGACAATAAACCAGAAGATACACAAAAAATTGTAAAAAAAGAAGAGAGAGAAGTAAGTAGAGAAAATATTGAAAAATCAAAAAACCAAATAGAAAAATTTTTAAATGAAATTACAACTAAGATAGGTCAAGATATAAATTATAAAATAACAGAAGAAAATGGTAATACAATATCAGTAGTAATAAAGGGAGAAGCTTCAAAATTCTTAATAGGATATAGAGGAGAAGTTTTAAATTCATTACAAACATTACTTATTGCAATAGCAGGAAAAAATATTAAAGAAAAAATACACATAAATGTAGATGTATTAAATTATAGAGAAAAAAGGAAAAAAGTTTTAGAAGAATTAGCACAAAGAATAGCTAATAATGTAATAAGAAATAAAAAGCCAGTTACTTTAGAACCTATGACAGCATATGAAAGAAAAATTATTCATACAAAATTACAAGAAAATACAAAAGTAAAAACAGAAAGTATAGGTGAAGGTGAAAATAGAAGAATAGTTATATCATTAAAATAAAAAACAATAAGACAAAAATAATTAAAAATTAAATAAAAAATCTAAAGTCAAAGTGAGGATTTTTTAATTCATAAGATGAATTATTATAAATAGAAAACTCTCTTTGATTTTTTTTATTAAAAAAATTAAACCATTGGTATATAAGGAAATAAAAAAATAAAATAAAATAAATAAAATAATATTTTATAATTAAAATTATATTTTTTATTTATCAAAAAAATAATAAAAAATATATTAAAAATAAAACATGTTTGACTTGTAAGCAACAAAATAAAAATTAAAAAATCTTTAATATTAAAAATATGGAATAGTTATAAATAAAAATATTAAATAATTAAATAATAAATAAAAAATAATATTAAATAAATATTTTTATTTGTAATTAAAATTATTTCGAAAATTTATAATTGTTATTTCCGTAAGATTAAAAAATATAAAAAAATAAAAAAAAGGAGTAAAAGTATGGAAACTATAGTAGCTATTTCTACGCCACCTGGATATGGTGGTATTGGAATAATAAGATTGAGTGGAAAAGAAAGTTTTAATATAATAGAAAAAATTTTTGAGCCAAAAAATAAAAAAAATAAAGAAATAGAAGGGTATAAAATGAAATATGGCAAAATTTTAGATTCTAATGGAAAAAGTATTGATGAAGTATTAGTTACATATTTTATATCACCAAAATCCTTTACAACCGAAAATATGGTGGAGATAAATTCACATGGTGGTCCGATTATTGTAAACTCAATATTAGAACTTTGCATAGAAAACGGAGCGAGATTAGCTGAACCAGGGGAATTTACAAAACTAGCTTTTTTAAATGGAAGAATAGATTTAGCACAAGCAGAAGCAATAATAGATATGATAAATTCAAAAACAAAAAAGGAACAAGAAGCGTCAATGAATCAATTAGAAGGAAAATTATCAAATAAAATAAAAGAAATTCAAACAAACATAATGCAAAAAATGGTAGATATAGAAGCATCGATTGATTATCCAGAATATGATATAGAAGATGTAACAAGAAATGATTTGAAAAAAATGCTCGAAAAAGTAAAAGGAGAAATAGAGGAATTAGAAAAAAATTTTGAAACAGGAAAATTAATAAGAAATGGTATAAAGATGGCAATTATTGGTAAACCAAATTCAGGTAAATCATCTTTATTGAATGCTATATTAAATGAAGAAAGAGCTATAGTAACAGAAGTAGAAGGTACAACAAGAGATGTAATAGAAGAATTTATAGTAATAGAAGGAATACCTATAAAAGTTATAGATACTGCAGGAATTAGAAGTGAAACAGAGGATGAAATCGAGAAAATAGGAATAGAAAAGGCGAAGAAAATAGCAAGAAATGCAGATTTAGTAGTATATATTATTGATTCTTCTAAAAAGTTAGATAAAGAAGATGAGCAAATTTTAGAACTTTTAAACGATAAAAATGCAATAATAATACTTAATAAAATAGATTTAAAACAAGAAATATCAGAACAAACAGAAAAAATTAAAAATATAAATAAACCTATAGTAAAAATATCTGCTCTAAAAAAAGAAGGAATTGAAAAAATATATTATCAAATCTCTAAAATGTTTAATTTAGGTGAGATTAATATTGATGATAGTGTAACAATTATAAATGAAAGGCATAAAGAAGTAATAAAAAATGCTCAGAAAAATATAATAGACAGCGTAAACTCAATTGACAACAATTTTCCAGTAGACATAATACAAATCACAATAAAACAAGCACTTGAAGAATTAGGAAAAATAACTGGTACAATGGTTTCGGAAGAAATAATAAATGAAATATTTAAAAAATTCTGCCTAGGTAAATAACATATATTGACATAATGAGCAGAGAAACAAAACGTCGAGTTTCACACATGAATTTAGAGATAATACAAATGAAATGTAGGAATAATTAACCTAATTATAATTAAAAATAGAAAATTATAAAAAATAAACACATTAGCGAATATAATATTAAAAAGAAAGAAGGTAAATAAAATGAGATATGATGCAGGAAAATATGATGTAGCTGTAATAGGAGCAGGACATGCTGGATGTGAAGCAGCTCTTGCTACTGCTAGAATGGGGTTAAAAACATTGATGTTTTCAATAAGTTTAGAAGCAATTGCAAATATGCCATGTAATCCTCATATAGGAGGGAGCTCGAAAGGTCATTTAGTAAGGGAAATTGATGCATTAGGTGGAGAAATGGGAAAAAACATAGACAAAACTTTTATACAGATGAGAATGCTTAATACATCAAAGGGACCTGCTGTTCATTCATTAAGGGCTCAAGCAGATAGAAAAAAATATCACATAGAAATGAAACACACTTTAGAAAAACAAGAAAATTTATATATAAAACAAGCAGAAATTATAAGTATAGGAGTACAAAAGGGAAAGGTAGTAAATGTAGAAACTAAATTAGGAGCAATTTACAATATTAAGACTGTTATTTTAGCAACAGGAACATATTTAAAAGGAAAAATATTTATAGGAGATGTTGCTTATGAAAGTGGACCAGATGGTGTTTTTCCAGCAAATCAACTTTCTAAATGTCTAAAAGACTTAGGTATAGAAATAGTAAGATTTAAAACAGGAACTCCTGCAAGAATAAATAGGAGAACTATTGATTTTTCAAAAATGGAAATACAAGAAGGAGACAAAGAAATAGAAATGTTTTCATTTGAAGATGAAGTAAGTAAAAAAGAACAAAAACCATGTTATCTAACTTATACTAATGAAAAAACACATGAAATAATTAGAACAAATCTACATAGATCTCCATTATATGCTGGTGAAATAGAAGGAACAGGTCCAAGGTATTGTCCATCAATAGAAGATAAAGTAGTAAGGTTTTCTGATAAACCTAGGCATCAAGTTTTTGTAGAACCTATAGGAGAAAATACAGAAGAAATGTATATACAAGGAATGAGTTCTTCATTACCAGAAGATGTTCAAATTGCTATGTATAGAACACTGCCAGGACTAGAAAATGCGGAGTTTACGAGACCTGCCTATGCAATCGAATATGATTGTATAGAACCCTCTCAATTAAAATTATCACTAGAATTAAAAAATATATCTGGAATGTTTTTCGCTGGTCAAATTAATGGAACTTCAGGATATGAAGAAGCAGCTGCTCAGGGGATTATTGCAGGAATAAATGCAGCACAAAAAATAAAAGGAAAAGAACCAATAATTTTAAAAAGATCTGATGCATATATTGGTGTTTTAATAGATGATATTGTAACAAAAGGTACAAATGAACCATATAGAATGATGACATCAAGAGCTGAATATAGATTATTATTAAGGCAAGATAATGCAGATTTAAGATTAACAGAAATAGGGTATAATATTGGATTAATATCAGAAAAAAGATATAATCAATTTATAAAAAAGAAAGAAAATATAGAAAAAGAGATAAGTAGAATTAAAAGTAAAACAATAAAAGCATCACAAGAAACAAATAAACTATTAGAAGAATATGGTACAAATCCAATAACAAATGGTACAAAGTTATCTGAATTATTAAAGAGAACAGAATTAAGCTATGAAAAATTAGAAAGTTTAGACGAAAATAGACCTATTCTTACAAAACAAGAAAAACAAGAAGTGGAAATTCAGATTAAATATGAAGGCTATATAAAAATGCAAGAAGAACAGGTAGAGAAATTTAAAAAATTAGAAGAAAAGTCTTTAAGTGAAGATATTAATTATGAAGAATTGAAGGGATTAAGCTTAGAAGCAAGGCAGAAACTAAATAAACTTAAACCAACATCCGTAGGACAAGCATCAAGAATTTCTGGAGTTTCGCCAGCAGATATATCTGTACTTTTGATATATTTAGCACAAAAAAAATAGAAATATTAGAAAAGGCACCAATTAGGTGCTTTTTAATATATATATTTAGTTATCATTGCATTCGATGTGAGCAAAACATGTCGCAATTCAGATAATTAATATATAAATTAGGGTTTGTATGGATAATAAATTTTTAGGTGAATTTAAAATTGTAGAGAGAATATAGGGGAGTGCATTGCGCGTCTGCAATGATGTGAAAACTTTATTAACGGATGACCAATGATTGCCACAACAATGGATTGCAATATTTTATAATTAACAATAATGTCAAAATTTAATGCATTTTTAATAACCAAACAAACACAAATTTAGATAATAAAACTATTATATTATAACTAATATTTCAAAAAAATCTGTAAAAATATTGACATTTTATTAATTTTCAGATATTATTATAAAGAATAAAATCGAAAAAATAGAAATGTGAAAAATTAAAAAATATAGTTATGTTTCACATATATTTAGTAGTATAATAAAGGAAAAAGTTTACATAATAAACAAATAATTTATATTAGAAAGATATATACTAATTATTTTATTCAAAGAACATATAAGGAGGTATATAGTGGGAAAAATAATATCAATAGCAAATCAAAAGGGAGGAGTAGGAAAAACAACTACATCAATAAATATAAGCACCATTTTGGCAAAAAAAGGAAAAAAGGTATTACTAATAGATGCAGATCCACAAGGAAATGCAACAAGTGGAATTGGTATAGAGAAGAAAACAGAAAAATCAATTTATGATGTAATAATTGAAGAAACAAAAGTAGAAGATGTAGTTTTAGATACTCAGATTAAAAATTTAAGAATATGTCCATCTAATATAAATTTAGCTGGAGCAGAAGTAGAATTAGTATCAATGATGTCTAGAGAATATAGATTAAAAGAAAGATTAGAAGAAATCAAGGAAAACTATGATTATATAATTATAGACTGTCCACCATCATTAGGGTTAATTACATTAAATGCATTTACAGCATCTGATAGTGTATTAATTCCTGTACAATGTGAATATTATGCATTAGAAGGACTAGAACAATTAATGAATACAGTAAACCTTGTTAAAAAGCACTTAAATAAAGAGTTGGAATTAGAAGGAGCAGTTTTAACAATGTATGATGCAAGAACAAACTTATCAAATCAGGTTGTAAAAGAAGTAAAGAATTATTTTGAAGATAAAGTTTATAAAACAGTAATACCAAGGAATGTAAGACTTAGTGAAGCACCGAGTTTTGGAATGCCAATATCAATATATGACCCTAGGTCTAAAGGTGCAAAATGTTATGATAAGTTAGTAAAAGAAATCTTGAAAAAAAATGAAGAAGACAAATTAGCAAGGCATATGAAATAAAAAAAGGAGTGATTTTTAATGGCAACATCAAGAAAAACAGGATTAGGAAAAGGGTTAAATGCCTTATTTTCAACAGGGATTGAAGAAGAGCAAAAAGTTGAAACAAAAGAAGAGGAAAAAGAAAAAAACAAAGCTGAAGACAATTCAGAACAAGAGGTAAAAGGGAAAGTATTAAACTTAAAAATAAATGAGGTAGAACCAAATAGAAACCAACCAAGAAAAAGTTTTAATGAAGAAACGTTAGAAGAATTAGCAGAATCAATAAAACAATATGGATTAATTCAACCAATAATTGTTACAAAAGAAGATGGATATTATGCAATAGTTGCAGGAGAAAGAAGATGGAGAGCGTGTAAAAAAGCAGGACTAAAAGAAATTGCAGCAATAGTTAGAGAAAAAGATGAAAGAAAAAATAAAGAAATAGCTTTAATAGAAAACATTCAGAGAGAAGATTTAAACCCTATTGATAAAGCAATGGGAATAAGAGCATTAATGGAAGATTATGAATTAACTCAAGCAGATGTAGCAAAGATATTAGGAAAAAGTAGAAGTGCCATAACGAATACAATAAGAATATTAAATTTAGACTCAAGAGTATTAGATATGGTAAGAGCAGGGAAACTTACAGAAGGACATTGTAGAGCACTACTTGCAATCCCTGATGGAGATAAACAATATGATATGGCATTAAGATTATTAGAAACTGGGGCAAGTGTAAGGGAAGTAGAACAAAAAACTCAACTAACAAAGAAAATGAAGAAAAAAGACCAGAGATATGAAGCTATATATAGAGATGTAGAAGATTCATTTAAGAACTTCTTTGGAACAAAAGTAAGATTAGATGCTGGAGTAAAAAAAGGTAAGATAGTAATTGAATATCAATCTAATGATGATTTAGAGAGAATTTTAGAATTAATAAAGGTATAAAAAAATCCAAAAATTACTATTGACAAGTATACTAAAAATGTGCTAATATATATAATGTTACTGAGGAAAGCAAAGTAACATATGCAGAGGTGGTCGAGTTGGTTTATGGCACCAGTCTTGAAAATTGGCGTAGGTTTATAGCCTACCGTGGGTTCGAATCCCACCCTCTGCGCCATTTAAATTATACAGTAATAAATTTCTCCTACAAGGAGAAATTTCTGTACTAGACTAAAAATATATAAGGAGATTTACCCAAGTGGTTGAAGGGGACAGTTTGCTAAACTGTTAGGGTTGCGTAAGTGGCCGCGAGGGTTCAAAGCCCTCAATCTCCGCCAAAATTATAGACGTGCAAAGCACGTCTAATAATTTTATTTCTTTATAAACCTTATATCATCACCAAAAAATCTACATATATTGTAATAACCTACTAACCTAGATACAATACGTTCATCGTAATTTCTAAACAAATTATCTATATTTAAATTTGTAGAAATAATAGTTTTTGTTATATGATTATTTTGATTAAGTAATCTAGTATTAATTATATTAAATAATTCTGCAAACTTTAGTGCATTAATATTTTCAGTACCCAAATCATCAATTATAAGTAAATCAACCTTTAAAGTATTGATATATATATTATCAGATGAATTATCTTTACCAAATTTATAATCAATAATGGAATCTAACATAGATGAGGCAGATTGATATAACACAGTTTTGTCAATTTTAAGTAATTCATTAGCAATACAATTAGAAAGGAAAGTTTTTCCAAGACCTGTATTCCCGATAAATAATAGATTTTTCTCTTCAGGATCATCAAAATTAGCAATAAAATTCTCAGCAATTTTTTTTATATTTTCTATATTTGTTCTAGGGGAGATGTTAGCTTTAAAATTATTATTATTGATTTCTGTAGAATATAGAGATGTATTAAAGGTGGAAAAATTTTCTTTACTTAAATCACCAATATTAGATGAATTATACTTAATATTAAATAACTTTTGCTTTATACAACTACATAGAATACTTTTGTTATTATCGTTTAATACATAGCCAGTATCATTACATAGTTTACATTCATAATCTGGTGTGAAAAAATTAGTAGGTAAGTTAAGACTTTTTAATAGATTTTCTTTTTCATTTTTTAGTTTTTCAAATTCTAGTTTCAAATTTTCAGATTTTTCAATATTATTCTCTAATATAAGTTTTGAAATCATAATAGCGTAGTTATTTAATTTAGAATTAATTTCTTCTAATTTAGGGTAATCCATATAAAGTGATGATTTTTTATGCTCAAAATTTGCATCAGCAATAAATCTTTTTTTCTCATATTCTTTTAATAATTGTTTTAAAACCAAATCAGCCAAGATAGCACCTCCCTAAGTTTTATTAGTAGTATCAACATAGTTTTGACTATTTGCATATAAATTGTCAAAATTACTATAAATTCTTTGCTCATAATTATTATATTTGGACTTTTTTTCTAACTCCTTGATATTTTTTTGTTGAGACTTATATTCTGCTAGGAAGTTTTGAACATCCTCTGTAGTTTTTAGATTTCTATCATGCCAACCACTAATAATTACATTTAAGTAATCAAAAGAAGGGTTAGCCTTGGAAGTAGTTCTCTTTAAAGCTATTTCAATTACATCCAATGAATAATTATAATCAACAGTCCATTTTTCAATATATGCAGTCTCGTATTCTGTTAATGGTCTAGCAAGACCAAGTTTTTTAGAAATTGTACTTTTAATTTTTTGCAACTTTCCTTGTTTTTCAGAATAAACTTCTAAATCAGCATATGTTTTAATACCATTTTTTGCCCATGCGTCTGCTACAGTCTGTAAGTAATTTCTGTGAAGTGCAGATTTTTTATAGCAATAGTTAAATAATGCAATCATAACTTCTTCATCGAACAAATATTTTTTAAACCATAAATCAATATCTGAATACCAAGACGGTGTCATAATTCCTTGGAAGAAAGATGTATTAATTGTTTCTACAGCCTTGGCACGGTATTGATTTTGGGTATTTTTTTCTATATCTGCTGCCGATAAGGCAACTTTTGGTTTATATAAATTATGAAGTTCTATTTCTTTTAAATTATTTAAAATATATCCAGTGGTCTTTTTAGTAAGTGCGCCAACTTCCTCCCAATATTTCAGTGCATCTTGGATAACATTAATATGAAGTGCTAATTTTTTAGACATATCATTAAATTTTACCTCTTTCCCATATTTTGAGATAAAAGTCATATAAAGATATACCTTTATATAATCACCTGGTGCCTGAGGCAAATATTCTGTAAAAAAGATATCAGGTATATTAGTTGTAGAAAATAGTATAGACTCCTCATTGCATTCTATCTTCATTTTAATGTCTCACTCCTTTAATAATTCTAATTATCGAATTATATCATCTTTTGTCAGAATTTACAATGGGATTTTTTTGATATAAATAAATTTTTTGTGAAAATAAAAATTTAGATATATATGATACTACATAGATAATATTTTCATGGTTAAAACCTACAAAGCAAAAGATAACAACAGGAAAGCATAAAATAATTAGAATAAATATTTTTAGATATAATGAATGAAAAATAAAGTTAGTAATACAAAAAATAAATAAACACCATAAAGCGATAATAATTACAGAAGAGTAATCCAGAAAGCCAAACAATTTACTTGACAAATTATAATTTTGCGGAATTATGAACTTCAAAATATCACCTCCTAATCTTTAAATGAGAAGTCGAAAAAATGATATTATAAAATTAAAAAAATTATTTCATAAAAGTTCTTAACATATACATACTATCAGATATTTCAGTATTAATCCCGCCAATAAGTTCTCTTATATAAGTATTAGTTTTAATTAATGCAAAAAGAGCTCCAATCAGTAACAATTTAGAAGTGATATCTTTTGAACTATATGTTATAGAAAAAAGTATTATTAAAATGATAGAGGCAAGAAGTTCTATAAAAAGTAGAGCTATAAAACTTTTTAGCCAACATTTAAAAAATACCGAGGTATTACGGGTAGACAGTGATAAAAAGGCAAATGGAGAAATTAGAATAAACACTTTAATCATAATATAACGTACAGAATATGAAAATATTATATTAAAAAAGCTAAATGAAAAAATCATTTTCAAAATACCATCTATAGAGAAGATATTATTTGAATGTCCTTCCAAAAATATTATAGCATTTGCTTGAGTAATTAACTCTGAAAAACAAATATTTCCGCCCAAAAGTTCATGTCCAAGAAACCTTATGGCATCAGAGATTGAAGAATTTATAAGAATCAACTCTTCACAGATAAAAAAACTCGAATTCATTAATAATCCCCCAAGAAGAATCTTAAAGAAAAACTGTGAAGGTTTTTGCACACTATCCTGTAGAATACCAAGTGATGAAAGAAGATAAGTTATGCCATAATACAACACAAATCCAATAAGTAAAGCATTTGCTATTAATAAAAATCCATTAGAAGTGCTAGTGCCAAATATTTTTTCAAAATAATAAGAATTCAATATTTCAGTATCTATAAATGTAATATTGTCTAATGCAGAATAGATAGTAGTATCAATAGAGGAAAACAAATTTCCAAAAAGAGAATTAATAGTTTCAATAATAGAATTGCTATTCATTAAAAAACCTCCTGGAGTTAAGAAATAAGGCTTTCAATTAAAGAGATAATTAAATCTAAAGAAATAATAAAGGCATATGAAAGAAACGCTGTACGAATTAATTTTTTGCCAGTTCTAATTCTTTCTTCATCTCCAAAACTAAACTTCTGCATTAAAAATCCACAACCTATTGAAACTGCAGCAGCAGGCGTAGAAATTGCTACAATATATTTCTCTACCTTTTCAAAAGCAGAAACAATATTATTAACCAATTTAGGGTATCCGGCAAAACATGTACCTGAAAAAGAGAAAAAAATACATAAAAAAATATATAAAATAAATAAAAAATAATAAAAAATTTTTGATTTAAATTTGATTTTTGATTTCATTAAAAACCTCCTAAAAAATAATAAATTAAGTAAAAACTCTATGTTTCCATATCTTTATCCAATATAAAATAAGGAATTAAATTTAACTTCTGAGGCGGTAAAATTTGTGAACCATTGGAAATAAAAGCAACACAAGAAAAGGTCTCTAGTTCTCGTGTAAAAAAGTTGGTATCAAAGATATAATCAGATTGAGTATAACGGCTAATACTTTCAGAAGAACTGATTTTATGAGAGTATATAGAATTAATAATACTATTAGAGTTCGAGTCATTAGAATTTTCGGAAAAACCAATAGAAACTTTATCCTTTTCCTCTTTACCAATTTGTTTTTGGGCATCCTCAACAGTAAAGATATCATCTGTTCTAAACCAAAATTTATTAATTAAATTCTGTACAATAACTTTAACAGTATACTGATTATTAATAGAACTTAAAAGAGAAGTATAACTTTGAGTTGCAACAATATTTATGCATTTTGCTTCTCTTGACTGAGCGAAAAAATTAGCATCAGTATCTGTAACATATTCATGATACTCATCACTTATAAATGCTACACTCCTAAGAGGAGTATTAGAATGTGCAAGTCGACTCATTACCTCAGATTGAAAATCTAATTTTAAATATGCAGCAATAATTTTAGAAAGGTTTCTATATTCAGATATGTTCATATTTAAAACAACAATTTTTCCTCTATTAACGACATCAGAAAATCCGTGAAAATTTAGTTCAGACTTTTCAGGACAGAAGATTTTTTGAATATTATAATCAGAAACAAAACAGCCAGTTATTCTAGTTATTTCTGACTTTAGAATTGAAGAGGTTCTTGTATCTAAAGAAATAAATTCCTTTTCAAAAAATTCAATAGAAGAATATAAATTATGAATATCTTCGATAGAAAAATTACCAGCGAGGAAATTTTCCCTAAGCAATTTTATTTTTTCTCGGTAATAATCTGGAATGGTAATCAACTTATGTAATTCAACAAAAGTAACATAGCCATTATTATAAAGTCTACAAAGTTTAATGCACTCAGTTAAAATTTGTTCAGCCTTATCCAGCCAATAAGATTCAGAATTATTTGGTGAAAATAATGTTAGAATAGTTTTTAATTTATTTGCTAAAACGGATGCTTTTAAATTAGGCTTGTCCAAAGGGTTATAGCGTATATTACTATCTAGACCTATTACTGTTAAATCTTTTTTCCTATTATAAAACTCTGCATATTTTTTTACTTGTGCATAATAATTTCCTTTAACATCTAAAATAAGCATTCCTAATTTAAGTTTAGAATTGTCAGAATTAAATCCTATTAATTGTTTAGTAAATGGATACATAGCAGAACTAGTCTTTCCAGTGCCAATAGTACCTGTAATTAAGATGTTTTGATATAGACCTTCTTTAGGGATTATAATAAGTCTATCAGTTGAGTTGTTCATAATACTTAAATGTAAATCTTGCATTTGAATTTTTTGTAGTTTTGAAACTTTATTACTATTTCTATGAAAAAATATAGGATAAATTACATTTGAATAAATTAAATTAGATATGACAAAAAATATTAAATACAATATCTTGATTTTTTCCCAGATATCAGAGTGTTCAGGAGATATATTAAAATTACCTGAAGGTAAATCAATAGTAATTATAGATGAGATATACAGAGGTTTAAAAATCAAAAATAAAATATATAAAGAAATAAGTAGGAAAAAAATAGTAAATAGGAATCGCCTAAAAATAGTATTAACAAACATTAGATGTACCTCCTAAAATATTAAATTAAATGTTCTTACTGTGAAGTGGATTGCGTAAATCCTTGAAAAGTATCGAGTCAAAAAAAATATAAAATGAATAAAAAACAACAAGAATATTAATAATAAAAGATATGAAAAATAATTTTACTAGGTAATCTATATAATCACCTCCTAAATTTTTTTACATAGTAAGGAAAATTTCCATACTATTAATTATAGAAAATAAGCTAGTTCTTGAAAAATTAAGAACTATTGGTGAGATTTTATATATATTACAACAAAAATTTACTTTTGTCTATACTTTTTAGAAAAAATATGATAAAATAATTTATGAATTAAGGCGTATTAATAGATAGATATATTGGTACATTTGGAAAGGAGTGATATAAAAAGTGAAAATAGAAAAAACAATGATAATAGGAGAATTATTAGAAAGACTTCCAGAAAAAGCAGACATTTTAACAGAAGCAGGAATGCATTGTTTAAACTGTGCAATTGCACATGGAGAAACAATAGAAGAAGCTTGTGAAGCACATGGCATAGATGTAGACGAACTACTTCAAGAATTAAACAAAAAGTAATTGAACATAAAAATTTTACAAAAAAAACAAAAAAATTTCAAAAAACCGTTGACAGATTAAATAATTTGTAGTAATATATATAAGCGGTTTGTTTTGAACAATCTGCTTATATATTTGGTAAATGGGTCATTAGCTCAGGTGGTAGAGCACTTGACTTTTAATCAAGTTGTCCCGCGTTCGAGTCGCGGATGGCTCACCAAATTTATGGCCCCGTGGTCAAGCGGTTAAGACATCGCCCTTTCACGGCGGAGACATGGGTTCGATTCCCGTCGGGGTCACCAAATATATGCCACTTTAGCTCAGTTGGTAGAGCGACGCACTTGTAATGCGTAGGTCGTCTGTTCGATTCAGACAAGTGGCTCCATTAAAGGTCAAGGGTTTTGAAAAATCTTAACTCATGGCTTTTTTTTTATGAATTTTGGGAAGTAAAAAATGTGTAAAAATTAGTGTTTTAAGTCAGGTCTTGTGTTTGCCTGTTGAAATTATAGTAGAAGCCCATGTACTTGAAAAAAATTATTTTATTTTAATTGAATATAGATAAAAATTTTTATAGTTATTAATAAAAACATAGCCTAAAAATATAATAAATGGAAGGATAAATAATAAATGAAAAAAGTAATTTTAGTAACAGGAGCAGCAAAGGGAATAGGTAGAGGGATAGTAGAAGAATTATCAAAAAACGATGAAAATACTATTATAGTTAATTATAACAAATCTAAGAGTGAGGCTATAGAGCTTAAAGAAAAAATAGGAAAAAATATAGAAATTTATAAAGCAGATGTTACAGATAATGTAGAAGTTAATAACATGGTAAATTATATAATAAATAAATATGGTAAAATAGATGTGTTAATTAATAATGCTGGAATTTCTCAGATAAAGATGTTTAACGACATTACAGAAGAAGATTGGAATAATATGATATCTACAAATTTGACTTCAGCTTTTTTTACCACACAAGCAGTAATAGACAATATGATTCACAACAAGAATGGCTGTATAATCAATATTTCTTCAATCTGGGGGATGGTCGGAGGTTCATGTGAGGTACATTATTCAGCAGCAAAGGCAGGGTTAATAGGAATGTCTAAGGCATTAGCTAAGGAATTAGGATTATCTAATATTCGAGTGAATGTAATAGCTCCAGGAGATATTGATACAGATATGAATAATAGTCTATCTAAAGAGAGTATAGAGATAATAAAAGAAGAAACACCATTAGGAAGAATTGGAAGACCAATAGATATAGCAAGATGTGTGAAATGGTTAATAGAAGATGAATTTACAACAGGTCAAGTAATTTCCCCAAATGGAGGTTGGGTAATATAAGGTTACAAAAGAATATATAATAATAAAAAAATAAAGAGAGAAACATCTCTCTTTATTTTTTTATTATTGTTCTGTAACTTTTCTTTTATAATTTCCTGATATTAATTTTGGAACAAATCTTATAAGCTTATATATTGCTAATTTAATTTTTTTGCTCCACATATAAGTTTTTCTAAGTCTATGAGTTGTTAATCCAAATTCAGGCTGTCTTGTTGTAATTAGAGCATTTTGAACAGCTTCTAAGGGAAAAATATAATTAGCATTATTATTATTATCCCAATTTCCATCTGTATCCTTAAAACAGAAATTAAAGGTTGCTGCATCTGTTAAAGTTATTTCTGCTTGAAAACCAAGTTCTGTTTTTACCATTTTTAAGTCATTAACTTTATCCCAATTATTTCCAAAGCCATAATGAATATAAACTTCCTCAGAGTTATCTTGAAAAAGTTTACCTGTATAAGAAATTTTTACAACTGTATTTGTTATTAATTTATCTGTATTAAAAAAAATATTTTTTGTTAGTTCCATGTGCCTTCTCCTCACCATAATTTTATCTTTTGATACAAATATTATAGTATTAAATGAAAATTAATGCAAGTATTTTTTACAAAAAAGTTTTATTTTTTACAAAAAAATGCAACATCTTCTATTAATCGTTGTGGAGTTGATGCACCAGCCATTATCCCAATTTTATTAAATCCTTGTAAATATTCATAATTTAAATCATTTTTTGTTTGGATAAGTAAAGTATTTTTACAATATTTTTGGGAAACCTCGAATAATTTTTTTGTATTAGAGCTATGTTTTCCACCAATTATAATCATTAAATCTACTTTTTTTGCAATTTCTTCGGTTTCCTTTTGACGGATAGAAGTTGTATTACAAATGGTATTTTCTATTTTAATATTAATATTAGAGTCCACAGATGTTTTTACTTTGTTTACAATATCTTCAAATAGAGAAACACTAAATGTGGTTTGAGAAATAATTAATAAGTCACTTAAACCAGACTTTTTAAAAAAGTCAATAGCAAAAGCAACATCACTTAAAGTTTCAATTAAATAACAATTGTTACCACAAAAGCTAAGTGTACCTATAGATTCGGGATGTGTTTTAACACCTAATAAAAAAATAAAGTAATTATCCTTAGCATATTGTGTAACAAGATTATGAATGTTCAAGACAAAAGGGCAGGTGAAATCTAGTAATTTAATATTCTTCAAATTAGCAATCTCATATATATCTTTAGGTATACCATGAGCACGAATTATAGCACAATCTTTAACATCTTCAATATCATCAACAATAATAAGACCTTTGCTCTCTAAATCTTTAATTACTTCTTCATTATGGATAATTTCACCTAAACAATATAAACGTTTAGTGTTTTGTAAATTCTTCTTAGCTCCATCAATTGCATTTTTAACA
Organism: uncultured Clostridia bacterium; assembly: GCA_948739805.1. Taxonomy (GTDB): domain Bacteria; phylum Bacillota; class Clostridia; order TANB77; family CAG-508; genus CAKPSH01. The sequence continues at coordinate 21,699 of CAPYID010000015.1, read as the reverse complement.
CCAAAACAAAATCCACTTGATTTACCAACAATAACTTCCATAAGTACCTCCTAATATATAAATTATATATAGTATATCATAAATTTATAGCTTAGGAATAACTTATTTTCGATGAATACTGAATAATTATTTATTATCTTTATATTCTTAGTACATTTTATTTGAATAACTGTTATCTATTAACCACAAATACCAAAATATATAAAAATTTCTTGCTAAAAAGCTAACTATGTGTAATAATAAATATATAAAAGGGGGAGGATTAATGAAGAAGATATTAAAAATTTTTCTAATTTTTCTTTTTACATTTGCTATATTTACAGTATTTAAAGGTGTAGAAGCAAATACTATAAGAAAAATATCAATGGACATAGCAATTGATGATAAAGGAACAGCAACTGTTACGGAAATTTGGGATTGTAAAACTGATGAAGGAACAGAAGTATATCATCCATATTATAATTTAGGAAATTCAGAAATTACTATGTTATCAGTTGCAGATGGTAGTACACAATATACAAAATTAAACTCATGGAATACATCAGGGACATTATCTAGTAAAGCAAATAAATTCGGAATAAATAAAATCTCAGACGGAGTAGAGCTTTGTTGGGGGATAAGTAGTTATGGTTCACATACATATACAGTAAAATACCAAATTACAAATTTTGTATCAGAACTTGAAGATTCTCAAATGATATATTGGACATTAATACCATATGACTTTTCAACAGAAATAGGAAGTGTATATATAAAAATACATACAAACTTTAGAATATCCGATACGATAGACGTCTGGGGATATGGAAACTATGGAGGAACGGCATATGTTTATAATGGTTATATAGAAATGCAATCAGATGGTACATTAGAATCAAATGAATATATGACAATATTAGTAAAATTTCCATTAGGAGCATTTAAAACAAATAATAAATTAAATAATGATTTTCAATATTATTACGAAATGGCAGAAGAAGGAGCCACAAAATATGAAAAAGATTCATCTGAAAGTTTTATAGGGATTTTTGGAGCAATTATATCAATATTAATAAACTTTGGAGTTTTTTCTTTAATAATTCTAGGACTTAGTAAGATGACAAATGTAGATAATTTTAACTTTGGGGAATTAGGAAAAAGAATAGGAAAAGATATACCTTATTTTAGAGATATACCATGCAATAAGGACCTATTTAGAGCATATTATATAGGATATCAATATGGAATTATAAGTAAAAAAACAGATGTATTAGGTTCAATAATATTAAAATGGTTAAAAGAATCTATGATTAGAGTTGAAAAGAGAGAAATAGGTACTATTCGTAAGAAAGAGGAAACAGTAGTAGTTTTAAATGAGACAAATCCAGAATTAATTGTTGATGAAAAAGAGCAGGCTCTATTTAAAATGCTATATGAAGCAAGTGAAGATGGAATTTTAGAAAATAAGGAATTTGAGAAATGGTGCAAAAAGAGTTATTCTAAAATACTTTCATGGTTTGACCAAATAATAAGCAGAGAAAGGGAAAAATTAGTTAAAGAAGGGCTAATAACTGTTGAAGAGAGCACAAATTTAAAAATATTTAAAAGTAAAAGATATACAGCAACAAAAGCATTAAAGGAAGAAGCAATACAACTAGCAGGGTTAAAAAAATATCTTCAAGAATACACACTTATAAAAGAAAGGGAAGCAATAGAAGTTCATTTATTTGAAGAATATCTGATATATGCACAAATGATGGGAATTGCAAAAGAAGTCGCAAAAGAGTTTAAAGAGTTGTATCCAGAATTAATAGAACAATCAAGTTATGGCACATATGATAATATAATCTTTATACATATGTGTTCTACACATGGAATATCACAAGCAAATGCAGCAAAAGCTAGAGCCGAAAGTTATTCTTCTGGAGGAGGGGGATTCTCTTCTGGAGGAGGAGGAGGAGGTTCCTTCGGAGGAGGCGGAGGCCGGCGGAGGTTTTCGTTAACATAAAATGTAAAAATATAAGTTATTAGGGTGAGTGTTAAATATATACTCACCTATTAATTTATAAGAGATAAAAAAATTAAAAATTAAAAAGTAAAAAAACAAAAATCGAAAATTTTGAAACAAGTGAAAACATTGGTATTTAAGGGATACATTAAGAATGTAAAAAAATATAGTTGAATTAATATAAAGAGAAAATGCTCATATTTTAGAGCAAAAATAAGTATACATAAAAATATTATTTATCCTTATACCCAAATTTCCCTAGCCTTTCTTTTTCTTTAGTAGATAAATCTTTTAACCATGTAGCTAGACCAGATATATCATTATTTCTTAGAAATTCAAAATACTTTACCCTATCTTCTTTTGCTATAACAACAGGTGGCAAGTTATTTTTTAATAGTTCGTAATTTAAAAGCAATCTACCTGTTCTACCATTTCCATCTTCAAAAGGATGTATTTTTTCAAATTCAATATGATACCTTGCAATTTTTTCAAATATATCTTGATCATCATGATCATAGTTATATATGTAATACATCATTAAGTTTGGCACTTTTTCAGGCTCTGGTGGAATATGTTCACTACCCCTAATAAATACTTGCACAGGTCTATAGCCTTCAGTATCTTTAATATCTCTATTTATAGTTTCATTTAATTTCTTTATAAATCGCTCATCAAGTTCTTCGTTATTTTGTAAATTCTTAAAAACTAACTCTAAGGCTTTTTTATGATTGATAGCCTCATATATTTCTCTGGGCTCTTTTCCTTCTATTTTAAAGCTATTGTCATTATAAAGAATGGCGTAAGTTTCAGCATAAGTAAGTGTACTTCCTTCAATAGCATTTGAATGGTAAGTACTTCTTGTAATTAAATCTTCTAAATATTCTTGACGGCTTAAAACAAATTCTAAAATAGTCATAAATTTCTTCCTTTCTATAATCTACTTAATATATCAATATATTCACCAGCAGTTAGCACTGTTTTGGGCAAATGTAATTGTGTATAATAAGAATCCTTATTTTTCTGATATATAGCATCTATAATTTTGCAATTTTCATCTTTATCAATAGTCATTGCTAATCCTAATACATTATATTTTTTAGATAATTTGGCAGTATATATTGCTACTCTATCAACTGCATTTATTGGCAATTCCTCATCATCAAAAGAATCTATTTCAACAAATATAATGCTATTCTCCAGATTGTCAATTTTCATTAAAATTTGCGGTTTTGGATCTTTACTATTTTCAAAATCATTAAATATATTATCTATTTCTAATATTGAAACATTTGCATTTGATTTTGACTCCCCATAATTTGTTCTTCCAACACCTGAGCAAAGTTTGTTTACTGCAATAATTATAGCATTTTCATTTTTATAAAAATCTTTTATATTATCAATTTTGCTTTTTAATTGATTATATTTCTTTTGAATAATAGAAATATCTAATGTATCTCTATCACATTCATTAACAAAGACATCTGGTGTTCTTCCGAGTAAGTAATCTATCGAAACATTAAATATTGAAGCAAGTTTTTTTAGTGCCTCTATATTAGGCTCTCTCATATCTAATTCATATTTTGATATTGCTGCAGATTCTACACCTAATCTAGTTGCAATATCTTTTTGAGTAAGTCCGTTTTTTTCCCTTAAATATTTTATTCTTTCACCATTTGTCATAGATTTTCTCCTTCTTAAATTATGACTAAATTTTATCATATCCATTTTGGAAAGTCAATAATTCTTTAAACTATCTGAATATTGTATAATTAAATGCACGTTGTAGACATAAAAGTATAGACACATAATTAAAAATCAAATAAAATGTTAGTTGAGAGACTAAACATTGGAGGTTTTTAATTATGTGTAAAGAACAGTATACCACAAATAAAAGAAATCCTATGAATGATGAATATGAAAAAAATTTATTGAATTTAAAAAGAAAAATGCGGAGTTAAAAGAAAAAATTAGTAATGGAAAATTAACACAAGAAGAATATATGAAATGGTTAAATGAACAATAAAATAACAGAAAAGTTAAACTAAATGCACACATTGCTGTTGACTAATGTGTGCATTTAGTTTAAAATCAAAATAGGTGGTGAAAAATGTTATATGCTCATAAAGAATTAATAAATACATATAAATCAAATTATCAAATTGAAAAAGCAGTTAAAGAGCAAAAAATTTTTAAAATCGAAAAAGGAATTTATGCAGATAGAAAAAATATTCATTATTTAGAAGTAATTATTAAAAGATACCCACAAGCGATAATACAGGGAAGTCTGCTTATTATTATCATAACTTAACAGATGTAATACCAGATAAAATATATTTAGCAACAAAAAGAACTGCAGTAAGAATAAATAATAATAAAATAAGACAAATTTTAGTAAGTGATAAATTATTTGAGTTAGGAAAAGAAGCTTTAGTTTATGAAGGAGTAATAAAAGACTTTACTACTATGCCATTTGAAAATTATAGTGAATTAGATAAGCATAAAAGATGCGGTGTTGCATTTGCAAATATCTGTAAAGATATAATGCCTAAAGAAAATGAGAAAAGAGGAAAAATTAGTTATAATCCTACAGGGTGGATTCAACATGAATATCCATATATAATAAATACTAGACAATTATACAATCGCTGTCATTTAATTGCTTGGCAATTATCTGCTGAAAATAATAGAAAAGAAAACTTAATGACTGGTACAGCTTATTTAAACCAAGCTATGATAAAATGGGAAAATGATATTGCGAATTATATAAAGGATAACGAAATAGAAAATAAAAAATATTATCATGTTTTGTATAGGGTAACAGCGATTTTTGAAGGAGAAAATAAATTGGCAAGTGGAGTACATATGGAAGATATGTCAGTAGAAGATTTTGAGATAAAAAAGTGCCTTGAGGCTAGTAATAGAGCTAGCTTCGAGGCTTGATTTTTTTACAGAAAGTTGTTGACTTTTTTAGTTCTTTTTGGTTTGACTTAAAATTTTTTTAATATCTTGTAAAGTCCTAGTTTTTAAAGCAAAGTCAATATTTACAGCTTGTCCAATGTCTTTTAATACAGCATCATAATGAGTAAATTGATAAATATTTTCTTGAATATTAAAACAGTTGCATAAACTAAGGGCTTCAAGTATTTTACCAACAGAGTATTTTTTATCTAGTTTATGTTGAAGTATTCTACTAAGAACTAGAGCTAAATAACAAGTCAAAAAATGAGCTTCGATATGTTCTTTAGTAGAAACGAAAACAGGTCTGTCATCAAGTTCACTTTTTGTAACCCTAAATTCTTCATAATACAATTTCAAAATTTCATCTTTCTTGTTCAATGTCAAAAACCTCCTTCCCTTAAAATATGTACTAATATTTTTTACTTGCATTATTTTAGGTATAGAAATTCCATATAACGCTATTTATTTTTGTATGTGTGTTGACATTTATTATATTTTAATGTAATATATTTGTAGATATTAAGTATTATCTTAAAAATAAAATTAATATTTATAATCAATAAATATATTACATATTTAAAATTATACTGTAATATTTTATGGTTATCAATATATTACTGCGAAATTTTGGAAAAATTTTTAGATTGGAGAAAAATATGAGATTTGATTTAGAATATGGTTTTAATAATGAATCATTACTAAAGTTTGAATAATATGAAATAAAAGTTATAAACAATATTAAATATGTTGTGCCTAAAATTGACAATACTATAAATATGTCAAACTATACTGTAATTAGTTTTGATGATTATGAAGAAAATGACAAACCATTAATAGATTTTATAAATTTAGGAAAACTATCTTTAGAAAATGAAGAAAAGATTGATAGTTTATTATTAGAATTTGTAAATCAATATGGACTTTTAGGACTAATCCATAATTTACCAGTAAACAGATACTATACATTAGATAAAAAGGTATTGTTAAAAGAATTTAATAATGTAACAGGTAAAGAATATTATGATTGCTTTAATACAATAGACATACTAGATTATTTTAAAATATTCTTTCCAACAGCTAGTAAAGAAGAAATAAAAGAACTAATAGAAAAAAGTAATAAACTTATTTGTCAGCATAGTATGGAAAAATTTATTACACCCTGAAGAAGATTTGAATTTGCATATTGATATAAAAGATGAAGAAGAAAATAATTAGAGGTGTTAGAATTGAAAAAGATAATTAAAAATTCAATTAAATGTAATTTATGTGGAGATATTATAGTATCAAAATATACTCACGATAAAGTTACTTGTAAATGTGGTACTTGTAGTGCTGATGGTGGCAATAGTTACCTTAAACGAGGTTTTGAAAATTCTAATGATGATTTTATTGAATTAAGTGAGTATATAGAAATAAGTGAAAAGATATAAAAAATAATATAATTGAATGTTAGAGTACGAATAAAAGTTAAAATATGTTGATTTAATAGGAAAAATAAGAGTATATGAGTTAAATAATCTGGGGAAAAAATAGAAAGAAAATTTTAAGAAAATATAGAAAAAAAATACTCAATCATATGAAAAATAGTATAGAGTACAAGAAAGGAAAAATACACAATGGTAATAATCATAACAATTTTTTTACAAATATGTTTTTTAGGTCCATTAGTATTAACAGTTTTTAATATAGCTAATCTATTTAAAAAGAAAAAAATTAAAGAAGATGTAATAGATATATTAATTTTTGTATTTGGAATATTATTCAGTACAATTCTATATGGACTATTAGACTTTAAAGATTATAATGAGCCAATATATATAGGAGTTGATACAGGATATCATGCACCTATAGCATCATGGAGTATGCCAACAGTAGCAGTAATTATAATGTTAGGAACAATTTCATATATTTTAATCAAAGTAAGGAAAACAGAATTACCACCACTCATTATTGTAAGTGCAATGTCAGGAATTATGATATGCTCAGCATTTATGCTAATACTAATAATTCAAATATCAAAACATATAGATAATGAATCAATATATGCATTTTTAATAATATTTCCGTTAAATTACATATTATGTGGTATAAGAGGAGTAATAGAAGAAATAAACTATTACAAACAAAAGGAAAAGATTACTAAGGATATAACAACAAAATCCTTAATGCATGTAATAAAATGTTAAATAATATATCAGTATGGCCAATCTTAGCAGTAATATTTACTGTACCAATAAGTATGATATTAATATGTATATTAACACTATTTGGGCAAAGACCAGATGAAGCAATACAGGCATTTTTAGAAACTAGTGACTGGACATTATCACAAAAAATATCACCTCCACCAGTCGAATATGATGCACATTATTTATGTACAGTATCATTAAGAGGACATAAAAAGCTAGTAAAACCAATTAGATTTGGAATAAGACATGGAAATAAAATTGTAGTAAATAGGCAATTATGCATTGCAAATGCATTTGAGCAATTAATACAGGAAAAAACACCTAAACTTCATCATTTTATTAGACATATTTATGATAAATATGGATATCCATTATCAAAGCATATAAACACATCAGTACAAGCAGACATCACATACATCTTAATGAAACCATTAGAATGGCTATTCTTAATAATATTATATATGTTTGACAAAAAACCAGAAAACAGAATTGCAACACAATATATTGGAAAAGTTAATATATAAAATAGGGTAATTTTAAGAAAAGTAAAATTCTTAAAATTACCCTGTTCTATTACAATTATTATGCAAAATGGGCAGAAATAGATAGAGGAAAACTAGACAAAAACATTACAGAGAAAGGAACAAAAACAGTCACAGGAAAGTTACCAAAAACAGGAAGTAATATAGAAATTATAATATTAATATGTTTAGCACTGGCAATTAATATAATTATATCATATATAAAAATAAAAAAAACGTAACTAAGATTTTAATAAAGAATAAATTATCTATATGCATTAAAAAAATTTACATAAAAAAAATAGATTTTGGAAAAATAAAAACAAAAGGAGAAAAAAATATGTTTAAACCAAAAGCTATTTATATTGAAAAAAACATAGAAAACTATCAACTAGGTAGAGAATTACTAGAAAAATACAGAAATATTCCAAAAATAGAAATAGAAAGCCATAATGCAATAGAAGAAATGAGAAAAAAAGAAAACAAAGAATTCTTAAATATGAAAGCCAATTTAATAATAGGGACAAGAAAAACACATAAATTCGTAGAAAACCATAAAATTTCAGACTATCTAGTTCCATACACATCATCAGGATGTATAGCAGCATGCATGTACTGTTATTTAGTATGTAATTACAATAAATGTGCATATTTAAGACTATTTGTAAACAGGGAAGAAATGCTAGAAAAGATAATAAAAGTATCAAACAAATCAGAAAAAGAACTTACATTTGAAATCGGAAGCAATAGTGACTTAATATTAGAAAACACAATAACCAATAATCTAGTATGGACAATAGAAAACTTCAAATCACAAAAAGGAAAACTAACATTCCCCACAAAATTTGATATGGTAGACGATATATTACCACTTAATCATGGAGGGAAAACAATAGTAAGAATGAGTGTAAATCCAGAAGAAATAATAAACAATGTAGAGTTTGGAACATCTAGGATAAAAGGAAGAATAGAAGCAATAAATAAACTGAAAGAAGCGGGATACAAAATAGGAATACTAATAGCACCAGTAATATTCGTAGAAAATTGGAAAGAACTATATCTAGAGTTAATAAAAAGACTAAACGAAGAGTTAACAGAAAAAGTAAAGAAAGACATATTCCTTGAAGTAATATTTATGACGTACAGTTATGTACACACAAAAATAAATGAAGAAGCATTTCCAAATGCCATAAACCTATACAACAAAGAAATAATGACAGGAAGGGGCAAAGGGAAATATTGGTACAAAGAAGAAATAAGAAAAGAAGGGGAAAAATTCTTTAGAGAACAATTACACAAATATTTTCAAAACAATGAAATTATATATATAGTCTAAAGCAGAACATTGTAAAATTTTACAATGTTCACTTGCTTTTTTGTAAATAATATTATATAGTATTATAACAGAAATTAGTGATAAAATAGAACCATTGAATAATTAGGAGACACCTTTACCAAGATGGATGGTATACGTAAGCACGAATGATGGTTCTAAGAAAGGAAAAAGATAAGCATGAACACAGCAAACAATTGGAAAGATTATGAAATAATAGACATGGCAGATGGAGAAAAACTAGAAAGATGGGGCAATGTATACCTAGTAAGACCAGACCCCCAAATAATATGGAAAGAAAAAACATTTCCCAATAAATGGAAAAATATAAATGCAAGATATAATAGAAGTAAAACAGGAGGAGGAAATTGGGAATATGTAAATCACTTACCAAAGGCATGGCAAATAAAATATAGAGATTTAACCTTCAACATAAAACCAATGGGATTTAAGCATACAGGGCTATTTCCAGAACAAGCTGTAAACTGGGACTGGATGATAGACAAAATACAAAAAGCAAAAAGAGAAATAAAAGTACTAAACCTATTTGCATACACAGGAGGAGCAACAGTAGCATGTAGTTATGCAGGAGCAAACGTATGTCATGTAGACAGCTCAAAAGGAATGGTAACATGGGCAAAAGAAAACATAATATCATCAGGGCTACAAAAAAATCCAGTAAGATTTATAGTAGACGATGTAAACAAATTCGTTAATAGAGAAATAAGAAGGGAAAACAAATATGATGCAATAATAATGGATCCACCATCATATGGAAGAGGAGCAAATGGAGAAATTTGGCAATTCGAAAACAATATTTCAGACCTAGTAAAACTATGTATGAAAGTATTATCAGAAAATCCATTATTCTTCTTAATAAACTCATACACAACAGGAATATCAGGCACAGTACTAGAAAACATACTAAGAATAAACATAGACTCAAAATTTAAAGGAAAATTCTCATCAGGAGAAATTGGACTACCAATGACAAATTCAAAACTAATACTGCCAGCAGGAATATATGGTCGTTGGGAACAGTAAAATCTAGATAAAATAACAATAAAAAGGAGAGACAAATGTTAGAAAAAGAAATTTTATATGAAGATAATCACATAATAGTAGTAGAAAAGAAACCTAATATTCCATCACAAGGGGACAAAACAGGAGACAAAGATATGTTAACAATAATAAAACAATACATAAAAGAAAAAAACAACAAGCCAGGAAATGTATACTTAGGACTAATACATAGATTAGATAGACCAGTAGGGGGAGTCATGGTATTTGCAAAAACCTCAAAAGCAGCAGCAAGACTAAGTGAACAAGTAAGAAACAAAGAACTAAAAAAAGAATATATAGTAGTAGCAGATGGAAAATTTGAAAACACAACAGGACACTTAGAAAACTATCTATTAAAAAATGAAAAAAATAATTTAAGTAAAGTAGTAAAAGAAGGAACTAAAAATGCAAAGCTAGCAATATTAGACTATGAAATAATAAAATACAATCAAGAAATAGACCTATCTGTAGTAAAAATAAATCTACACACAGGAAGACACCATCAAATAAGAGTACAATTATCAAACATAAACCATAGTATATATGGAGACCAAAAATATGGGACAAGAGGGCATGGTAAACAAATAGCACTATGGGCATATAAACTAACATTTAGACACCCAATAACAAAAAAAGAACTAACATTTGAACGCTTACCAGAAAAAAACGGAACCTGGAAAATATTGGAATAAATTATATGAAAACCTAAAAATCATTTATGAAAATAAAAAACCAACAATTTCGTAAATAATTTTAAGCATTTCATAAACAAAATGAAACAACTTAAAAATAAAATTATAAAATCTGTATATCAAAAAACTTATAAAGAGGAAAACAAAACATGATTGATAAGATTTGTAATTTTATATTAGAAAGAATAAAAAAGGAAATGCCAGACATAGATGAGGAACGTGCAGAAATCATAAACTATGGATTACAAATGATAATAGGAGAAACGCCCAAACTACTAATAATGTTTGGAATAGCCTATATCTTAGGAATATTAAAACTAACAATATTAGCATATATAATGTTATTACCATATAAATACTTTGTAGGAGGAGTACATGCAAAAACACATATAGCATGTACAATTACAACACCAAGCATATACTGTGGAAACGCATTAATAAGCAAAGCATTACCATTCATACCACCCACATACAGATATATAGCAATACTATTAGTTTGGATATTCAGTATCATAGTAATAACAATGTATGCACCAGCAGACACAGAAAATGTTCCAATATTAAGAAAAAAAGAAAGAAAATTAAAAAAAATAATGTCATATATAACCATGACAATAACTCTGCTTGTAGCAATAATATTACCAGAAAAATATATTATTGTTTCAAATATATTAACAATTGGATGTTTAATACATTCAATATTCATAACAAGACCAATGTATAAACTATACCATAACAAATATGGATATGAAGTTTATGCAGATTAAAACTGGTAATCGAAAGTTTCTTAAGCCGGCAAGAGACTTTTGGATTATATACATTATACTAAGGAAGGAGAAGGGATATGTTAAAGACAATAGCTAAAATTGCAGAAAAAACCGCAAAAAATGCAAATTCAAGTTGTTGGTACATAGGTGCAATTCATCAACCTAAAATGCCTGCGTCTTTGATAAAAAAAGATAAATAACAGCCAATATCAGTGCTGTTAGGCAATAAAAAAATAAAACCAATATCATAGGAAAACGAAAAAATTATGATATTTCCTTAAAATGATAGAATAACGACACTATCATAAACTTAAAAGTTACAAATTAAAAATATATAAAAAGGTTATTTGGGTAAAACCAAATAACCTTTTTTGCAAGATGAGTAACTATTATAGGTAATCATCTTACATTTACTATTTATCATAAATCTCCAACTGTTGTGTAAAGAAAATAGAATCTTTTGTAGTATATAAATTTAGATTTTTAGCTCTTTTTAATATTCTATTTACCTCCCATAAGCCCAATCCATGAGGTTTTCCATCATCTTTCTTAGAAGTATAACCCTTTTCACGAATTCTATCTAAATTTACAGTTTTATCAAAATATGTATTTTGTATAAGCAATAACTGTCTAGGAGACTTCTCATCTCTTCTAATTTCTAGATTAATAATTTTATCATCACAATTTTCACAAGCTTCAATTGCATTATCAAGCAAAATACCAAGAACTCTAGTAAATTCATAAATTTTCATATTAAGAGTAGTTAACTTTAAAGATATGTGGATTTTCATTTCAATACCTGAGCTTGTAGCTTTATGATATTTTGCAGTAAGTAAACTATATACAGCAGGATTATCTATAGCTGTTGGATTTAGCATTTCTAAACTTTTAATATCTTCACAATCAATCTTAAGTTGTTTATAATATTGCTTTAATCCATCAATATCATTAGTATCTATATATCCACCTATAGCTTGAACTATATTTCCAAAATCGTGTCTAAAAGTACGAATATCATCAAATAAAAGTTTTAAAGTTGTATTATAATATTTTTCTTGTTCCAAATTTTGACTAGTAACATCAAGTTTAGCTGTCTTTAATAAGCTGAAAATACTAATAAAAAAGTATGCACTTAATGTCAAAATACTTAAAATAATAATTCCTAAAGGAAGAGTGTTATTATAATAAGTTACTAAGTAGAATTGAGTTCCAATTGTTACAATCCCCACAATAGAATTAAGGAATATTACAACTCTACTATTTTTATTCAAAGTTTCAGAAAATAGCAAAGTATATTTAAATTTCTTAATTAATAAATAAAGTAAAAACATAACTAGGTATATCATAAAAGTAATAGATAATCTAAATATTGGTGTAGGGAATGCCAGTTCATATGAAGTATCAAAAACTAATAAATAAAATTTTGAGCATAGTAATTCTAATGCAACAGTCACAATTGAAGGAACCATCTCAGCTATAATACTTTTCAATAAACTAACATTAAAAATGTAATGTATCAGAATAGGACAAACTATCATATTAATATATGAACTATAAGGTTTATCCAATAAAATATTAGGTATACAAGATGTAATAAACGACAAAAGTAAATACTGCATAAACTGTTTCTTAGTAAACTTAATATCTAGCACAGCAGTAAAAAGTAGCATATTCACAGTCAACTCAATAAATATAAAAGGTATACCAAACTTATTAAAAATAATAGAAGTCAAGCCCTCATTAGGAGATGTTAATGCTAGCCAAATTGTTTGAAGAATTTCCAACATTTATCACCTCCATGAACTCATCTTTATATCTGGGACCAATGTAACATTTACTGCTATTATTAAAAAATATGGTATTAGTATTAATCTCAATATGAGAAATATTATTAACATTTGCAATAAAAGACTTATGGCATCTAACAAAACCGCTAGGCAATTCCTTAGTAATCTTTGAAAAGGAATTATAAGCCTCATACTCAGAATGTTTAGTATGATAAATCAATTTCATACCATCTTTTCTAATATAATGAATATCATTTTGATTAATAAAAGTAGTACCATTAACTTTGATAAAACGATTAGTTGAATTATCCAAATAATCAGTTAATCTAAGAACAGTTTTCTCTAAATTTTCATAAGAAATTGGTTTGACTAGGTAATCAAAGGTATTAAGTTTATAAGCCTCCATCATAAATTCAAAATGACCAGTAGTAAAAATTAGACGGAGACCTTTATTCATTTTCCTTATCTCCTCTGCAACAGACAGACCAATATTCTTATTATCCAAATTAATATCTAAAAATAAGACATCAACTGAATTAGTTCTTACATGTTGTAACAATTTATCTATGCAATCAGTCTTAAAGCTAACACTAGCATCTATGTTGTTTTTGATAAATAGTTTAGACAACATTTCATCCAATCCATTCAAGAAAGATAAGTTATCATCGCATAATACAAAATTTAACATATTTTTCGCTCCCAACAAAAATATAAGATTGATGACAAAATTCGACATATTTACATAAACTTTTCAATTACTAAATAATACTACGATAAAAATGGCAGAATGTCAAGAAAGTAAAGGGAAAAATACAAATTTATCAATATAATTAAACAATAATGTAAAAATTAACCAATCGACCCGATAATTTTCATATATATATTGAAAAAGCAGAAGAAATCATGTATAATACGTATGTAAAAACCAAAAAGGAGAGAAAAGTATGTTTCAAAAACTAGAAGATGTTGAAAAAAGATATGATGAATTAACAAAAAAGATAAGTGACCCAGAAATTATTGCACAAAACAAAGAATGGCAAAAAATGATGAAAGAACACTCAGAACTAACACCAATAGTTGAAAAATATAGAGAATATAAAAAAATATCACAAAGTATAAAAGACAATGAAGAAATGTTATCAGACCCAGAACTAAAAGAACTAGCGCAAGAAGAAATAAAAACAGCAAAAGAAAAACTACCACAAATAGAAGAAGAAATAAAAATACTATTAATACCAAAAGATCCAGACGACGATAAAAACACAATATGTGAAATAAGAGCAGGAACAGGAGGAGAAGAAGCAGCACTATTTGCAGGAGAACTATTTAGAATGTACTCAATGTATGCAGAAAGAAAGCACTGGAAACTAGAAGTACTAAATGAAAACTCAACAGAACTAGGAGGATATAAAGAAATAACATTCATGATTTCAGGAAAAGGTGTATATAGCAGAATGAAATTTGAAAGTGGAGCACATAGAGTACAAAGGGTACCAGAAACAGAAAGTAATGGGAGAATTCAAACATCAGCAGCAACAGTAGCAGTACTACCAGTAGTAGAGGATGTACAAATAGAAATAAATCCAGCAGACATAAAAATGGAAGTATTTAGAGCTTCAGGAGCAGGAGGACAACACATAAACAAAACATCATCAGCAGTTAGACTAATACACATTCCAACAGGAATGGTAGCAGAATGTCAAACA
Source organism: uncultured Clostridia bacterium (assembly GCA_948739805.1). Lineage (GTDB taxonomy): Bacteria > Bacillota > Clostridia > TANB77 > CAG-508 > CAKPSH01. The sequence goes on along the minus strand of CAPYID010000015.1, from coordinate 6,697 downwards.
GAACGTTCACAAGTACAAAACAGAGAATATGCAATGAGACTGCTAAAATCAAGACTATATGAAATAGAAAAAGAAAAACAAGACGCAGAATTAACAAATGCAAGAAGAAGTCAAGTAGGTTCAGGGGACAGAAGTGAAAAAATAAGAACATATAACTTCCCACAAGGAAGAATAACAGACCATAGAATAGGAATGAGTATATATCAAATGGAAGACTTCCTAAATGGAAACTTAGATGGAATGATAGACGCATTAATTACAGCAGATACTGCTGAAAAATTAAAAGGACAAAGTGAATAAAATTTATTTTAAAGGAAAAACCAAAAAAAGTTGACATATTATGTAAAATGTGGTAAAATATAATTAAGGTTTTAGTAAATAACAATTGCAGTTTAATCCCCATTATAATGGGGAGGAAGGAGAAGCGTATGAAGAAGAGTAACTTTATAGAGATCCAAAACTTTTACGGGTTTTTAGCAACCCGGAAGGAGTATATTTTAACGAAGAAAAAAAACATTGACAAGATCGAAATCGAAAGGACGTGGTATTCGGATCGACCAGTTGAAACGACTGATCAGGTAATATTTCCTATCAGTGTAGAGATACTGGTGATCAGAAACTATGAAGATGATCGGAGAATGGAGGCTTCGATCACGAAAATACAGAACGGAAAGAGTATCATTCTGATGGAGCTGGCGGGATACTTCGACGAGATCACCGATGAAGAATACGGAAACTTTTTTGAAAAGTTCGATCGAGAGATCGAAAAATTCAAAAAGAAATATGAAGAAATAGAGTTCTAGCCTGCCTCTAGCCTGCCTAGCTAAAGATCGATTTTCTTCAAAAAAAGCATTAGACTGGAATTCCAGTCTTTTTGCATTTTTTATATTCTATTGATAAAATTTAAAAAAGTTGTTTTGTTCGCTTGTTTTTTTCTATTAAATGTTATATAGTTATTTATGAAAATAATAATAGCGGAGGGTATTGATACCCTTAGAGACAAGTTACATCCAAGGTTTGTCGTTAAGATGATAAAAATGAAAGGAAAGAAACATGAACGATTTAATAGAAGGATTAAACGATAAGCAAAAAGAAGCAGTACTTGCTACAGAAGGACCATGCTTAATAATAGCAGGAGCAGGAAGTGGAAAAACAAAAGTACTAACACATAAGATAGCATATTTAATAAAAGAAAAAAATATATTACCATGGAATATATTAGCAATAACATTTACAAACAAAGCAGCAAACGAAATGAAAACAAGAACAGAAACTCTATTAGAAAACACAACAAATGACATTTGGATAGGAACATTTCACTCCATATGTGTAAGAATATTAAGAAAATTCATAGACAGAATAGGGTATGACACATCATTTATCATATTTGACACATCAGACCAAAAAAGTCTAGTAAAAGACTGTCTAAAGACATTAAACATAGATGACAAGTTATTCACAGACAGAAGTGTAATGTATGAAATAAGCAATGCAAAAAACGAAATGCTAGAACCAGGGGACTATATAAATAGAACATATGGAGACTTTAGAAAAGAAACAATAGGAAAAGTATATGAACTATATCAAAAACGACTAAAAGAAAACAATGCACTAGACTTTGACGACATTATAAATTTAACAATAAAAATACTTATGCAAGAACCAGATGTATTAGAATACTATTCAAATAAATTCAAATACATATTAGTAGACGAATATCAAGACACAAACAAAGCACAATTCACGCTAATAACACTACTAGCAGCAACACATGGAAACATCACTGTAGTTGGAGACAATGACCAAGGAATATACTCATTTAGAGGTGCAGACATATCAAACATATTAAACTTTGAAAAAGACTTCTTAGGAACAAAAATCATAAAACTAGAGCAAAACTATAGATGTACAAAAAGTATATTAAACGTTGCAAATGCAGTAATAAAAAACAATCCAACAAAATACAAAAAAGAATTATGGACAGAAAACGAAGAAGGAACACTAGTTACAGGATATAGAGCAGACAATGAATATGATGAAGCAAGATATGTAGTAAATCAAATAGGACACTTAAAATATCAAGAAAAATTCAATTACTCAGACTTTACAGTACTATACAGAATGAATGCACAATCACGTAGTATAGAGGAAATCCTAAACAGAGAAGGAATACCATATAAAATAATCGGTGGACTTAAATTCTATGAAAGAAAAGAAATTAAAGATGCAATAGCATATTTAAGACTTATACATAATCAAAACGATAATATGAGTCTAAGAAGAATAATAAACGAGCCTAAGAGAGGTATAGGAAAAACAAGCTTAGACAAAGTACAAGAACTTTCAGAACAAATTGAAAAACCAATGTATGAAATCATAAAAAGTGCCTCAGAATATGGACTAAACAGAGTATACTTAAACTCTAGGGAATTTGTAGAACAAATAGAAAGTTTAATTGCTAAAAAAGATAGAATGCCAGTTTCAGAGCTCATAAAACTAACCTTAAATATTACTGGTTATATGAAAGCATTAGAAAATGAAAACACAATAGAAGCAGAATCAAGAATAGAAAACCTAGAAGAATTATTAACAGTAGCAATGGAATTCGAAAAAGAAACAGCAGAAAACACACTTGCAGAATTTTTAGAAGGAATAACACTAGCCTCAGACTCAGACGAAGTAGACGAAAATCAAGACAAAGTCACCCTAATGACACTACACAGTGCAAAAGGGCTAGAATTCCCAGTAGTATTTTTAGTAGGAATGGAAGAAGGAATATTCCCAGGATATAAATCAATACAAGAAGAAGCAGGACTAGAAGAAGAAAGACGTTTATGTTATGTAGGAATGACAAGAGCTAAACAAAGACTATTCTTAACCTGTTCAAGAACAAGAACAATATTTGGCTCAACATCATGTAATGCGATATCAAGATTTATGAAAGAAATTCCAAAAGAAATGTTAGAAGGATATGAAGACATATTCACAACAACACAAGAAAACATAGTGGAAGACACAGGATATAATTGGGAATATGGAGGAAGAGGAAATAATAATATAAAAACGTATAATGTAGCAGTAGCAAGTACAGCAGTAAAAATCAACTCAAACAGCCAAGGTTATGGATATAGAACCGCTGAAAGTTTCTTAAGCAATATAAACAAAAAAAATACTACACCAGAAATAGACATAACAAAATACAAACCAGGAGCAAAAGTATATCACAAAAAATTCGGAGAAGGTTACATAAACTATATAGAACAAGAAGGAGATGACTACAAAGTAGACATAGCATTTGAAAAATCGGGACATAAAAGATTAATGGCAAAATATGCAGGACTAGAAATTTTAAATTAAATAAAAATTGCTCTTCCATGTGGGGGAGCAACTTTTATTCTAAAAACATAAAAAAATATAAAATATATGAATAAAAACAAAAAAAACGCAGAAAATATAAAGAAAACAAAAAAGAAAGGAAAGAAAGAAATGGCAAATTTAAGTCAAACAGAACTTCAAAACCTAAGACATTTAATAGGGGCACACGAGACAACATATCAGAAACTAAACACATATGCAACACAGGCAGTAGATCCACAGATAAAGCAAATATTCACTAAATCAGCGCAAGACGCTTTAAGCACAAAGCAAAAACTAATGTCATTTTTAAATAATTAAGGAGGAAAAAGCGATGGACGAAAAGACAATGGTTAATGATATATTAAATGGAACAAAAGAAGAACTAAAAACATACCAAGGAGTAATAACAGAAACAGACAATATGCAACTAAGAAGCACAATACAACAAATCAGAAACGAATGTGAAAGTTTCCAATACGAACTATACAGAGTAGCACAAAGCAAAGGCTACTACAAACCAGCAGAACAAGCGACACCACAACAAGTAACACAAGTAAAAACAGAACTAGAACAATAAAACAAAGGGGTACCTAAATTATAGGTGCCTTTTTTTATATTCTTAGGAAAGTAATCACGAAGTGGTTAGTTTCCTTAGAATATAATTATGGCGGAATTTAGATTTTGTAGCAGTTTCCACTGCGTACAAAATTTTAGTTTCGGTTTTTTCTGGGATGTCAGCAAAAAATTAAAAAAGTTGAAACTTTTTAAGAAAAATAATACACTAATAAAGTGAAAGGTAATAAAAAATATGAGTAATAAAATATCATTAGAAAGTTTTGAAGAAATATATAATAGAACGTACAAAAATGTTTTAAAATACATAGTTATACATTGTAAGAACATGGAAGATGTTAATGACATTATTCAAGATACATATACAGAATTTTACAAAAAGCTAAAAAAGAGTAATAAATTTAAAATAGAAGATGAGCAAAGTTTTATAATTGGTATTTCTAAAAATATTATGAAAAAGTATTATCGTCTAAAATATAGAGATGAAAATAATATAATAGATATTGAAAATATAGAAATAGAAGCTAATATAGATTTAGAGTTACAATTTATTACAAAGGAAAATGTAGATAAAGTATGGAAAAATTTGCAGAATAAAGACACAAAAATAATAAAAATATTTTATTTACACTATGTACTTGATATGAAATTGACTGATATTGCAATAAAACTAAAACTTACAGAATCATCAGTAAAAAATTGCATATATAGAACAATAAAAGAATTAAGAGGCAACATAAAGAAGGAGAGTGATGAAAATGTCTGAAAACAAGATTTTTAAAGAATTTGGTGAAAGTATTTATGATAGAAAGGAAAATTATAAATGTATTTGTTCTAAAATAAAAGGAGGAAATGATATGAAAAAGAAATTATTGAATACTGTAGCAGTTTTATTAATGGTATTAGTAGTAGGAGCTACTGTGCATGGAGTATACGCACAAATAGCATGGAACATAGAATATAAAGAATATGAAAATAGAAATGTAATAACAAAAAGAATAGCATTAAATGAAGAAATAAAAAATGGGTGGGCTGAAAATATTGATATGGACTATATTTATAAAGACGAAATAGGCATAAAATTAAAATCATTTATGGTAACAAATGATTATTGCGAAATAGGGCTTGATTTCAAATTTGACGATAAAGATAAAATAAATAAATATAAAGATAATTTTTATTATAGTTATGCAATTTATGATGAGGATAACAACATTTATGCAATAAGTGGAGGAGAAAAATACAAAAAGAAATTATATAAAGAATTAGGAAAAAAGAATATTAAAGAACCCGACTTAAGTTGTTCAGTGGCAATAGGTGAGTCAGGAATAGAGATGGAATCAATCGAAGGTTTTCCACAAAGTAAGAAAATATATATACGAATATTTAATATAGGGTATGTAATAAATGAAGTTGATGATGAACATCCTGAAACACTAAACTTTCAAGATCATTTTTTATCAAGTAGTGAATGGCAATTTGAAATAGACGTACCAGAAAGGTTTTATGAAAGAACAGCCATAGAGCTAGAAACTAGAGAAAATGTTGAAGGAATTACTATTAATAAAGCAGAATTAACAGAAACAAGTTTATCAATTAAAGTAAATATAAACAATATAAGAGAATTTTTAATGAGTGGAAAAGATATGGATGCAGAAAATTTTGAGAAACTAAGAGATGCAGTTTTCTACATATCTGATAATGATGGCAATATCTATGCTCCAACTGATATGGGACTTGGAGAAAAAGATGAGATAAGAGCGAAATTTGGTATAGGAAAAAGAGATTTAGATAAAAAGATATTCTTAAATGTAAGTTTAAATGAAATTCAGGCAAAAGCAGAATTAATACAAAAATAAAACTAAAAAATGAGGAATCGGACTTTATAGTCTGCTTCCTCATTATAATACATTTATAAAAAAAACGTAGACCTAAAAAAAGGAACTACGGAAATCTGTAAGAGACACTAATAATTAGTTACTTTTAATTAATGAAGATTACTGGGATTAATAAATCCAGCAGTTTATCCGACCAGAACCTACTGTGCCGCCAGCGGTATTACTCAGTGTATATTCAACACGATATTTGCCAGTTGAGGCACCATTAAATTTAAGATTTTGGAAAGAACTACTGTTTGACACAGTAATATAACTACTGCATTTCCATGCCACAGAACCATCAGGCTTATAAACAACCAAGTATGCACGATCGTTAGAACCGAAGTCCTCTATGCTCAAAGTAATTTGAGCTGATACCCATGGTGTACCCGTGACATCCACATAAAACGAGCCATGGTTATTTTCACCAGAGTTGTGCCAATGCTGATTATAGCCATATAAAGCACCATAAGGAATGATTTAATTATCGCCTGCTTCGTTAGCTATAGTACTGATAGATTCAGAAACCATATTAGTTTGGGGTTCTGCAGCAAATACAGTTAAGCCACAAAGGTAAGTAATAGCCATAGATAAAGCCATAAAGATACTTAAACGTTTTGTCATTGTAAATCCTCCTAGAATTAGACAAAAGCATCTCAAACAGATTTTTTCGCTTATCGAACAATTATAATTGTTCATAGTACATAAGCATAATTATAATATATAAGAAATATAGCAAAAGTAAATATTAAAAGCAAAAAAAGTTCAATAATTTATTGACAAAATATGACAGTATTTGACATATTTATACAAAATGAGACAAAAAGTAACAATTAATTTGTGTTTGTGGGGAGGATTTATATTTTGTCTTATAAAACCCTCCGTCAGCC
>CAPYID010000014.1 GCA_948739805.1 uncultured Clostridia bacterium | reverse complement strand
CTTCTCAAATTTCCCATGCTTGTTTCATAAATTTTGCTACAGCGCAAAATTTATTTTTTATTCCTGTGAAATTTGCTTCTCAAATTTCCCATGCTTGTTTCATAAATTTTGCTACAGCGCAAAATTTATTTTTTATTCCTGTGAAATTTGCTTCTCAAATTTCCCATGCTTGTTTCATAAATTTTGCTACAGCGCAAAATTTATTCCTCTTGCGACCACGTTTTTCATATTATCTATTAGGTCGTCTATTTCTTTTGGTGTTACTATCATGTTATAGTCGTTTGGTACTAGTGCTTCTTTTATTGTTTCGTAGTTGTCTTCGTCTTTTAGTTTGTTTAGATATTCGTTTGATTGTGCTTCTTGTTGTAATTTTTCTATAAATAAGTCTAAACAGTCGTTTACTAATACTGCACTTTCTACAACTGTTGGAATAAGTTCTTGCAACTCTATGGTTGGTGTAAGTTTTGGTAACTCTATATTGTAAAAAATAAAATATATATTTACTTTAACTTTTCAAAAGCCTTAATTCTGTAATATATATCTACCTTTTTATCTTCGTGAATTTCAATCCTATCTATTATCTTTGACATTATTTCCTTAGTAGGATTTTCTAATTTTAAGAAATCATTTATTATCTGTTTGTAATCAAACGAAAATATTTCTTTCTCTTCTTTCGCAAAATCTCCCAATTTACCCTCAAGAGATTTTATTTCATCTTTTATTTTGTTTAATCCTTCATTTTGCTTTTCTGACATAGACTTAAACATCTCAACTGTTATAACATCATTTAGCCTGTCTTCGTATAATCTTTCAAGATTCTTTTCAATTTTAATCTTTTTGTCATTTGCTTCTTTTAGTGTTTTTTCTAATGTTGCTTTGTAATTGTTGTTTTCCACCTTTTGTTTCAATGCTTCTTCTATCTTCTCATCATCCATACATATTTTACACAATTCTCTCACTTTTTCTACTATCATAAGTTCTAGTGCATCATAATTTATCGTATGTGGTGTGCATAGTTTTCTTTTTGTATATGCTCTATATAAGTTGCAAGAGGTATATGCAAAATTTCTACCTTTTGTTTTTGTTATTCCTATACTTCCTCCACAATCTGCACATTTTAGTAATCCTGTTAATAAATACGTATGTTTCATTGTCTTTTTTGCACTCGTATCTAATAATCGTTGTACTGTATAAAATGTCTCTTCATCTATCAAAGGCTCGTGTGCGTTATCTACAACAATCCATTGTTCCTTTGAAGTTTTCACTCTTTGCCTATTTTTATAACTGATTGTCTGACTTTTTCCTTGTTCTAATTTGCCAATATAAACATTGTTTCTTAAAATTCTTCTGACACTACCAGGATGCCAATACCCATATTGATAAGATAAAGCATTTGTTTGATATTTATTTCTCATAGCAGGAGTTGGGATATGCTCATCTGTAAATATATTTGCTATTTGTGTTGTACCATATCCATCGATTATCATTTTAAACATTCTTCTAATGATTGGTGCTGTTTCATTATCTATAATTAGATGGTGTTTATCATTAGGATCTTTTTTATATCCCATAGGTGCAGAGGTACTTAGAAATTGTCCATCTTCTTTTTTTTGTTGAAATACTATTCTAATTTTTTTTGAAATATCTTTTGCATACATCTCATTTAATATAGATCTAAATGGTGCAATATCATTTTCTGATGAATTTGTCCTTTCTGTATCAATATTGTCTAATATTGATACATACCTCACTCTTTTCATTGGAAAGTATTGTTCAACATAATAACCACTTTGAATATAATCTCTACCTAATCTCGATAAATCTTTAGTAATTACCATATTAATCCTTCCATCTTCAATGTCATTTATCATTCTGTTAAATGCAGGTCTATCAAAAGTTGTTCCTGAAACACCATCATCTACATATTCTCCTGCTAAAGCCAATTTATTTTCCTTTAAATATGCCAGTAGAATATTTCTTTGATTAGTAATACTTTCACTTTCTATTACCTTATCATTATCCTCTTTTGATAATCTTATATAAATACCAACTCTATACAAAGCATTTCTAGTTAATCCCTCAAACATATCTTTCCTCCTTTAGAGGGCTAGAAATCTTACATAAATATTATAACATAGTTCTTGTAAAAAATCAGCCCTTTTAAAAAAAATATTGAAAAAGTTTGTCCTTTTAACTAACTTCTTCAATAGTACATTTATAATTCTAATTTTTTTCTTTCTATTGGATTACAATTGTTTAAAATAATTTCCTTCATCACAACATTTATTTCTGCTCCATTTTCATTAAAAAAAGTATTCAATTGTATATTTTTTGTATAATCATTAATTCTTTGTTCGCATAATTTATCTTTAAACACAAAGTTGCCCCTCCTTCTATTTAATCTAAAAAAACTATAACAACCTTAGTATTATTTTTTTTTATGTATGCTTATCCAATTTTGCTAAATACTTTAAGAGTTATCTGATTATCTTTAATCACAAATCTCTTCTTCATTTTCTCTATTTAATTTTTCTTTATTCCCTACTCTCATATAGCTATAATAATTAATATCACTATTATTTTCTGTGCAATTCGTATATTCTGGGTATCTAATTTTTATTCCTTCATAAAAATATGGTGCATATGAGCAACAAAAAATTTCACTAGGTGCATAGTAGTCTGATATTCTTTCATTCCTTAAATCTTCTTCACTATCGTACATAAGATTATGATTCCATAAGTTTAATGCCATTCTTGTTACTTTTGTAGAAGTGCCAGTTTGCCATGGAGTTTGTAGTGAATCCAGATTAACCTTACTTTTTCTCGTGTCAAATATTTCTTCAAAATGTTCTCGTGTAGTTTCGCAAATACTCAATGTATAAGTAAGTGCTTTATAATAAACATCTGTCTTTCCTAATTTGCTTAATTCCTCCATCTTTTTTTCAAAGAACTGTTTGTGCATATTATCTATAAATTTCAATCTAACCACCTCTTTTATATAATGCTCAATTTTTCCAATTCTAAACATTTAATTTTATAAACTTTGGTACATCATAGCTTCGCCCTAGCTCTTTTCTAAACTCAAGTCTTTTCTTATCTCGATTATATAAATAAGCACTTTTATTCCAATTTCTATATGCAATATTAGTCATTCTTTTACCTTTTGAAAGTTCTTTACTTGCCTGTTCATGCATATTTTTCAAAATTAGTTCATCGGTATTATTTTTCATTCGTTTAACTTTTCGTTCAGAATTTATATAATTTATTGTATTTTCAAGATGTCTTTGTTGGCTTAGTTTCTTTCGTATTTCTTTTTCTTCTTGATACCTTATATCTTTAGTAACAATTCTTGATACCTTATATTTAGAAATATTTAATGCTTTCGCTATATCTATCTGCTTTTTCCTCTTAATAAAAAACATTTCTAAAATTTTCTGTTTCTCTTCATTTTTCACAATGTTAAAGTCTCCTTTTGCAACTTTTTGCTAACAACTTTCTGATATGAAATTCTAATAGGACATAGTCCTATTTAATTTCTAAATCTTTCATAGCTTTCTTAAAATCCTGTTGATTTAAAGGCTTTACTTTCCTATATCTAGGTTTTCGTTTGTTCTTTCTCTTCTTTTTTAAATATCTTATAAACCTACTTGCAAACAATCCTAAACTAAAGGAGACAATTACAATAATAAAATCTACCATTTTCTTTTACTCTCCTTTCAGTTCTTATAAATTTTACAAGAGGTTCATTTTTTCTTCTGTTAGTTTTTTTAGCTTTAATATTCATATTTTTCCCTCCTATAACCAAATAAGAACTGAAAAGAATTTCTAAATGGTACTTTTTTAAAAAATTTTTAAAATTTTTTTACTCTTTTTCTATTTTTACTCAATACCTTAAAAATATATATTTTAATTTCCTGATATAAATCTTCATTAAACCTATTATTAATTTCTGAATTTTTCCTTATAAGTGGTTCATAATCATTTATTATTTTCACAATTTCATTATTTGTCAAATTAAAATTATTAAACATATTTAAAACCTCCATTTATAAGTTTTGCTCCTATTTTAGCTAAAGCCTTATCTCTATTATCTCTTACAGTTTTTCTGTTTATATTCATAATCTCTGCTACTTCATTCATTTGCTTCTTTTTCCAGAATAAATAAAATATTATCTTTTTTTCTCTTAAAGATAATTGTTTTACATATTTATATAATAATGGATTAGAAAGAGTTTCTTCAAAACTGATAGCTGATTCTAATTCTTTTAAGCAATTTTCTAAAACATCATTTACTACACTTTCTTTATCAATTACAATCTTTTCATTTAGCTCTAATGTATTTTCATTAAAATCTCTATTTAGTTTTTCAATAAAGTTATATTTTGCTGTTCTTACAGTTTTTTTTAGATATACTTTTTCTTCTTTCGACAATTCTCCCTTTAAATAATTTTTTCCTTTCATTCTTACACTCCTCCAATTTTTGAAATTGGACAAATGCCTGAAATTAAAAGGAAATAGTCTATTTAAAACTTATATACCTTTTACTTATATTTCATCATTACCTCATCTCCATTAAAAAACAATAATCTAATTTTATTCTTATAGGTTCTTACGTACTCTTAACTTTTATCTACTGTGATATATTCCCTTATAATTTCAGACTACTGTCCTTTGCGAGGAATATATCAATTTTTCTATGCCATTTGTAAAAACAGACAGAAACAGGATTCTTAAAGATAGAAATAGGTTGAAATGTTTTCTTGTTCCTAAAATTGCCCGTTTTTGCCCGTTTTTTACATTTATGTTGCGTTTACATAATTTTTATGGTATAATATGGTGCAAAAGAGTAATACTGTTGGAGGGATTTCAATGTTTAAAGTTATGACTGCAATAAACAATGATAAAGATACCCTTAATTATTGTAATCTAATTTCACAAGATAAAAGATTTGATATTATTAGAACAAGCACAGGAATACAGACAATTGATACGTATTTTGAAAGACAACCTGATGCTTTATTAATGGACTCAAATTTTCCTGATATAAATGGTGTGGAAGTTTTGAACAAATTGTCAAGTTCAATTGATGAAAAGAAAAAATGTAATACTATTCTTATGGCAAATAAAAGAGAAGCCTTAGCAATAACTAAAACTTCTAAACTTTACGCAATAATGTATAAACCATGCTTTCCACAAGATGCTCTATTTTTAATAGGTCAAATGTATAATGAAAATCATTGCCCTAAACTTAATGTAGATGATTTATACTCTTATTTCTTAGATTTTAAAATACATCTTTCTTCTAATGGATGTAAGTATTTAAAATCTGCAATAGAACTATGCTTGTATAATTATCCTTTTTATGGAAATACATTTGATAACCTACTTTTACAACTAGCTTATCAATACAATAAAGAACCTGAACAAATTAGAGATAGTATAAAAAATGCCCTAAAACCAATAAATACATCTTCACAAAAATATGTAATGCAACTTTATCCTGAAATTTTTATAGATGATACTCAATTAAGTCCTAAAAAATTTATCGAGAGAAGCACAATATATTTTCATAGAAAATTAAGAAATAAGTAACTACTAAGCTACTTATTTCTCTTTTTATTATTTAAAGTCATATTCTTTATATTCCTTTAATATATTCTTAACTTCATTTTCGTATAGTTCTTCCTTTTCCATTACAACATTCATCTTACTTCCAATTAATCTAATCATCTCGTTTCTTTGTTCTCTTGGAACATTATCACCGATTATATTAAAAACTGGTATATCTATTTTAAGTTCTTCATTTGCTTTTTTTATTATATCAAAACAATTAGTTCCTTTATATTGATATTCCATAAAAACCATGTCTGGCTTTAATTGTTTTATTTGTTCTAGTATTTCATCTCCTTCTTCTGCAGTTCCAATTAATTCTGCAACATCAGAACCTTTAACTGATTTTATAACTTTTTCTTTTACATCTGTATCTTGAAAACCTATAAAAGTCTTAATTTTATTATTAATATTATCAAGTCTTCTTTTTTCCCACTCTAATTCTTTCCAGATCAATTCATTCTGCCCTGGTTTAAATGAAACACAAGTTGGAACAAATTCTCCAAATTTGTTATTTTTGTATTGGTTAGTGCATGGTGTATTTTCATCAAATTTGTGTGAACGTAATTCATTTGTAGGAGAATCATCCCATACCATCTTGTTATCATAATATCTACCAATTCCATAAGGAGTTCCAATCATAAGTGAACAACACCTCATAATTCCGATTCGGATGTACTAAAACTCGACTTCTTGTTTTACAAGAACAGTAACCGATAAAAATCTGGATTTTTTTCAAATTCTTTTTTTGTTGTAAATGAAATTGGTATTCTTACTGGAATACTATATTCTTTATTTTCTACCTTTCCTTCAATTTCTTCTAAAACATTAAACCAGTCCTTAATGGATATATCTATATTCCCAGAAAAATGATCTCTTGGTACTCCTGTTTTAAATAAATTATGAAAATTTATTCTACTTATACCTAGTTCTTCAGCAAACTTAATCATTCTATCTAGGTATAAATTTCCCTTTTTATCTCTATTTATTAATTCCTTACTAATGCACGTAGTAATATTTATATTATATTCTAAATCTTTTGCTCTTTTTATATTGCTTATACATTTTTCAAATGAACTTTTTCCTCGAATTGCATTATTAATTTCTTCTGTTGGTCCATCAAGACTAAATGTAACTTCATCTAGCATCTTAAATTCTTCTTTTTCTAATAACTCTGGATTAAATAGACCATTCGTGTCAATTCGTACATATTCGTATCCTAATTCTTTTGCTTTTTTTATAAGTTTTAATAAAGGTTTATTGCCTTCTTTTATTCCATAAAGTGTAGGTTCTCCTCCCATTAAAGTTAATTTTACAGCACCCATTTCACGAAAATCGCTTATTAGCTTTATTGCATCATCTAACGAAATTTCTTTCTTTTCAACTTGAAATGACATATCTAATTTATATAGACATTGCACACAGTTTAAATTACAAGAATCAATTAAATACATAAAAACCTGTCTTAAATTGTTTCCAAAATAATCTTTAATTTTTTGATCAACATTAAAATACATAATTATTCATCTCCTAATTTATTACTTTAAAAGTATATAACCAATTTTCAATTATGTAAATTTCAAAATAATGGTGTTATCTCCAGAATTTTAAAAGATGAAAAAAGAGTATCCTTATTATAAGGTACTCTAGTTTGTATTTTATTAAACTAACTTATTTTAAGTAATTATTGATAAACTCTTTATCTACTTTTGTTAAATGATCTTTTAAATATACTATTTTTATATTACTCTTTGGTAGTTCAAATTCTTTAGGTAACTTTACCTCATACAGAGTTTCATTTTCTAATTCCTTCTTAACAGAGGCTTTTAATACATAAGCAATTCCAATTCCTCTTTTAGATGCATTAACTCTTTGTTCTGTTGTAGGACATCTCATTGAATGAACAAGAGTTAGATTATATTTTTGTAGTATTTCGGATAATTTTATAAACGAAAGCCTATTATAAAATGTTAAAACATACTTATATTTTTCAAGTTCCTTTATATCTTTTATGTCTTTAATCTCTATTTTATCTTTTGACACAAATATATTATCAATTTCTTTTAATTCACTTATTTCTAGTTCATCTACATTTTCATCTGGTATTAAATCTAAAATACCAAAATCAATCTCATTATTTTTTAATTTTTCTATCAATTGTTTGCTATTAGATTCTGTATCTATATCTATTTGTAAATTGGGATAATCTTTAATCGCTTTTTCAGCCTGTTCCATTAAATAAAAATCAGATATATGTGAAGGACAGCCAATAGATATATTTCCATATTCTAAACTGTTCTTACTTTGTGCCAAAACTTTTGTAAAATCTAAGTCTTGAATGCCTCTCTTTGCTATATTATATATTGCTTCTCCCATTTCAGTTAATTTTAATGGTTTTCTTGTAAATAATTGTACTCCAAGCTGTTTTTCTAGTGTATTTATGTTATTTGACATATTTGATTCAGAATATCCCAATTTTTCTCCTGCTTCTGCAAAACTTCTTGACTCTGCTGAAACTATGAAAAATCGAAATAAGTTTAAATTTGTACTATTGCTTTCTAACATAATCTATCTCCTATACTATCATTATTATCTTTCGATATGATAAAAATGTATGTAAATATTATAGCACATTATGTAATCTTGTTCAATAGTAATTGCCGAATTTTGCTGATTTTCTAACAAATTGTATCTTTTTTATAATTCTTTTGATTCTTTATTTTCACTTGTTTTTATATTTTCATTCTCTAAAAAATAATTAAATTGAATTACATCTTCTGCTAACTTAATTATATTTACATTAAATTCATTATTTGATTTAGAATAAATTTCATCATCTTCTCGTACTATATCATCTGTTTCAAAATATAAATATAATGATTGTTCATACTCTTTTAAAGTATCATAATAAACAATATCATATAATTCTTCAGCTTTTTCTATATAACAATATAATAGTGGAAATTCTTCTTTATCTAATATCTTCTTTAATTCATTATATACATCATGAGTAATCAATTCATCAAAGTTATGAGGATAAATTTGTTTTAAAATATCAAAAACCTTATCACTTTTTAAAAATCTTGAAGCAATTAAATCCCAATCATCATTTTTTATATCTTCTCCCTTTTCATTTCTTTTCTCCAATGAATCAAAAATATAATCATCATGATAAATGTCTAATCCTTCTACTACATCTGCCAAATTATGAAATTCTCCATCTTCAATATTTGCATAATTATGATTTTGTAAATCTTCAATTTTGAAAATATTTTTTCCATTTTCATCTTGTGCTATTTTTATCTCTAAATCATACTGATGTATTAATTGGACACAAAACGATTTTATAATATTGATTGTATTCATATTACAAACTTTCCTCCGTATCCTTGTTGTTTCTATTAACTTCTAGTCCTCCCTTATGTGGAAATTCACTTTTAAACTTGTTATTTGTTTCATAACGTATAACCTCATCTATTGTTAAATTGTTATACCACTCTTCATTATTCACAAGTAAAGGATATAACCATTCTACTTTTAAAGCCTCGTAATCTTCCTCAAAAGCATTTATTTGTTTATTGTATGTAGACCATCCATATTTTTTTAGTTCAGGATGTTTTTCAATATCTACCAAATATCCACCATGTCCATTAGTAATGCACTTAAATATTCCATCAACATTTGTCTTTCTTACTTCTACTCCTTCCCTCCACATATCTATTCCAATATCTATTAAATCTGTATATGTATATGCCATTTATTTACTCCTTAAATTATTCTAATTCTTCTTCCTTTTCTATAGATTCACTATTATTTATCGCTTCCTGAACTTCACTTAATTTATATTTATCCCATACTAAACTGAAAATATCTTGATACATATTTCCTGCATAAGTATTAGGTTCATCAACCATATCACCATACTCATCTCTCCAATCTATTAATATTTTGACTAATTTATCTTTGGTTATATCATATAATTCTTTTAATCCTCTTTCATCATTTTCATTCATAAATAGATTAACAATATGTATTAAATTATCTTCTATTTGTATATTTTTAATATCTTCTTCCATTAATCCATCTTTTAATCTCTTATTGTTTTCATCTTTTATAATATCTAAATTTAAAATTGGTGAAATCATTTTAGACAGCTCTTCTAAAATATAATTTTTAGGTAATTTTTCTAACTCAACATCAAAATATCTGTATATTTTTACTCCACCATCTTGTACTTCTCCTTTTTTATCAAAAAGGCTAAATTCAAATCCATCATCTACTCTAAAAAATTGAAAAATTCTTTCATCCTGTAACTTATATGTAATTCCTTTTTTCATCTCTTCTTGTGAAAAACATTCTTCCCCATTCTTTACTCTTCTTTCTAGTTCTTCTTCCTTTTTTATATCTTCTAATATACATTTAGGAATCTCCTCCATTTCTTCCTGAAAGTCAAAGAATCGTTTTGAATATATTTCTTTTAATATACAGTATTTGCTTTCTATATCATTGCATTTTAAATAATCTGGACTAATTAATATATTATCTTTCAAACTTTCAATAGCATAAAAATTATATTCCAAAGATTTTACAACTTTCTCTTTATCTTCTATCTCAAATAACTTATTTATTTCATTTAATTTTTCGATATTCTTCATAGTTATAATTCAGCTCCTTGCTCCTTTTCTTCGATTTTTTTCTTCTCTTTATACAATTCTTCATTGATGTAATTTATAAAATCTTCTATATCTTTTTTATATCCTGCTGTTGCAATAGCATTAGCAATATTCTCTTCTAATTCTTTATCTATAAATTCACACTCTCTTCGTTCTAATAATTCTATAACATCATACGTTTTGACATCTTTTATATTTAATTCATTTAAAATTTTATCTATTTTTCTAGTTTTCTCATTTATCTCATCTTCAAAGAAATAGAAATCATTTCCAAAATAATATTTTCCATCTTGTATTACTACTACATCAATATAACCTAACACTGTTTCTTTTTTTGCCTTTTCAGACATCATATCTATTAGTTGCTCTTTACTTATATTCTCATCTACTAAAGAATCAAATGCTTCATCTACATTGTTAAATCTTACTATATCATAACGTCCTAGTGTAAATTCTCCTACTTCAGAATATACAAGATCACTTTGTGTTTTTTTATAACCTCCTAATTCTTCAAACTTTTCATTTGCTTCAGTTAATGTTTGAAAATTTAAACATTGCTTCCATTCAAAATGTGTATTATTTTTATTGACTGCTAGTCCACTTACAACTACATAAGGACAATAATCTACTCTTAATTTCTTTATTAATGCTAATTCATTATTTCCTTCTAATAAAATTGCTTTACCATTCTTAATATCAAAAATTGCATCTTTTTCTAATTTTTGTTCTTTGACACCATCTATATATTCTCTTATTTCATATCCTTTAAAGTCATTGTAATCTAGTACAATCTCATCTTTGGAATATTGTTCTTCTACTTTTTCCAATGCTTCTTCTATATCTTTTGCTTCAACTTCTTCTACTCTTTGCAATATTTCTTCTATCTCTATTGAAAATTTTTTCATTTTATAGTACCTCCTCTGCAGGCTCATTTTCCTTATCTATTTCTTGCGTTATTTTATCAAAATCAATTTTTTTACCTATATCTATAATACATAATGGATCTATTGTGTTTTTGCAAACATTATCAGGATAGATATATACCTCCGATTGTTGTAAAACAAACTGTTCTGATTTGTTTTCTTTATTAAATATTTCCTTAACAGTTACAAGTAAAGATTGATAGTTTAAATCGAAGTAATTATATTCTGGATATTTATTATTAAACTCTTCATTATGTCCTCCTAAACTATTACACAATTTCTTGAAAGTTTCTCCTTGTTCATAAGCTACTTTACAAATATTTTCTAACTCCTTAAATTCTTTATAAGCTAAATTTATTATTTCTTTAATATCATCTACACTAGCATTTAGATATTGCAAATATTCTCGATTTTTTAAAACCTTTAGAACTTCTTTTTCACTTGAATTTAGCATAATTCTTTCTCCTCTTTTTCTTCATTTTTTCCACTAATAAAATTCTCATCTGGAAAATTTGCTACTTCTCCTTTTTCTAAATCTAGTTTTAATTTTTGTTCCCCATTTTTTGTGATAATTAATTCATCATATCTATTCATAGTGATTCCTCCTCTTCTTTATTGAGTTCTTTTTTTAATTCATTACATATTTCTTCAATTTTCTTTAGCTCATCAAATGAAAATTTATAATCCAAGTTTATTGGTTCTTTATAATTTGGTATATATCTTAATGTAGAATCTTTATAGTTATTCATTACTGTTAATATGTCAAATGCCGAATTTGAATAATCTTCTTCCGTTTCAATATTTTTACATTTTTCAATAATCTTTTCTGTTTTTCCATTTGGTATTATTTCACAACTAATAGATAAAACTTCTTCTCCTTGATTATATTTTAAATTTTTAAGTCCATTTGTATAATTTTCGGTATTTTCTTTATTATATAGTGTCATAAGATTTCTTCCTCCATTTACTCAATTTCTTCTTCAAATTCAGTCCTCATTTTATTATCTAAATAATCAAAACCACCTATTCCAATAATACAATCTAATATATCACCACCACTTGCTTTGTCTAGTGCTTTCATACTAATCTTTCCATTTCCAAATGCTTCAACTATATTATCTGCAATTGTTGATATATCTATATGTTCCTCATTTTTTCTTTGAGTTTTATTTATAATATCAAATAATTTATATTCTTCTTTAAGTGTTAATCTCTTTTCTATATCGCAATTTCGTATTGAATTAATTATCATAAAATAATCTAAATTTTTTCTTTGAATATCTGCTAAATTGTTGTATTCTTTAAATATATCTTCTATTGTTATATTCCACTCATTCTTACAAATTTCAAAATTTGTTCCTTTATATGAACATGGTTCTAATACAATTTGTTTATCATTGTATTGTTTTTCTACTTTTTTAATAGCTTCTTCTTCGTTATTAGCTTCTATATCAATTATTTCAGATAAAGTTTCTTTAATTTCCACTAGATACTTCTTCATTATCTTTCTACCTCACTTTCTGGAATTTTTGATAATTCTTCTTGAATCTTTCCATCTATTATGTCATTTATTTCTTCATTTTCAGATACAGTTTTTATAATATTTTTTAATTGTTTATATGTAATATTTTTCTCTAATACTTCAGCTAAATTAAAAATAGAATATCCTATTGCTTCACCTAATTTAGTAAATTTTTCATTTTCTACTGCTTTTATAAATTTGTCATAAACTTCAGCTATATCCATATTAAACTTCCTCCTCATTTTCTGTTTCTTCATATATAATTCCTGAATCTTTATCTCTAATTCCTTCTTTTATTTCTTCATCACTATAATCATCAAAATAATGCTTTACCCAATAATCCACAGCACTTTCATATTCTTCTTTTGTTTTTAATTCACTTACATCATCTAATGCCCCTACATCAATTAAAGACTCTATAAAGTTTCTATCTGCTTTTATATTTTTTCTATCAACTTTTACCTTACGTTCATTTATCCAACCAACAGATATAACTTTGTTTAGTCCATTATCTAACTTTTGAACTTTAACTCCTACTGAATTTCCAATTTTAAATTTTTTATGGTCATTATCACTACCATATCCAAAAGCTAATTCCACTTCTTTTTCATAATAATCTTTGATTTTTATAGTAAAATACTTTTCGTTTGTTTCTTTTATTTGTTTAGATATAGGTTCTTGCGTTATCTCTCCTATATAATGTTGTATATCTCTTTTAACTACTGTTTCTCCCTTAAAATTATCCAATTTTTTTGACTTATTTGATAAATATTGTTGGTAATAATCAAATTTTGTATTGCTTGTGCAATTTTGATTTTCTTTTCCATATTTCACTAAAAACAGAATACAATCATCATAATCATTTGCTCTATATAATAATGAATTATCATTATTTCCTATGTACTTTTTATTTTCTGTAAAATATTCTTTTATGTACGAATCTAAAACATAACCTTCTCTATTAAAGGCTCTATTAATAGTAGATTTCGTAATTTTCTTCCATTCTTCACCTAAACTATAACATTGACCATGAATATTGAACCTATCTATCCTACATCTATTCTTTACAGTATCAAGTGTTAGTATTTCTTGTCCTATTAAATAATTAAAGATATAATATCTATACTTTTTATTTTTATCATCAAAATATTTCTTTTGCATATTTTTAATCTCCTATATCAACTTCATTTTCTAATTTACGTGTGTTTCCTAGGTAATCATAAGAAAATTTTTCATTATAATCCTTTGAACTTACACCAGATCCATTCCAATTAGAATATGATACCTTTTCTATTTCATCTTTTAATCTAAAAGTAACGTTTGCTCTTATTGGTGCATTATCTTGCCAAAGTCCTTCACTCTTAAATGCTGAATACCATTTTGCACAATTCTCTCTCTTATCATCTTGCCTTATGTAATATTTTTCTTTTCCTATTGTTTTAAAAATAGTATCATTTGTACCTTCAACATTTTCTACAAATTCTACATCTATTGTAATTGGTTTATTAAATTCAATATCATTAGCAATTTTCTCAAAATCAATTCGCAATATATCTTTATCAATGAATTTTGAAGGTTCTTTATATATAACATTACAGAGTTTTTCTTTTCCAAATGATTCATAGTCCATTCCATTTAAAATGACATATAAATCATCTATTTCAAATATTTTACTTTTACTTTCTAATAGGTACTTAAAATTAAGACCTTCGCATTTATCTCTATCACTTTCATCTAAGTCTCTAACAGTTACATTCTTTAAATATTCTCTTTTATTTTCTGTATTCTTCATAGTTATATTTACCTCTACATTCTTTTTCATTTTTTCATACATTTCTTTATTTTTTTCAATTAGAATTGCATTTCTATTTGTATTTAAACTAGCAATTCCAAGATTTCCTGAACCTGCAAATTGATCTAAAATATATTCATACGGTCTAGTTATATAATTTATAATATCTTCTAACAGTTCAGTTGGCTTCTCTGCTTCATTTATTTTTTCTTTTATAGATTTAGGACTATAATTAAATTGTGTAGGTAACATACCATTTGTACCTTTCATAAAAGATACTGTAAATCCTTTTTCTTCTAGTAGGTCTCTTATTTCATAAGAACTTTTTCCTTTTACATCTATTCCTTGTTTTTTAGCAGTTGCGATATTCTTTTTATTATCCAATTTTAATGCTCTTGCTTCTCCTTTTGAAAAAATCATTACATCTTCTGAATTTTTGCTCTTTCTTCCAGTATTAGCTTTAAAATCTCCCTTAATCCATGGAACTTTAGCATAATATCTAAAACCTTGTTTCTTTGCCATCTCTTTTATTTGATATAAATAATCATAGTTAATTTCACTTTCTTCTGGTAGAAACTCTACTAGAAAACTTCCATCTTTTAAAACTCTGCTCTTTTCTTTAAAGTCCTTTTCGTTATATTTAAAAAGTTCATAACTAGCAAAATCTCTATTACCACCTTTTAAACTCTTTTCTAATAAATATGGATGATCTGTTATTATCCCATCAATACTTTTGTCTGGTATAGATGATAAATCTCTTCCATCTCCATTTATTAAAAGACATGATGTTTCTTTTCCATCTATTTGAGATAATACCTTATAAACTCCACGAGAAATTTTTTGAAATAATCCTTTATCTACTCCTTCATATACTCTAGCTCTAATAGATTCATTATTAACCCCCATTTTTTTGATGTTATTGACAAGTTCGGTTGCTTCTTTAATTGTAAATTGTTCATTATCCATAAAATATGTAAATAGGTTCATTTGAATAGTATTACTTTTATCCATAACTTAATCTCCAATATCTTGACTTATTTCTGTATTTAAAGGCTTTAATTTTGCTCTGTCTTTCTTTGCATATTCAATTTCTAAATTCCTTAATTCCTTTGTAAATTCTGGACTATCAATTGTTGATTTTCTATCAAGTAAATTTCCTTCTTTATCAAATATATTTTCTATATTCAATCCAATTTTTCTTGAAAAATCTTTGATTTCTTTTATCATTTTTTCTTTCTCATTATTAAAGGTTTTAAGTCTTTGTTCATTTTCCTTTTTATTATTTTCAATATCTTTCGTAGAATATTCCTTTTTATTTCCAAATAGTAACTTAGCATCTGAAATCATATAGCAGATAATTTTAAGTGGAATAGCACTTTCTAATGCTTTTCCTAATCTATCTAGTTTTTGAACTTTTGTTAGATTACTTTGATTTTTTTGTTGTATTGATTTATTAAGTTTTTCTAAATCCTTAAAATTTGTAAATATATCAGTTTCTTCAGAAAAGTCATATAGTTTATTTAATAATCTAAAACCTGTATTATAATCTGATGTTACTAAATCTAATATTGCAGAATCTATTGTTTCTGGTGATTTTATATGAATTGTGTTTTCTTCTTCAGGATTTTTATTGTTATCATCTTTATTATTTCCTTTTCTGCTTATACTGTATGTTGGCTCTTCAAATTCTGGAAATTCACTCATTCCTAATTTTGATAAGTTTATTTTTCCTTCATTATCAATAAGCATATCCCATTCCTCTGCAGTAAATGAATATTCTTTTTCAATTAAATAGCAAAATGGATTATTAATATCAAGATTTCTCAATTTATGTTTTGCAAACTCTTTAGCTTTTTCTAAATTAGTATCAGTTATTGCACCATAATCATGTTCTGAAAGTCCATTTGCTAAATCTGATGGAAGATAAAAATTATATTTCATTTCATCATAAATTCTACTAATATTATCTTCATCAAATTTTTCTCCTGTTACCCAAAAATATACTTTTTTGCTTACTTTATCTGACTTCATTTTCTTCCTCCTGATTTTTGTTTTTCTCTATTTTTTTTATATTTTCACATAGTTCTTTTGTAAATTCATCTAATCGTTCAGAATAGTGTTTCATTAATAAAACTTCAATTCTTGCTGAATGATTTGATATTAATTTTTCTTCAACTCTACTATAAAATATTTCTCCTTTTGCACACCATCCTTGAAACATTTCATGAGGATTTCCAAGTTCGATACTATTCTTTAGCATATTACAATACTCATTAAATACATCCATTAGTTCTTTACTACTCGCTAATTTATATTGAATTGCCTTTTCGTATTTCTCATTAATAAATAAACTTAACTCATCAAATATCTTAAAAATATTTCCTATATAAAAACTTAGTAGACTATCATCAAACATCTTGCTTATTGTTTCAACTGCTATTAATGGTGAATTTTTTTCAATATATTCCTTACATTTCATATCTTTTAAATGCTTATTATCAATATCTAGTAGGTCAATTTTGCTTTCTAAATAATTTATTCCTTCTCCTATTATTAACTTAATATTATCTTTACTATATATTTTTTTCATAGATAATCTCCTCATATAAAATTAAAAGAGAAAAAATAATTAAGATATAATCTTATTATTCTTTCTCCCTGTAAAAAAATAAAACGGAGGGCATATAAGTTATGCTTATTTTAATTATAATATTTAAAAATATAATTACAATGAAATCATTTTGAAATGTTTTTGAAGTATTACTATACTTCTGCCTCTTCACATTCTTCTTGTTTTTGGTTAATATTTCTAGCAACAATACGTTTTATTTTTTCAAAATCAATGTTTTGATTAAAGTCTAAGTTAAACAGTTCTTCTTTTATACTGCTATTTGTAATATTATCAGGGAAAACATTTATATCCTCACTATTAATCTTTAAATTTCCGTTTATATCACTTTTTACAGTAAATTCTATTGGTTTAAAATATGCTCCAAATTCTACTTCACCATTTTCGTATGTTTTTTTCCAATATCCATTATATTGTTTATAAAGTTCTTCCCATGGTATATTATTCTTGTTAGCTGTTGCTATATCGTTTTCTATTTTGTAAAACTCATTTTGGGCTATTTCTACTTGTTTTATAATGCTTTTAAAGTTTTTAATCCCATACATTGCAAGTAATTCATTATTTTGAATACATTCTAGTATATTTCTTTCATTATCATTTAAGTTGCAATCATATATTTCTTGTAGTTTATCTAATTCATTTTTTAAGTTTTTTTCTATATCTGACAATTCTTCATCTTTGGTTAATTTAACTAATTCTTTTAATTCTTTAAAATTTATTTCCTTCTTTAGCACATCTATCAGTATTGATTTTCTGTGAAAATCAACAAGAATATCCATTTCTTTTCTTGAAACCTGTTCCAATCTGTCTTTATAATAATCTTTATCTCTAAATATACAGTTTAAATCATAAATGCTTGAAATATGTAATTTATCACTTACATTATCCCTATAATCATAAAATTGTGAATCTAAATTCTCTTCTAATTCATCTAATTTAAAAAGGAGCTTATCACTATAACTGATTGCAATTTGACTATCTAAGTTTTTCAAATTTTCTGGATTGACTTTTAAACTTTCATTTCTTCCAAAGACTAATTCTACTAAATCATCTATTTGCATATCCTTAAATTTTTTATTTGGATTCGCTTCTTCAAATGCCTCTTCATTATTAAGTTCATAGTTATTTCCTCTATACTCTTTTCTTATTATATGATTTATACTTGCTTCGCTTTTAAATTTTTCACAGCCTTTTAGTTTTACTCCAACAGTCTTTTTATCTTGCAAAAAGCAATATATGTTTATCAATTCATAAATAAACTTTGGTGCAAGAGTTCTTTCTAATTCTCTTCTTATTAATTTATTTTTTATAATTGAACTAAATTTTCCCTTTTCAAATAATTCTTCAAAATTTTCTACATTATTTGTATATGGATTATATACAATTTCATTTCCTGAAATTAGCACATTTTCTTTTACATTTATTTTAAAATGAGAGGCATCATAAGATAGTTTATATGTAGATGTTTTTTCATCTAATATATCACGCAAAATATTAATTGAAAAATCTTTATACAAGCTATACCTACTATAATCTCCATTCTTAAGCATTTCTTCAACTTTTTTATCAAGGGAACTATCTATCTGTTGATTAATAGATTTAATATAGTTGATAATTTTGTTAAATTTCTTGCTAACTTCTTCTTTAAACTCTATATTAGTTATTTCTTGATTTACAAATAAAATATTTTCTTTTCCATCTATATAAAAGTAATCCATCTGTAATTTATTATTATATCTACTCTCAATAGATAATTCTCCATTATCAAAATCTTCCATAATAAAATTAAACTGATTTATCTTCATTTTCTCCATAACTACCCTACCTCCAATTCTTCTGTTCTTAACTCATTAGGTATAGGTAGTTTATTAATATTTAGTATCTCTAACAAAGTTTTATCTGTAGTTATTTGTACTTCTTTAATATTATCTTTTTCTAAGTCAGATAAATAGAAATATGATAATTCTGCTCTTTCATTATCTCCTATATATCCATACATTATATAATCATTTTCTTGTTTTTCTCCTTCTATTGCATACCATTTCTTATCACTTATAGGATCATAATATTTAATAAAAACTTTTGCATTTTCTAAATCATTACTTTGACTATTTAGAGGATATTCACTAACCTTTTTTTCAATATATTCTGATAATAAGGGATGTTCTACATCTCTAATTGATACATCATCTTCCATTATATCTTTTCTTATAACTGCTGTTCTATAATCCATTAAGCAATTGTCTTTTATTTCATCATGAAGATAATATCTATATCCATATTTTGTTTCTTTTACAAATTCAATTATATTCCCATATTTATTTGTAAAAAAGAACTTGCCTTCTGCCTTTTCATTCAAAGCACTTTTAAATATATTAAATTCTTCTTTATATAGCTCTCTTTTTACTTCATCTATATTTTTTTCATATTCTTCTTTATTATTCTTTTGCCAATCATCATATTTTTTATAGTCTTCTTCTCTGTCTTTTTTGAACTCATAATAATCGCCATTATATTCTGGTAGTCCTAGTTTTGTTAATATTCTGTTTCTAGCAATTATATACTTTTGCTCATATTTATCATTAAAATGGTCTATATTATTTTTTCTGTAATGTTCTCTAAGTTTTATTAAAGCATATTTATAAGGAATTGTATTTTTATTTTGTTGTGATATTTGAATGTTTCCATCTAGCATATCTTCCATAAGAAAAAATAACTTATCTTCCATTGAATATTTATTACCCTTTATATATTCCCATAAACTATATGTTTTAGGATAAACATTGTTTGATGTTGTATTTAGGAATATTTGATTAGTTTTAGGTTTTAAAGTTATTCTATTACACATTTCATAGCTCATACGCACATCTCCTCATCATCTTTTTGTTTAGTATCTTGTATTTGATCTGTATCTAACCATTTCTCATATATTACATTATAGTTAATGCCCTCTAATTCCGATAATTTTTGGAAGCATCTTTCTCTAACTATTGAATCTGCATCTCCTCCAAGTAGTCCATATACACCTTGTCCTTTTTTTTAAAACAATAAATTGTGTAAATCTAAAAAACTAACATTATTATTTAATGTCTCTCCTACTTCATCTGTTGGGAACTCTTTTCTGTACCAATTTTTAATATTTACTTGTAGTTTTCTTATTTGTTGTATTCCTTCTTCATTCTTTCTAGCATTTTCCTCTTTTTTCTTTTCTAATATCATTTCTTTTTCATAATTGTCATTTAAAAATTCAGATATTATCTCTGCTTCATTTGACGCTTTGAATAATTCGTTTGGATCATCCTTTAATACTTGAATCCACGATTTCAAATAATTAGAGTTATCTTGAAATGTTTCTTTATCTGAAATTCCTAAATCAGAAAGTAAGAAAAGAGATGCGAGTTCAGCCCTTAGCTCTTCTTTTGCATAATCATCAGAACCAAACAGATTTCTTATTTTTCGTTCTATCCTTCCTTCATGCCCTGTCGAGTGAGACATTTCATGTAATAGTACTCCTATAAATGCTTTGTCATTTTTAAAAGAATCTCTTGGTGGTAAAGTGATTTTATCGTCTATTGGACTATAATATGCCTTATCTTGTACTTTTTCTTCTATTGGACATAATGAAGACCTTATAAATGTATCTGCAGTCCTTGTAATATCTGTTTCTTCCATTTTTTCTAATTCAAATGGTTTTATATTTTCTATCTGTTCACCATTAAATACAATGAAATATCTAACTATTGGTCTTTTTAAGTCAACTATAATTTTTTCCTCTTCACCTGTTTCATCATTAGTAATCTTACGTTCTTCTTGCCATATCCACTTTTCTAATAAAGTTCCTTTTTCATGCTTCCTTACCTTTAACTTTTTATCCTCTTCTTTAATTTCTTCATTAATCTTTTCTATTTGCTTATAAGTTAGCCACCTTGAGTCATTATATCCTTTTCTATCTTCTTCATATAGCAATCTAAAACGATTAGCTCCTTTATAATATGCATTTGAATATGCGTTGTGTGGTTTTAATAGGTTACTATTCCATTTTTCTCTTTGGAATATATAACCTTTTTCCATATTTTCAATTATTTTATTTACCAAATCTTCTCTTGAATTTTTTATTCTATCTAATGATTTTGCCATTATTTAAACCTCTATCTATTAATGTAATCAAAATCATATATTTTCTCTTACTATTTCTTATAATTCTGCATCTTCTTGCTCTTCTTTCTGTTTTTTCTTTTTATTAGAATTTTTCTTAGTTGATTTTTCTTCCTTTTCATCTTTTGAATCTTCATTTAATTGCTCTTGGTTTTTTTTTAGTGATTTCATTGATTCTTCAACACATTTTTTTCTTAATCCCTCTTGGTTAGGATAAACAACCTCACTATATTCATTGTCTTTATTTACTCTTGTTTCAAAATTTATTACATTAAATTTTTCATTAGTCGTAGAATTTATAGCTTCTTTCAAATATACTGGTTTTATACTTATTAGACCACCATAATACACAGTTCCTGCTCCTAATATTTTTTCTGAATTTGGAGTAGGATTAATATATGCACTCACAAAGTCTTTATCAATCTCAAAATCCGTTTCTTTTGAAATTTTTGTTGTTCTTTCTTCTCCTTCTAATCCTTTTATAATCATATTTGATATAACATTTCTTAACTTTTTGCCTTGTTCTTCGTCTTTTCCAAATGTTACAATATCTTTATATTCTGTTTCTCCGTCTGCATTTACTCCTTTATGTAGTGGAAACAAAACCTTTTTTATAGGTCTTATATCTCCATGTTTCAATGTTTCTCGTTCGACTACTCTAATGTTATTAATTCTAAATCCCCCAAGTTGTATAGATGCTAACGCCTTTAGGTCTGGTGCTTTTTCACTTTCTACTTTTGTAACCTGTGCTTCTAATTTTAGTTTTTCTTTCATAAACTTACCTCCAAAATAAAAAGAAAACAAACTTGAATCCACATCTATTACTGTGTGATTCTTTTTGTTTTCTTTGTTTACATTTTATTTATATAAACCTTATGTTATAAGTATAAGTTATTTTTATCACAAAAACAATGAAACAATTTTGAAGTATTTTTGAATATTAATCATCTTAATAGTTTACGTTCTCTTCTCTCAATTATTCTTATTTCCTGTTGTAACTTTATTTCCATATTTCTAGTATCTAATTTTGATAATAGTTTTTCATATTCTTCAAGGCTTACTCCTGTACCATCTAAGCTTCTTTCTTCTATTTCACTTGTTATATATCCTTTTTTTACATCTTTTTCCCTTAATGATTGTTCATATATATATTCATCTAGTATTCTTTCTTCCTTACTTGTTAATTTTTCTTTTCTTTTTAGCTTTTCATAGTCATAATATTCATACATTTTTATTAATAAAACTGCAAATTCATATTCAGAACATACTAAATTGTTACATTTAATACCTAATTTTTTTAAAATTTCAAAATCTTTATCATTACATATCTTTCTTAAATTAATTGTTTTTTCGTACATCCATTTATCTATTTCTTTAGTAGATCCTATGTAATCTTCTTTACTCATATTTTCCAATCCAAATTCTCCTTTTCTCATTTGTTAATGTATTATTATCCTATTCTAAATATTTCTCTTATCTTCTAATTCTTTTTTTATCTTAATTAAACTTTCATACATTATATTATAATTTGTAAAAGGCTTTTCTATATATCCTGCAACCTTTACTTCATTCCTTATTACATCTTGCTCTCTATCAGCAGAAATAACTAAAAATTCGGGAGAGTTTTTTGTTCCATAATACTTCTTAATAATATCTAAACCTGTATATCTATTATTTCTTAAAAGATCTGTTATTACGACTTCTGGTTTCAAGTTTTCTATCATATAAATTTCTTCCTCATCATTATTTGCAATGCCTAAAATTTCTATATTATTATATTTTCCTAAATATCTTGCTAGAAAATTGCAAAATTCCTTATTATCATCTGCAATTATTATTTTAACTTTTGGGTTCATATTATTGCTTAGCTCCTTCTTTATTATTAAATATCTTTATTTCTTTTATCGTGTTTGGCGTTATTAAAAGATTTTAAAATTATTGCATTTTTTAAAATTCTTAATGTGTGTCCTATGAGCAATTATTTGAAGATACTGATAATATGTTTGATTAATTATTATTATTTTACAATGTTATCAAACTTATAGGATTTATACTGTTATTCTTCCATCACTCAAGCCTTGCAAGTAAATATAAACTTTCTCCATTTCGTGCGTTTTATTCATATTTCTTTCAAATTCATTTACTTCTGTTTCTGGTATTCTTGTTGAAAAGTAATCATGTGCTTTATTATATTTGTCTTGAAATTTCTTATATCTTTCCATGTTTTTAAGTTTATTACATACCAAATCAAGCCTTATTTCAACAAATTCCTCGAAATCATCAAAAAAACTTTCCATTTCTTCATTCATATTTCTTTTATTTGAATCTATAAAATTATCAATTAACTCTTTCATTTCTTTTTCTTGCATTTTTATAACCTCCTCTTAATTATTTTTATCTTTTACATTATAGTTTTCTGAATTATAAAAATTTTCAATAAAACTAATATATAATGCGTTTCTCTATAATATCTCATTCTTCCTTCTAATTTTTTCTTTTCTATGTACGCAAAGAATATTTTAAAAAAATATAGTATTATTATTTAAAAGTATTTTTATGAGGTGAGTAATACTATATATATGAAAACGAAGAAATTAAATGGATATTCAAATATTGTTGGTGCTAACATTCAGAAATATAGAGAACAGAAAGGAATTTCGCAAGTAGAATTATCTAATAAACTTGCTTTATTAGGTGTTACTTTATACCATTCTGATATATCTCGTATTGAAGCTAATACTTTGTTTATTCGTGATTTCGAGCAGAAAGCCATTTGTGATATTCTAGGTATTACTTACAATCAATTATTTGAAAATACATCTAAATATTTTGAGTCTTAATATCCATACTGTACTATGGATATTTTCTTATTTTAATGCCATTAGTTTTTTCTATTTATTGTATAAAGTTCTTCTACTATTACTCCATATTACTTTTTTGTAGCTTACATTTTTCCTCCTTTCTTGTATATTCTATATTTTAATACATTTATAATTATAGTTAGTTTTTTATAATTAGTCAACCCTCAAATGTTGTAAAACACTCTCTATTATGTGCCTATCTAAGTAATAAAAATTTATTAAAAAAATTCCATCAAAAAAGAACTAGATTATCTAGTTCTTTATATTTTAATCATTCAAAGCATTATAAATTGCAATATTTGTCAATTTATATACAGATATTCCATACTTAGACTTTAACTTTTCTAACTCTCTATAAAATCCTTCTCTTATTGAAAAGTTATGAGCTTCTACAATTTCTTCTTTTGCTCTTTCATATAGTTCCACTTTCTCTGTATTAATTAAATTTTCTATCGCCATATTTACTAAATTACTTATATCTGTATCGTATTCTTCTACAATTTTTATTAAACCTTCATACAAGGTATTATCTATTTCTATTCTTCTTCTTAAAATTTTATCTTTTTTCCATAAACGATCTTCAAATATACTCATTTCTACCTCCTTGCTACACTATTATAACGTGTGTAAATTGCAATTTTAACTCTCTATCGTAATATGATTTACACTCCGATATGATATATTATAGTATATACAAGGGTGTTTGTAATATTTGTTTTTCGCTTTTATTAGTCAGTAAATAATATTTTCACTTTCTTTTTTCAACTCCTACCTAAACACAAAATTGTAATTTATCTCTTAAAATATATTTGATAAATTTGTATCTGTTTTAAAAGTTAATTTCATTCCTCCAATATTAAAATCTACATATTCCCCAGATTCATAAATTATCATAGTTCCAATTTCATTCATTTTAGAATCATCTTTTTGTAACACTTTTTTAGTTGGTGCTTGATACATTTTTATTAAATATTTTCCTAAATCTTCACTATTAGTATTTCCCATATCCCATTTATCAACATCTAATTTTTTCATTAAATCATTTATATCTTCTTGCTTTTCATACTTGGTTATCAGTTCATTAGTAGAAAAATCATAAACTTCTACTATTTGTGCTTTCTTTGAAACACTTGCGATTTCATTTTTCTCATTTTTATTATTAACATTTATTAAAATAATCGTTCCAATAAGCATTATAATAATTATTATAGCAATTATAATAAACTTTTTCATACTCAACACTCCTCACTATTTATAATATAATTCATAACTTTTTTACTCCTAAAGAAATATATAATTAGAAAAGTTCCTATTCCTGCTATAATCATTCCTATTTCCAAAAAGATATTCTCTAATCTGGTATTTTCAAATGATAATAATGGTATGAATAAAAAGCCAAAGCATATTAAAAAAGTTCCTAATATTGCAAAAAAATGATTTCTTTTTTTCTTCTCATTATAAGACACTATAAATTCATTTTTTACTGTTTTATCAGCAAATAGCTTTTGTTTATAAATTTCTTTATATGGGTTATCTACAAACTTAATAGATATTAACAAGCATATAGAAATTATAAACAGCAACATAAATATTAAAATGCCTAAATCATTAAATTTTGAAATATCTAAATATGAAAATGCTAAACTTGATACAAAAATTCCAAAAGCTAGTGAAATTTTTAATGTTTTTTTATTCTCATAAAGTAAAAATTCTTCTATTTTCTCCCTATTGACATATAATCCATCTTTTGTTTCTTTATTTTCTAATATTGAAGTATTATCATCTACTAATAAATAATCAATAGTTACATTAAAAATTTTTGCTAACTTAATAATTTTCTCTGTTTCTGGATAACCACAATCTGTTTCCCATTTACTAATTGATTGCCTAGATACTTTTAATTTGTCTGCTAAATCCTCTTGTGATAATCCATTCTCTTTTCTTAATTTATATATTTTTTCTCCAAAAGTCATTTTGACCTCCTTTCAAAATAATTATAAAATAATGAGTTGTTTTGAGCCACCAAATTTGAGTTGCACTTTCGCAAATTGAAGTTGCAACTCGCATTTTACTATGCTTTCAGCTATTTTTTATATATAATTTTTTATTAACTTTAACGACAACTTACTATAACTCTTTCAAACTATAAAATTGTAATTTGTGCTACTTATTTAATTCTTTTTCTAAATCTTTCATATATCTTTTTTGCTGACTTTTCAAATAAGGTTTTGCTAATAACTTCATTATGAAATTATTAGTTTCTATTTCTTCTGTAAAATCCAATAATATATTTCCATTACCTAGCTTTTTAAATATCCCTATCCATTTACCTTTAATGTTAGTATTTTCTATATCAAATTTATATGCTTTTAATTTCTCTTTTGAAGTAATCGTGAAATAAGTAGGATAATTATTTTTCGCATATTCTATGAAATGTTTATCATCAATTATTTCTATTTTTGACAAATCACTTCTCCAACTATATTTTGTATTATCAGTAATAATATTCCATAACTTTACTATATCACAATTAAATTCTTTTTTGATATTTGATTTTACCATATTATCTCTCCTAATTTGTATTACTGCATATTATTTTAGACTTCTTTTATGTTGCCTTTCTTTATATTTTCTTGCAATATCATATCAGTTATTTCAAACAATTTTTTTGAACCATCTTTTGTTTTTGATTGTCTCCCATAAACCTGTTTAGCAGTAACATTATGCTCTCTCCAATCTCCTCCATCATTACTGTTATTAAGAATCAAAGGTTGAAAATTATCCATTGCATGAGCAAACTTTGCTTCAGGTGTCTGATTTTCCTCAAATTCATCAAATATTGATATAAATTCTTTTTTTTGGTCTGTTGGTAAGAGTGAAAAAATTCGTTCTTTTGCTATTTTTTCTCTATTATTTTGCGTTTTCAGTCCTTCACTATCATAGGCATAAGTATCTCCTGCATCAATTTCTACAATATCATGAATTAAACACATAATCATAACTCTTGCAATATCTACTTTTTCATTAGAATATTCTTGTAAAAAATATGACATAATTGCTATATGCCATGCATGTTCTGCATCATTTTCGTTTCTTCCATTATTAGATAAATGTGTCTGGCGAAAAATGTTTTTTTCTTTATCAATTTCTAATGCAAATTCTATTTGCTTTTTTATCCTTTCATCCATTTAGTATTAACATCTCCTTTATCTATTTTTTAATATCATCCCTACAAATTACTATTTGGCTTTATCTATAATAACACAAAAGCAAGTAATTTTCAACCAACTACTTGCCTTATATATTTTTTCAATTCTCTTTTTTAAATATTAACTTCTTTATATCTTTTTCTTCTAAATCTACTATTCCTTTTGATTTTCCATCATTCGTTACAATTTCTACTTTATATTGTTCATTATCTACAGATAATATAGTCGCTTTGTTTCCATTATTTACTTCTACTACATCAAAAATCTTAAATTTCATATATACCTCTTCTTTTTTAGTTCAAATTTTTTCTATATGTTTTTCTTTTTATTAATATATTCTTTTACAATTGGAATCCTCAAATTGTCTTTTTCTCTATTACTATTTTTTATTTTTTCATAGTAAATTTCTATATCTTCCAAGTTATATTTGTCATATTTCTCTATCTTCCAGTCTTCCTTTGTTTCAAGTACACATTCTACTTTATCATTTACTATATACCACCCATTATCTTTTTGTTTCAGATTGTAA
The DNA here is from genome assembly GCA_948739805.1 of uncultured Clostridia bacterium. GTDB lineage: Bacteria > Bacillota > Clostridia > TANB77 > CAG-508 > CAKPSH01. The sequence goes on along the minus strand of CAPYID010000014.1, from coordinate 16,187 downwards.
TTGTTTTTTAATTCTTTTAACCCTTTTTCAGTTACTGCTATGTCAAGATCCCCTGCATCAGGATAAATCCCTCTAATTACTAATGCTGAACTAGATAAAATCAAAAATTCATCTGGACTTATTTTTAAACTATCAATTAGTTTTAGTAATTCATCTTTCTTCATTCTCTGTTCCATTGTAAAATTCCTCCTTATACTATTTAACCATATATTTCAAATATATCTACTTTTATTAGTAATCTTCCTATTATTATTTTATCATTTAAAGAAATATCCCAAAAGCTACCAGTAATTTTATCCTTTATTTTATGTTCTTTTTTTGGTTCACCAATAAGTTTGTTTAGCTTTCTTTGTAATGATACTTTATTTGTATATATGGATAATATGTTATCGTCATATAAAACATTTATAGTAGTTTCCATTTCTTCATTTATTGGTTCTTTGTATTTCTTTGCCATAAATTTAATCTCCTTATTATTATGTATTTTTTCATTTTGCGTTTTAAGTATATCATACTTATTAATAATTCGCAAAATATAATTATCTACTTATTCCTCGTCATCATTATCATCATCTTCTTCATTTTCAGTTACTCTTGCCTTTTCTATATTTTCATATATTTTATCTCTATCTAATCCTATCATAGGTTCTCTATGTGTATATTTCATTTCTCTCATAGCTTCTAGTCTTCTCATTCTTTCATTGTTTCTTTCAGCTTCTTGCTCTGATTTTTGTCTTTCAATTTCATCTTGCATTTTGCTATCAATATCCCAAAGTTTAATTTCTGCATTACTAGCTTCATATCTTGCTGTTTCTCTTATCGTTCTAACCTTAGTGCAAAAATCCTGATCTCCAAGTGATAACATTCGATTAAAGTTCCATTTAGATAGGTCTGGTGCTTTAGTCATAGCAGGATTTTGCCCTGAATACATCACAAGTAAGTATGGTCTATTAATTCTTAATATTTCTGCAGGTGTTAAAAGCGACCTTTGTGTTAAAGACATTGATTTACTTTTATTTATAGATGAACCTCCAACATTTCCAGAATTACTTTCAGAGTATGAGCTACAAGTATAAGAGCCGAATACGTTTACTAATTTTTTCTGCTGTTGTATCATTTGAAGTTTTAAGATAACACCAAAGATGTGTATTATCACATATATTTTGTGCTGTATTTTCATCATATTTAGAATTTAGCTGTGAGAAACTTTGTAAAAATAAATTGAAACGTATTCCTCTACCTCCACCAACTGTTAAAAATCCTCCAAAGTTAGGAATTGGAGAAAAATTTCCAAATTCATCTAAGATAAAATTAACTCTATTCTTTAATCTTCCTCCTCCATTATCTGCAATATTAACTAACTGTTGATATATTTGATTTACAAATAATGAACAAAGAGAATAATATGTTAGTTTTTCATCAGGAAGTATTAAATATAAAACAGTCTTCTTATTTGCTAAATCTTCTGCTTTTATTTCTGTTTTAGATGTCATTTTTGCAATATATTGGTCAGTAAATAGTACAAGAGTTGTTAATGCAGATGCAAAGAAACTCTGTCTTGTTTTTGACGAAGCAACTAAAGCAGGAGCAAAAGCACCAATAGCAGGATGATTAGGATTTGGAGTTCTTGGTATTTCTTCACCAATTTCATAATCCATATAATTTCCAATACCCTTTTTGATATTATCTAAAAACTTGTCCATAAGCATACTTCCATCTTTTTGCTCCATACACATATTAGATAAAAAATAATATACATTTGCTATATTTTGACATTCTGGTGGTGCTTCCATACAAACACTCATAATTGCAGATTTTATTGTTGCTTTCTCCCCATTAGACCATATTTTTTCTTGTTTTGAATCTTCTACTAATGATTCACAAATGTCAGATGCTCTCTGTTGTGCCTGTGCGATATTTCCCTTTCTAATTTCGTTAATTACTGGTTGTAAGAAATTATAATGACTTGATTTCATTGGATTTTTAAAATCTAATGTAACTACATTATATCCAAGTTGTTTCAATCCTCCGAGAAGTGTATTCAAATAATTCCCCTTTTGGATCTGATATTATCATACTTTCTCCTGCTAATCCACAATTGTATATACTTTCAATAACTAAGCATCTTGTTTTACCTGAACGTGTTGCTCCTATCGTTAGGGTATGCACATCATCTCCTACATAATAAATATCTTCTACTTTTCTTGTTTTAAAGAAAGGAAAACTCTCGCATTTTGAAAATACTGTTCTTTCTTCTCTTCCTAAAACAATTCCACCTTTTTTAAATACCTTTTGCTCATCCTCTTTTATTTCTTTGCTTTTAATTTTGCTATATTCTTCATTAATTTCTTCTTTTAATTTTTCCTCATCTACTACTTCATTTTCTTCTACTATTTTATATGGAATTGTTATTTTTTTTATAGCATTCGTTTCTTGATCTGCATTATATAAAAGTTTTTTAATCGCTTCATTTTCTGTATCAATTGTATTTATATCAAATACTTTCTTATATTCTTTTTTATTAAGCCACCAAGAAGAACCTTGCTGTGTCTGCTTATCGCCTACTCTTTGTGGAATTTGTATATCATCAGTAACCTTGTATAGTTTTGATTTATAATCTTTTAAGCCAAACCACCTATGAAATCTCGTTACAATAATTAAAAGTAAAAACATTCCAAGTATTATCCAAAACATTTCATTTACTGCTTTTTCATTAAAAAGTCGCTCTATCATAATTCCTGGATTCAAATTAATTATGTTTTGAGGATTTTCCGAATAAACTAATGAAAGAACATTTGCTAAAATACATGACAGTATAACTGATAATACAATTGTTACACTAAAGAAAATTGTATAAAATAGAGTTGTTTTACCAAATTTCATTTATAATACCTCCAAACATTAATCTTTTCCTAAATTAAATCACATTCTACTATATATCTCTTATTGTGCTTACCTGCAATGCAAGTTATTAATGTAAGCCTTGTATTCTGTGTCTCCTCTAATACAGATAAATCTTTTTCATCTACTTCTCTAAATTCAGATACACAAAATATTAAATCTTGATTATTAATGTGATAATTAATCTTATCTCCAATTTCTAATTCATCAATTCTGTCAAAATAATAATAACCTGAAGTATAGTTATTTGTATTATTGTGTCCGAGCTAAACAGATATTGCCGAGATAATTGTCCTGTTCCTGCTATATGTCCTACTCTATTTCTTAAAGTAACAATATCTGATCCTTCACCAATAGGTGCAATAACATCTAATTTTGGAATTGCTATCTGCCAATTATATTTAAGTTCGATTTTATCTTCTACATCATCCATTATTATTGATTTCTCATTAGTTTCAACATATTCTTCTGGACATAAATATAAGTTTTTATCTAAAAGAAATGTTAAAGCTAATGCAAATAATAATGAAATTAATAACAAACAATATATAATAATCTTTTTACTCTTCATTTTCGCATCTTTCCTTGTTACATTTTTCATATCATTAAAAATTAAAATAATTTTTTCCTGATATAATCATTACTTTTTTATTTTGATTATTTAATTTGATTACTATTGTTTTATTTAGTAATCTATTAAGTGTTGAACTATTAATCTGCAAAATAAAATTATTGCCTGATATATTTTGTATCTTATTTGTAATATCTATCATTGCCCCATTTCTTATTTTTGCAGATTTTATTTTTACTATTTTATTTCCATTTTGCACATTATAAATTGTTGCATTTGGTTTTAGTAAAAATACTAATATTCCTAAAACTATAATTCCACCTGCTACTATTACAATAGAAGTTACAATGTTGCTTTCTCCTTTTGGTTGTTCTTTTAATTTATAAGTTATTATATAATTAGAAAGTTGTTCCTTTGATTCAACTTCTCCCATATAATTAGCTGATACTTTATATGTACTTGGTTTTTCTGTTCTAATCACACATTGATATATAGCTGTTCCTTTATATTGCTTTGGTACTAAAGTGTTATCTATTTCTTGATTTTCTTCTGATTCCCAATTTACATTTATAAGTACATATTCTCTTCCATTAATTATTTTTGTTTTATCTACTTGTGATAAATCATTTGTAGGCATATTGGTTAATATAATTTCTTTGCTATCTATTCTCTCAATAAAACCATTATTTATAGTTTCTATATTATAATCAACTAACTGTAATTCTCCCTTAAACTGTTCATCTTCATACTGAATCAGCTCTTCAAAATGTTCATCTAAATATTGTTTTGAATTTGAAGACAATTCTTTTTGCTCTGTTGTCTGTTTTTGCATTTTCTTTTCTACATCTGTCTTTTCTTCTATAAATGAAGCATATTCATATATTTTTCCATCTTCTTGAATTTCTAAATCAACTTGTCCTACTATATCTGTTATTCCTGATTTTTCTGTAATTGTTTTTATATATTCATTTGTTACTGCAAAACTTTTATTTCCTAAAATTAATAATATTCCTATTATAAATATAATTGTTAAAAATAATTTCTTAATTTCTACTTTCTTTGATCCCATGATAAACCTCCTAATATCTTAAATAATTGTTTGTAATACTTCAAAAAATGTTACTCTCAATGATTCATTTAATAAAACTGTTGCTCCAATTGTCGATAATCCAAAAATCAAAAAGTATGTAAAGATTTTTAATATAATTGCTATAAAACTTCTTAAATAAAATAATACTTTATCTATTTTAGACTTCTTTTCAATTACAACTGTTTTATCATCACTTATATTGTATTTTTTTCTAAAATGTTCCTCTACTTTCTTTTGTTTTTGCTCTTTCTTGTATCTTTCATAAAATCCAATATTATTTCTTTTCATCTTATATTGTTCCTTCCTATCCTAGTTCTTCTTCATTTTCAAGTTCTTTAATTTGATTTAATGTACTGTTGGTTTCCTGTATTTGCTCATATTTTTCATAACCATAGTTTTTTATTTGTTCTTCATTACATATTAATACTGCAGTTCCTGCAAATGTTTGTGTAATAAATCCATTTTCTTTTGCTAATTCCATTACTTTATCCCAATTTTCATCATGTTTCTTTGCCAACTTTTTTAATAAGTCTTTTTCCAATATTTTTACCTCCTAATACTTAAACTTTTATAAATCCTTCTCTTTTTCATTTTCTTTTTCAGGATTAGACACATCAAAATTTTCTCCTACTAATTCGTTTAATGCTTGTAAATCTTCTTTTGATATTTCAAAATCCCAATACCCATAATCATCATATAACCCTAAATCTCGTATATCTCCATATATTTCATCTCTAACGTAAGATTCATATAATTCTTTATATGAATTGTATATAAATTCTCCTTTTTCAAAATCTGCCCCTAAATTTAAGTCTAAATACTTTTTATAATTATTTATATTTATTTTTCCATCTTCTGCTAACTCTATAAATTCATCTCTAACAAAAATATGATGTATTAAATTTTTATCATCCTCTAGCAGTAATTCTTTATTCATTGTATTGCAATAGTTTTGACATACTCTTTTATATAAATTCTCTATAAATTCTTTATATTCATTGTTATAAAATTCCTCCAAACATACTGGGCATCCTTCAGCATGATTTTCAAAATATTCTGTTATGTATTTATCATAGGATTTCATAACTCCTATTAGTTCTTCTCTACTTAAATTATATAAATCACTCATATCAATAATTACCTCTCTTCTTCTATATTTGGTTGTTCTGTTTTTTTGTATAATTCATCTGCAATATTATATAAATCTGTTACAACAATTGATAATGTTCTAATTAGATTATCAGGTTTATTATTTTCAAATTCATTATTTAGTTTTTCTTTTAAATCATTTGGTAAAGAATCGTATGCAATTTCAAAATTTCTATATAAATTATATAGACCATACACTTCACTTAGTGTTGTTCTTTTCTCTTTTACACTCATATCTTCATAATTTTTCATTTTGATTTCCTCTTAAAAAAATTAAATTTTTTCTTACTTCTATTTATTTCTTCGTAATTTACATTGGTTAAGTATCGCTTTAATGTTTCTTCTAAATACCCTTTTGAATGTAATACAAATGGTTCTGGTTGATATTCATTAAAATATACATTAAGATTTCCCATCTGCGATTTTATTTCTTTCCAGTCTTCTTGTCTTACAAAGTTATATATTAAATATAAGCTGTCTTGTGCTTCTTGTAATTGTATAGCATTAAATGTTCTTGAAATATATTTATATTCCCAAGGTTTAGAACCCATAATAATAAACTTAATATCCTTATTAAGAAATGAAGCTAAATCCAGTTCTGATAATTCTTTTGTATTTCCATAATCATAAATATAGAAATCATACTTTTGAGATACTATTTCTCCAATTTTTGATATGTCATAATACATTTCCATTCCACCGACTTTTATTTCTGCAGTAGTTGGATAATGTTCTATTCCCATTGTATTAATTTCACTTAAATCTTTTATATCTTTTATGTCTTTATGATTATTTGCTTCTATAAGACAAGCTGATACATTTGGAATAGTTGTTAAAAAGTGAAGTAAATTTATCGACCACGTTGTAGCTCCGATATGATTAGTTACTCCTAATACTCCAATTGATACATCCTGTTTTACTTTTTCATAGTTCGTTTTAATTACTTCTGTATTCTTTTGCCTATTATTTAAAATATCAATTCTATATTGAGATGCTTGTGCATAGGTCATTCCTTTATCAGATAAGCATATCTTTAATTGATCATACATTTGTGTATCATTCTGTGCTGTTACAAGATTATAAATTCCCATATTAAAACAAGATGCTAATAGTTCATTTCCTCTTCTATATCCTGGTGCAATTAAAATAATTCTAAATTCATAATTTCCACGTAATCTATCTAAGTTTCTAAGTATTTCATCATTATTTGTTGAGTTTGTAAAAGCTGATAGGTCTAAAACTAAATAATTTATTTGATTTATTGCTCTTAAATCTTCTTTAAAAAGTGATGTCATGTTATATTCATTTTGTAATCTCTGAATTACTACAACTCTTTCCTCTGAAATGATCCTTTCTAATTCATTGTTTAAGCATCTTCCAACATAAATTAACTTTTTTACTTTTGAATTATATGTATTGTCTTTTTTCTCAATTTCATCCATTATCATTGCTCCTCTAAAATAATAAAAGCAGAAGATTTTTTCTTCTACTTTGAAAACATTCTTATATACTAATATTATATTCATTAAAAATAGAAAAACAATGAAATGATTTTGAAGCCTTTTTGAAGGAATTATTTAATTGATTCTTCATAAACTCTTTTTTGGTATTCATCAATATTGTCAATGCTATTTATTATCTCATATTCCACAATAGTCGCATTTTTTATAATTTCATTTTCAGCATTACTGTTTTTCTTCTTTGATATGTATAATAATAGAAACAATAATAGAATTATCCCTAAACATACTATTATTTTTATAATTATTGATTTAGTTGTATAACTTTGCATATTGAACTCCTCCTTAATATGTTTCTAAATCTATTTCATAATAATATAAATTATTATATCCAGATATTCTTTTAAGATTGTTCTCATCTATACTGTTCTTATTTGAATATATATCGTTTTGTATAATATTGCTTTCATTGCTACTCTTAACATTTTTACTGATTACTACAAATATAATTAGCAGTATTATACTTACTCCTAACAAAATAACTTTATATATGTCTTTTTTACTTTCTTCCATTAAACTTTTCTCCTTATTTACCATACTGTTTGTGCATTTATTGTATCTTTTCCAATTAAATATGGAAGTGGATTTACTGCCTCCCCATTTATTCTTATTTCAAAATGCAAGTGTTCCCCTGTGCTTCCACCAGTATTACCTTGAATACCTATTACTGTTCCTGCTGTAATAATATCTCCTACTTTAACAAGTGGTGTATCTCTCATGTGTCCATATCTGGTTCTAAATGTTTCTCCATCTATTGAATGTTCAATTTCTACCCAGTTTCCATACCCTACTGGATCAAATCCTGATACTGTAACTTCTCCATCTGCAACTGCTAATATTTCAGTGCCTTTATTGGATACAATGTCAACTCCTTTATGTGCTTGTACTTTGCCTGTAATTGGATGAATACGATTAGGATTAAAATATGATGTTAATACAACATAGTCTTGTGGATATGGTAATGGTAAACTTCCACCTTTGTATATCATATTTTCATAATGCGTTGTTATTTCCTTTTTGTCTTTGTTGTTAATTTTACTATCTATACTATCAATAATTACACCAAATGCTGTTAATATTATTAATCCTATGACTATAAAAATTGTAACCTTAATTTTTATAGCCTTCTTTATCATTTCCATATTCTATTCTCCACCACCTGTTAGATAAGGTTTCTCCCAATTTTGAGATTTAACTCTACATAGCATACGCGTTGAACCTATGAATAAAAGACATTGTCCTCTAACCTTATTAGATAAAAGATTGGTTTCTTCTGTTGTTAATTCCCATAACTCTTTTGCCTGTTGCAAATTCTTACCATCCATTCCAAAAAACATTTTATAAGTTGAGTTATCAAATAGAGCTTGTCCATATTGTTTTATGTCCTCTGCCAAGAAATCTATTATACTTTGAGTAATAACAACTAAACTACAATTATATTTTCTAGCACGTTTACTGAAATTTCTTAAAAACTCTGTTCCCTGTGGTACTTTTGGATCAAGTAATAGATAGCTTTCATCTGCAACTATCATATATTTTTCATTTCTATTACGAAATGCTTCGTTTTGACAGAACCTTAGCATATTAAAATATTGACAACTTTTTACATTTTCTTTACTGCCTTCCATGTTACTTGTATCTAAAACCATAAAACTTGAATCGTTTTCAATAGTTGTATATCCATTAAACATTTGAGAATCTGCTCCGAATTGCAAGTTCTCTTATAATTGATGATAAGTTTTCATAGTCCTCTTTTCTTTTTGGCTCTGTTTCTTTTTTATGCTTTTCTAAAAGCAAGTCATAAAGGTCTTTCATTATAGGAAATTGATTATTCTTTAATTTTGAAGTATTTGTCTCCCATGTAATTCCAAAGTTTTTATATAATTCTTCTAATGTTTCATTTAAAATTGCTGTTACTCTTACACTTAATTGATTTCTAAAATACAAACTAAAGAATGTACCTAAATTTTGAAAATGAAGAGCAAGAGGGCTTTTTACATTTTCATATTCATCTTCCAAATCTACTGTTGCAAGATTATATACCTGAAGTGGATTTATTCTTCCAACATTTTCTCCAATTCCACCACTACAATCTATCCATTTTGAATTTTCTATCTTAGAACACATATCTTTATATTCATGCTCTGGATCTATAATTCCGTATCTTTGTTCCACTGACATACTCATTAAGCAATATCTTTTTTACTGCATAAGATTTTCCTCCACCAGATTGACCTACAATAGCAAAATTAGAATTAGTTCTATCTGCAGACTTTATAAATGGATCAATCGCTATCATTCGACCTTCTTGATCCGAGCCTAAATAATATCCTGTTTTATCTGCGAAGCCTGAACCTGCAAATGGTTGTCCTTGCATTAAAGTACCAACTTGCATATTTTGTTTAGAAATATCAAATAGCTCTTTATCCTGAACTCCAAAAGGTGCAACTTGCCTATATGCTTTATCCATATTAAATGCACAACTTCTAACTCTCATTCCTAAACTTGCCACTCTGTTTTTGAATGTTTTGCAATTATTTTCTAAATCTAATTCATTGTTTCCTGATACTTGTGCTAATATAGAAATATATACATAAGAATTATTATTATCTTCTATATCTTTTATAATCCTTATTGAAGCATTATATCTTGATTCTGCTCTTATTTTTTCTACTTCATCTCTTGTTGTGTTAAATATGTTTTTATCTGAATTTGTACCTTTCTTTAATCCATCTAAAAATACTTGTGGATCTACTGGATTAACAAATATAGAAATAACTGTATTTTTTATATTCGCTAAATTTGAAATCCACCCAAAATTTGGTTCTTCTGGATAACTAGATATAAAATAAATTCTTGAAATTTTTTCTCCTGTTTCTACTATGTCTCTTTTAACTTTTAATCCTTCTGGCGATATTATTTCTAATAGTTTACTATTAACAGGCATTACTTCTATTTCCTTTTGATTCATTTTTATATAACTCCTTTGTCAATAAAATAAAAAAAGAAGAAAAAGAAAAGTTTTTATTCTTCTCTTTCCCTTCATATTAATATTCTATAACACATTATATAAAAAACAATGAAATAATTTTGAAGTGATTTTGAAAAAAAGATTATAGTGCTAAATGTAAACCAATTTCCCCTAAATCTAAATCTATTTGTTTAAATTCATCTTCTGATAGTTTATATACTTTTGTTTCTCCCTGCTTTAATTCCATTTCTTTTAACTCTGTTTTAGTTTTGCAACATAATTCTCCTAATGTTTCTATTTTATTTTCTCTAAACATTTTAATTGCTTTATCGCTAATGTCTAGTCTATCAATACTTTGCATCTTATATTTTTCCATTATAAGCTCCCTCTTTCTATACTATAAATCGTTTTTTATAATATCATAAGAGCAAATAATTTTCAATAAAATTTTAGTCTTTATCTCTATATTTTTTATATGTTTCTATAATATCTACAATACGTTCTTTATAATGACGGTTTGGAATCCAAGCATTTATTTTGCAAAAATCTTTTCTTATTAAATCATGTAATTCTTTGTCAGGAATAATATCAGAAAATAAATGAAACACTGGTGTTTCTAGCTGTAATTTTTGTATCAATTCTAGTATAATATTATAGCCTAATATGTCTTCAAAGTCATATTGTAAAAATGCTATTTCAGGTTTCATTTCCAATATTCTTTCAATTGTCTTTTTCCCTGTTTTTGAAGTTCCAATTATCTCCACATATTTTAGTGTAGTAAGCTCATTAATTACTTCATTTATAATCTCTTCATTACTATTTGCTATAAAAATTCTTATTTTTTGTTCTCTTTGTTTAGGTATTAAATATCTTCTTTTATTGTTATAATTTTTCTCAATTCTTTCCTTAGTATCTTTCAATATATTACCAATCACAAAACTTTCATTTTCATTCGTTACAGCAATATCTCCATTTGGCAATATGATGCTATACTTCCTTGCTATTGTATATTCAGTTAATGTATAAAAGTGTTTCAATCTATTAAAAAGCATATATGGCAATGTATAATAAAATTTGCAATTAATTTTTGATACTTTTAAACTTTCCACGTCTGCTTGTCTATCTAATAAAATAGGCATAAATCCTAATATTATCCAAGAATCAATTCTAAATTTAAGAAGTTCTTCTTCTATTTTTTTCTGTTCTATAGCATTTTGTGAGTTTATCATAGTTAATATATTAATATGTACTTGATCTTGTAATAGTTTTATGTATTTACAAATCTCTTTATAATACTCTTTACCTTTTCCTAACTTTTCATTTACTTCTTCTTCAATAGAATCTAATGTTACTGTAATATAATCTACATATTTAACAATCTTCATTATCGCTTCTATTTTACAATTAGAAATATTATTAAACAATATTTTATTTCTTATGTTTCTTTCTTTTGAATATTTCACTAGCTCAATAAAATTTGGATAAGAAATAGCTTCATCTCCTATCCAACAGATTTCTTTTGTATCTTCTTTATATAATCTATCAATTATTTTCTTATTATCTTCTAAGTTTAATTCGTTTGTATTTTTATACTTTTGGCAAAATCTTACGTCTTGAGTATTATTTATTTTCAAAAACCAACATATCTTTTTTTCTTTTATCACAATACTACCTCGTTTCTTAGAAATATAACTACTTTTTTTAATTATTTCCTCTCTATTATACTATGTTTTTTATGTAAACGCAAGTATTGTTGATTTTTTCCATTCTTATATCTATATAATATTCAAAAATATATCTTCTACCTCTTACTTCTATAATTCTAAATCATTTATACTTAAGTCTGGCATACCTATATACACGTCTTTATTAGTATTTTCCCATCCTGTTATTATTTTGTTAAGTTTGATTATTGTATATAGTTGATAATGGTATTCCTTACTTCCTCCATCTTTGTATGTATCAGTATTTGGCAAATCTTTGTTAGCTTTTTCTATTATTTCCTCCATTGTTATTTTATTCTCTAATAACGCATTTCTTAAAGACATCTCTTCTCCATTTATCACTATATTTACACTTACTTTATAAGCATAGATGCTATAATCATATTTATCTGTTTCGTCTTTATCTAATATTTTATGTACTGTATTATATTCTTCTGGGCTTTTATCATATACCTTTATTGTGAAATCTTTATTTTCTATATTTTCATATTTTATGGCTTTTATTTGTACTGGGTATGTTTCCATTACATCTCCATCATAAGTTATCTTTACTCTTTCTCCTACTTCAAATTTTACATTAGTATCAAGTTTTAATTTTCCTACCATAATTAAATCTGCTGATTTTCTTATTTCTTCGCTTTCATCTGGTTCTACAAAAAATAGGTTTTGTTCTACTTGTTTTATTACTCCACAGAATGAATATTCTTTTGCTTTAAATATTACCCATTCTCCATCTATTGGTACTTCTATTGTGTTTTCTCTTCCATATTGATAACCTTCTGCCCCCTCAAAATTAGCTTCTCCATTATCTTCTGGAATCTTCGTTTCATTAACTACTTTTGTAATATTTCCATCCATCATCCCACAACGAAGTGCTGTACTCTTCTCTCCTGTGTCATAATATAATATTCCATTAACTTTTATAATTCTTCCTAGTTCTTTTGGTTCGCTATCTGAATTATCAATTTCATGGCTACTAACAGGATTATCTTTGTCTATCCAAATATCTTGCTTATTGATTGTTACCTTATTTAAAATCAATATACCTATCATTACTAGCAATATTAATACTAAAATTCCTATCATTATTTTTTCATTTTTCTTCATAAGTACCACCTTTTATCCTTTCTATTATTTAGACACTTTTTTCTTTGCTTTTTGTTGGTGTTTTATAAAAATTATGAAAAAAATAATTGTAGCAATTAAAAATATGCTCGAGACACTTAATATTCCTAAATCTTTTATATCCATCCTTACATTTTCTTCTGTTTCTACAATTTCTACTCTATCCACCGTTATTGTTGTATCTTCTATTATATTTGCTTCTTCTTTCGATACACTTTCTTGTCTTTTCCCTGTTGAATCCTCTACCTGTTCTTCTTTTTTCCTTTCTTCTATTATCTGCTCACTTCGCTTTTCTTTCATAAACAACTTTTTTAGAACAAATATAGTCATGGTTATAACGAACATTGATAAATTACTTAATAGCATTTTTAATGTATGTAAAGATTTATAGTATTTCCATTGTACTGTTCCAATAGGCATATTTAAAATTTGTGAAATTTCTTTGAAAGACAAATTTGATAGTATTTTTAATGACACAATTTCTTGTTCCTTTTTATTTAATCTTGAAATTATTTTATTGTAAATGTCCTTTTCTATAATTTCATTCAATTCTTTATCTTCATTCGTTATATAATACACTTCATCAATATTAAGTTCTTCTTTTTGATTTCTTAAAAAATTTAATGTTTCATTCTTAGTCAAAGAATATAACCAACTGGCTTCATTACTTGTTGGAAGTTTGTTTTTCTCTATTCTCCATAATTTTATAAATACCTTTTGCACTATATCTTCACTATTTTCTCTATTTTTAAGAATAGAAAATGCTACTGCATATACTAATACTTTATACTTTTCATATAGATTATTAAATGCTAATTCATTACCATCTTTTATCCCTATAAAAATACTATGTAATTCTTCTTTGTCTATTTTTTTCATATTCTTCCTTCTTATTTTTACTTATTGCATTTATAATAACATAAGATCAGATAATTTTCAAATTACCTGCCCTACTTATTGTAATTTCTCACTTACTTTATATTTATCATTCACTACACTTTCTTACCTGAAAATCTTTTTATACTAATGATAATAGTAGTTATTACTAATAAAATAGCAACAATTATGTTATAAGTATTATTGGATTGACTAACTATATTAAGTATTTTTTCACAAAATGGATTTGTAAAAGCAGTACAAATTGATAACAATATTAAAGCAATAGATATTTTATAATATTTATCTATTTTTATAAAAGTACAAATTACTATTCCTAACCATAATAATATAAATTCAAAAGTAGCAATAGCAAATGCTTGCAACAACCAATTACCATTACTAACTAAGTTTGTAATAAACAAGAGAATATAAATTAGTATAGTTACAATAAGTGAAATTTTTGCCACTCTATACTTATCTTTTTTTAAATAATATGGTAAATTAGTAATAGAAAACGATATTCCTATTGAAGTCAAAACAATTAGAAACCACGATATTTTATGGTCTATTGCTAAATTACAAATAAAACAAGTAATCAAAGCAATTAAATACCCAATAGAAATACAATAATGAATTATTTTTTTTATAGTTCTATATCTCTTTATTTCTCTTTTTTCTTGATTCATTGCTTCATCATCACAGGCAGTAAAAAATTCGTGTTCAGAAATATAGAGTTCTCTGCAAAGATTAGTAATCATTGTTATATCTGGATAGGTAATACCCCTTTCCCATTTTGAAACAGTTGTGGGAATTACATATAGTCTATTTGCAAGTTCTTCTTGCGTCAAACCAACTGCTTTTCTTTTTTCTGTAATATACTTACCAAAATTTTTTTTATCTTCCATACTTTTCCTCCTTACAAGCATTATTCTACTATTTATTCACTTTTTTAACAATGGCTTGTTAGGCTACCATTCAATTATAATGTATTTGCTCGATAAATTATTATAAATCTTTCAAACTACAAAATTGTAATTTGTTAGTCTATTAACTTTTTAAATGAATTAGCATTTAGTATAGTATTTGAAACAAATTCTCCCTTATAAAAATTTGCCCAATTATTGAATATACAAGGTGCATTTTTTGCTTTTTCTAATGAATCTATTTTTATAAAGTTAATTTTAATATTATTCTCTTTTGCATATTCAGTTAGTTCATCTACTTCGTATTCTACATAAGGACATTCGTTGCTATAATAAATAGTGAAATCTTGATTATCTATTTTCATAGTTCTTGCATTATCATTGAATTTAGGTGTTTCTCCATTTTCAAATTGCAAAGCTAATAATTCATAATCTGCAATACTATCTACTACTTTAAATCCATAATGTTCAAAAAATTTCTTTTCTCCAATAAAAGGTTTCTTCTTTTTTGAAACTAAAGTACATATACCACTTTTTCCTTTTTCTTTGGAATCATTTATTGCATATTCTAGTAATTCTTTTCCAATTCCTTTTCCTTTGAAACTTCCTGCTACCCATAAGCAATAAATATATTCATAGTTTTTACCACTAATAGGTATCCAAGCAGTTTCTATTGGTTCATATTCAATAAAAATTTTCCCTCTTGCATTTAACTTTCTGAAAATATGACCATCTTTTAATTTACTCTTAATCCATTCTTTTTTACTATCAACACCTGCTTGATGTTTTTTATCTCCTATTGCACAACATATATGCTCCTCATCAATGTTTTCTAACGTCAAATTTATATATTCATTCATTTTTTTATCCCCCATACAAGTTTAGTAGACAAGTGCCTCACGACACAAGCCCCTATACAGAACCGTACGTGCAGTTTTCCTGCATACGGCTCCTCATAATAACATTTACTTCCAATCAAATAAGCTTATATAAATTTTAGGATATGGCAATTTATATACCTTTAACATTTCCTTAAAACCTTCTACTGTATAGCTTTTCTTATGACTTCTTCTATTTAGAATTTTATATAGAAAATCTATTGTTCTTTGCCTAAAACAACTTATCATTCTGCCATTGTGTGAAATTCCATAATATCGATAATGTCCAATTAACTTAATCTTTATTTGTTCCATTAAGTCACTTACTTTTATATCTCTATTTTGATATAGCCATACTTTCATAGCTTTTACTTTCTGTCTAAATTTCTTCTTGCTTGTCTTCAGCTTAACACTAAATTTTCCACTTCTACTTTTGCTACAGTAAAATGTAAATCC
>CAPYID010000013.1 GCA_948739805.1 uncultured Clostridia bacterium | reverse complement strand
ATAGGGACGGAGAATTATGGCAATATTTTGCCATAATTCTCCGTCCCTATTGGCAATTCTCCGTCCCTATTGGCAAAATAATGTCGAGTCATTTCTGACTTAACATTATTATACTAGGTGGTAATTAAATATAAAATTTAATTACCATCTCTTTAGATTATACACATTGAATTGGTATTGCAATATTTTTTTCATCAAGTGGAACTATTTTTTCAACCATACAAATAATGCCACCTTCTCCAATTTCTTTCTCTCCCTTATTTAATATTTTAAAATTCTTAATCATATCGTTATTTGGATTTTTAGATTTTTTAATTTCTATTGGATAAACAGTATTATTCATAGTAATAACTAAATCAATTTCAATTTGATTACTATCTCTATAGAAATTCAAATATAATCTTGGGTCTTTATTATCATTTACAAAAGATTTTACAATTTCCATTACAACATAGGTTTCGAATATATGTCCATTCATTGCACTTCTTTCTAATGTTTTTGCATCAGAATATCCAGATAAATAACAAGCAAGCCCAGTATCAGTAAAGTACATTTTGGGAGTTTTAATTGCTCTTGTAGTGGGATTATTA
This sequence comes from uncultured Clostridia bacterium, assembly GCA_948739805.1. Taxonomy (GTDB): domain Bacteria; phylum Bacillota; class Clostridia; order TANB77; family CAG-508; genus CAKPSH01. Next base: position 47,540 of record CAPYID010000013.1, on the reverse strand, counting down.
GAATATGGTTGTAACAAAAAGATTAATCCAGAAGTCCTTAAAAGACTAAGCCAATTTTTTGCTGTTTTATTATCAATTTCTGCATCTTTAGCTATATTATCGTAGTTAAGTTCTTGACCTGTTCTTGCAGCCACTGCAGACATAAAAGTTAAAAATTTGGTTTCTTCTTTAATTGTAACCATATCTCTAATATCTCTTTCTAAATAAGTTCTTAAATAGCTATTGTAAAATTTTTCAGTACTAATATTTTCATTTTGGTATAATGCAGGGAAAGAACCTCTAATGATTTTTTCAAACACTTCTAAAGTCTCAGGTCTTTTGTTGTTTTCCCTTTTACTACATCTGTCCTTTGTTGGTAAAAAGTAATCTTGTTCACGACCAATAAGCTCACTATAAGATAGTCCATACATATCAATAATTCCAACCCTTCCAGCTAAGCTTTCGCTTACATTTTCCATCATTGTAAACATTTGTGAACCTGTTAAGTAATATAAACCATTACAATTTGTATTATCCTCAAGAGCTTCTAATCTAGCTTTATCTACTTTCATTTTTATATATGGTAATAATTCTGTAGCATATTGAATTTCATCAATAATTAATGGTGTTTTATGGTTTTCTAAAAATAATGAAGGGTCTTCTTTTGCACTCTTTCTCTCTAATGGGTCATCTAAACTTACATAGTTTAATTTATTACTTGAAAGCTTTTTTAATACAGTTGTTTTTCCTACCTGTCTAGGTCCACATACTAAAATAACAGGAAATGATTTACTATTCTCAATAATATCATTTTCTAATAATCGTTTTATATAAGTATTCATAGTTTTATTCTCCTTTAATTATTCATATAATAGAAAAGTTTTGTTTTTTAGTGTAGGGGCGCACATTGTGCGTCCACATGTCTAAGCCACTTTTGTTATTGATGTGATAATATTTTATGTAAATATGGATTACAATTCCATTATTGCATAAAATGATTTGAAAGTCAAGAGAAAACCAAAAATAATCTCAACTTGAACTTGTTTTTATGCATACAATGATAATCTCATATGAAACAGCGGGTTACTCAGATGCAGATGATGATGATAGCTTCAAGGATAACATAATCAAGAAGAACCTGCGGACAAAAGCATATGAAATAATAAGAAATATTAAAATAGGAAATCTTATGAGGTGAACCAAAGGATGTATAAGTGAAAATGAAGTGAACCAAAGGAGAGGTGGTGCAGATGTATTTGCACCACTTTCTCCTATGGGAAATTAAATTTTATATGTTTAAAATATTGACATATGAGGAAAGCTAATATATAATAATGAAAAATTAAAACAATGCGATGAAGATGAAAGCAATTGATAAAACTATTAATAGAGAAAAAATGTCATAGGCTGGAAGCATTTTTAAATAGTTCAATTAGTGAAACACATTGGAGCATTTTTAAAAAGAGGAAAATATCATAATTATTTTCAAAAAGGGTGGTACCGCGGAAGTAAGGCTTTCGTCCCTGTATTATTAATATACAAGGATGGAAGCTATTTTTGATTTCTTTTCCGAATTATCCTTGTATATGTAAAGGAAGGAAAGGGATATAAAATGAATGATTACAGAACTTATTTATGTTCACAAATGAGGATTGGAGATGTAGGAAAGGAAGCAAAACTTGCAGGATGGATAGACACAATTAGGGACTTAGGAGGAGTTCTATTTATTGATTTAAGGGATCAATATGGAATAACACAAGTAGTAGTGAGAGACAATGAAGAGCTAGTAGAATTTGCAGCAAAAATTCCAATAGAATCAACAGTATCAATTTCAGGAGTTATAAGAAAAAGAGATGAAGAAACAATAAATGAAAAATTAGAAACAGGACTTGTAGAACTTAAAGCAGAAAAAATAGAAATATTAAGTAAAAGAACAAAAATGCTACCATTTGAAATATCAGAAAGCAAAAAAACACGTGAAGACTTAAGACTAAAATATAGATATTTGGACTTAAGAAATAAAAAGGTATTAGAAAATATTAAACTAAGAGCAGAAGTAATTCAATTTTTAAGAATGAAAATGATAGAACAGGGATTTCTAGAAGTACAAACACCAATACTTACAAGCTCATCACCAGAAGGAGCAAGGGATTATTTAGTACCAAGCAGATTAAACCCAGGGAAATTTTATGCATTACCACAAGCACCACAACAATTTAAACAATTATTAATGGTATCAGGAATAGACAAATATTTTCAAGTAGCCCCATGTTTTAGAGATGAAGACGCAAGAGCAGATAGAAGTCCAGGAGAATTCTACCAATTAGACATGGAAATGTCATTTGCAAAACAAGAAGACGTATTTAATGTAATAGAAAAAGTAATGTACGACACTTTCAAACAATTTTCAAACAAAGAAATAGTAAAATATCCATTCCCAAGAATAACATATAAAGAAGCAATGTTAAAATACGGTACAGACAAACCAGATTTAAGAAATCCATTAATAATAGAAGATATAACAGACATATTTGAAAAACTTGATATAAAAGTATTTAATGGAAAGATAGTAAGAACAATAACAGTAAAAGATGTAAAAAATATGCCAAGAACATTTTTCGAAGACATGACAGAATATGCAATAAAAGACTGTAAGGCAAAAGGACTTGCATGGCTAAGAGTTATGGAAGATGGAAGTTTACAAGGACCAATTGCAAAACTAATACCAGAAAGAGAAAAACAAGAAATGCTAGAAAGAACAAAAACAGAAATAGGTGATGCAATTTTCTTTATAGCAGAACATAAAGGAAGGGTAGAAGAATTATCAGGACTTATAAGAGAAGAAGCTGGAAAGAAATTGGGATTAATAGATGAAAACAAATTTGAATTTTGTTGGATAGTTGACTTTCCAATGTATGAAATAAAAGATAATGGAGAACTAGGATTTTGTCATAATCCATTTTCAATGCCACAAGGAGGAATAAAAGCATTAGAAGAGCAAGATAAACTAGACATTCTTGCATATCAATATGACATAGTATGTAATGGAATTGAACTATCATCAGGAGCAGTAAGAAATCATGATATAGAAATAATGAAAAAAGTATTTGAAATATTAGGTTACACAGAAGAAGATATAAAAACGAAATTTGGAGCATTATATGAAGCCTTTCAATATGGAGCACCACCACATGCTGGAATAGCACCAGGAATAGATAGAATGATAATGTTATTAACAGGAGAAGAATGCATAAGAGATATAATAGCATTTCCAATGAATGCGAAAGCACAAGACTTATTAATGAATGCACCAGGAAATGTAACAAAAGAACAATTAAAAGAAATTCATATATCCATAGATAAATAATGAATAGTTAATAATGAATAGTGAAGAATGAATAATTATTAACTATTCACCATTCACTATTCACTATTCATTAAAAATGTAGGGGATTAGGTAGCACCGTGACCATTCTTCTAAGGGATTGCTTAAGATAAATAATTAATAAAACATTGATATTATACCAAAAAAAGTATATAATGATAACATTAATAAAAGAGAAAGGAAGATTTTAATGGAGGTAAAAAAAGAAGAACTATTGCATATTGCAAATTTAGCAAGATTAAAATTACAGGATAATGAAATAGAAAAATATCTATTAAATCTACAAGATATATTAAATTATGCAAATTTAGTAAATAAAGTAGATGTAGAAGGTCTAAAAGAAACAATAGGAGAAAGAGATTCTTATAATGTTTTTAGAAAAGATGAGATAGATAGATTTGGAAATATAGAAGGTATGATTAAGAATTTCCCAGAGGAACAGGATGATATGATTAGAGTACCAAAAGTAGTACAATAATTGACATAGTCAATTATTGTACTACTGTAGGGTCGCCCTTTGAGCGTCCGCCCAGTAATTGTTAAAAAATAAAAGATATAATAGATAATTAATGAATTAATAAATTCTCAAAATTATACAATTCGATTTCACAGAAAATGTAATAAATTCATTTACAGCGCCCTCTCATCACGTTCGAGATTCCCTATAAATGAATTTAAAACATTTTCTAATCTCAATCTCATTTAAATAATTTTTCGAATTGATTAATTATTAATTACCTATTGTAGAAGATATCATGAGAAAGGAATGATAATAAAAAATGGATATTACAGAATTAACAGTTCACGAACTGCAAGAAAAGATAAAAAACAAAGAACTTACAATAACAGAAATAAATAAAGCATATATAGATAGAATAAATGAAAAAGAAAAAGATGTACAAGCCTTTATTACACTAACAACAGATGAAGCATTAGAAAAAGCAAAAAACATTGAAGAAAAAATAAACAAAGGGGAAATAAAAGGAGAATTAGCAGGAATTCCAATAGGAATAAAAGATAATATATGTATAAATGGAGTAAAAACTACATGTGCATCTAAAATGCTAGAAAACTTTGTTGCACCATATAATGCAACAGTAATAGAAAAAATAAATGATAAAAATATGATAAACCTTGGAAAAACAAACATGGATGAATTTGCAATGGGAAGTTCAACAGAAACTTCATATTTCAAGAAAACTAAAAATCCATGGGACTTAAGTAGAGTACCGGGAGGTTCATCAGGAGGTTCAGCAGCAGCAGTTGCATCAGACATGGTACCATGGGCTTTAGGTTCAGATACAGGAGGCAGTATTCGTCAACCAGCAGGGTGTTGTGGAATTGTAGGATTAAAACCTACATATGGACTAGTTTCAAGATATGGGCTAATTGCATATGCATCATCATTAGACCAAATAGGAACATTCACAAAAGATGTAAAAGACACATCAATTTTATTAAATGTAATAGCAGGACATGATGACAAAGATACAACATCAGCAAAGAGAGAAAAAAAAGACTATACAAAAGCATTAAAAAATGATGTGAAAGGGCTAAAAATAGCAGTTCCAAAAGAATTCTTTGGAGATGGAATAAACAAAGAAGTAAAAGAAAATATAGAAAAAGCTATAGAAAAATACAAGGAATTAGGAGCAATTATAGAAGAGGTATCATTAGATATAGCAAATTATGCACTAGCGACATATTACATTATTGCATGTGCAGAAGCAAGTTCAAACTTAGGCAGATTTGATGGAATCAGATATGGATATAGAAGCCAAAAATTTAATAATTTAAGAGACATTTATATCAACTCAAGAAGCGAAGGATTTGGAGATGAAGTAAAAAGAAGAATAATACTTGGCACATATGTATTAAGCTCAGGATATTATGATGCATACTATAAAAAGGCACAACAAGTTAGAACATTAGTAAAAAGTAGATTTGATGAAGTCTTTGAAAATCATGATATAATATTAACGCCAACAGCTCCAACTACAGCATTCAAAATCGGAGAAAAATCAGATAATCCACTAGAAATGTATTTATCAGATATATGTACAGTATCAGTAAACATAGCAGGTCTTCCAGGACTATCTATGCCATGTGGTGTAGATAGCAAGGGAATGCCAGTAGGAATGCAATTAATAGGAAAACGTTTTGATGAAGAAACATTATTAAATGCAGGATATACTTATGAGCAAGCTACAAAATTTAGCGAAAGGTATAAACCAACATTTAAGAAATAGAGTTAAAAAATAATTATGACAAATGTAGGGGGATATTGCGTATAACCATTGAAATAACATAAATTAAAAATCAAAAAAAATCATAAATGTAGTAAATGCTGTAGGGGCGGGTCCTGTGTCCGCCCAATGAAATAAAACTAAAAATATAATGCTAGATTAGCAATTTCTAACCAATTTGGTGTATTATAAAGAAAGGAATGATAATAATATGTCCATAGAAGAATATGAAACAGTCATAGGACTAGAAGTACATGCAGAGTTATCAACAAAAACAAAAATATTCTGTAAATGTCCAACAAAATTTGGAGCAGAGCCAAACACACAAGTATGCCCAATATGCATGGCAATGCCAGGAACTTTACCAGTATTAAACGAAAAAGTAGTAGAATATGCCGTAAAAGCAGGGATAACAACAAACTGTGAAATAGAAAGAAACAGTAAAAATGATAGAAAAAACTATTTTTATCCAGACTTGCCAAAAGCATATCAAATATCACAATATGATAGACCATTATGTAAAAAAGGAAACATAGAGATAACAGTAGATGGAGAAAAAAAGAAGATAGGAATCACAAGAATTCATATAGAAGAAGATGCAGGAAAACTAAACCATGATGATTTTGGTGGGGGAAGTTTAGTAGACTTAAACAGAGCAGGAGTACCACTTATAGAAATTGTCTCAGAACCAGATTTAAGAAGTTCGAAAGAAGTAGATGCATACTTAAAAAAATTAAAGGCAATGCTTGAATATATAGAAGTATCAGACTGTAAAATGCAAGAAGGTTCATTTAGAGCAGATGTAAATGTATCTGTAAGAAAAAAAGGTCAAAAAGAATTTGGAACAAGAACAGAAATGAAAAACATGAATTCTTTTAGAAGTATAGTAAGAGCAATTGAATATGAAAGGCAACGTCAAATAGAAGTACTTGAAAATGGAGAAAAAATAGAACAAGAAACATTAAGATGGGATGATGTATCAGGAAGAACATTTTCTATGAGGGACAAAGAAGATGCACAAGACTATAGATATTTCCCAGACCCAGACTTAGTAGCAATAAAGCTTTCAGAAGAATATATTGAAAACATAAAAAACAATTTGCCAGAACTACCAGAAAGTAGAAAGAAAAGATACTTAGAAGAATATAAACTAACAGAAAAAGAAGCAGATGGATTAACAGCCTCAAAATATTTATCAAACTTATTTGAAGAAGCAGTAAAAATTTCTAATAATCCAAAAGCAGTATGTAACTGGATAATGTCAGACATATCAAGAATACTAAACGAAAGAGAACTAGAGCCATCAGACATTAAATTCTCTGGAGCTGATTTAGCAGAATTAATAAGCCTAATAGAAAATGGTACAATTAGTAGTGCAATAGCAAAAAAAGTATTAGACAAAATGTTTGATGAGGCAAAAAAACCAGAAAACATAATAAAAGAAAATGGCTGGATACAAATTTCAGATGAAGGAGCAATAAAAGAAGTAGTAATAAAAATATTAGAAGCAAATCCTCAATCTGTTGCAGACTATAAAGCAGGAAAAGAAAAAGCATTAGGATTTTTAGTAGGTCAAGCAATGAAAGAAACAAAAGGAAAAGCAAATCCACAAATGCTAAATCAGATGTTTAAAGACGAATTAAAATAAAGAAAAATGAGAGTTATAATTCACAAACTTTAAATAATAAAGATGTAGGGGCGCCCTTTGGGCGTCCGTAAATTTGATTTTCATTTATTCCATTTCCTTTTTTATTCTATTAAACCCAATCCCAAAGGCAAAAAAAGTACAAGCAAAAAGGATACTATTTTTTAATATATAAAAACCTATGTAATAAAGAGTAATAGAACCATAAAATAAGTCATATGTAAGTAAAAACAAACTTGATATAATTGCTAATACAAAGCAAAACATGAGTCCTTCTTTCATAATTTTTTTAATCTTCTCATCCATTGAATTAAACAAATTAGACACCTTATCCTTCATAGAAACACAATCCTTTCAAAAATAAATATATTTATGTTATAAAAAATAAAATTCACTTCTTTATAAATATAGATTAACATAAAAAGAAGACAAAAACAATGTAAATAAATGGAAAAGGTTATTTGGATAAGCAAGAATTTTTTTATATAATATTGATTTTTTAAATGTTACAGTATATAATAGCTCTATAAAGAGGATTGAAGGTTGAAAAATAATTGCAAAATTTTCCAACCTAGGCTTGAGCCTTAGAAAGGAATGACATTAAAAATGGACTTTACAATATTAGAAAAAAGCATAGGATATGAATTTAAAGACAAAAAGCTATTAGAACAAGCACTTACACATACATCTTATGCAAACACAAAAAATGTTCAAAGTAATGAAAAATTAGAATTCTTTGGAGACAGTATCTTAGAATATATATCTAGTGAATATATTTATAATAATTATATAAAGCTAAAAGAAGGAGAAATGACAAAAGTAAGAGCAACTGTAGTATGTGAAGAAAGCCTTTATGAAGTAGCAATAAAACACAACTTTATTGACTTTCTACTTTTAGGAAAAAGTGAAAAAAACAATGAAAGAACAAAACTAAAAGCAATATTAGCAGACAGTGTTGAGGCAGTAATTGCTGCTATGTGTATAGATGGGGGAATTGAAAATTCCAAAAAATTTATAATAGAAAATCTAAAAGAGGCGATAGGACAAGCAACACAACATGTTGGCGTAAAAGACTATAAAACAGTATTACAAGAAAAATTACAAGAGCATGGAAATGTAAAAATAGTATATGAAATAATAAAAGAAACAGGACCAGACCATGATAAAAGATTTGAAGCACAAGTATCATGTGATGGAAAAATATTGGCAAAAGGTAAAGGAAAAAGTAAAAAAGAAGCCGAAATGCAAGCTGCTCAATATGCTTTAGAATCAAAGATGTAATATAAAATGCAAAAGAATAATAAAAGTCATATAATAAAAAAACAAAGTAATGAGATAGGAAGGAATGGAATAAAAAATGAAAAACTATACACAATACTACGCTGGAAGTCTATCAAATATAGAAAAAAGTGACATAAGAAGTTATTTAAGAGAAGAAAACGAAAAAATGAAAAATAAAAGATTAGAAAAATTACATATATCAGTAGAGCCAACAATGATAACAAAAGAATTTTTAACTATGCTTAAACAATATAATGTAATAACAGTAGAATTAGAAGTAAAAATAGCAAATAGTTTTATACTAAAAAAATATAATGCAAACTTTGGCTTAGAAGACATAAAAAAAGCATCAAAATTAATAAAAAGGAACAGGCTGAATTTAGGTTATGAAATAATGATAGGATTTCCAGACAGCAATAAAATAGATGAAATTGAAAGTGCAAAATTCTTAATGAAATTTAGACCAAAAGTAATAAGACTATATCCGGTTTTAGTAATTGAAGGAACAGACTTAGCACAAGCATATAGAAGTAAAGAATATGAACCTTTAACACTAACACAAGCAGTAGAAAGATGTAAAGACATAATTTATATGTTCAACAAAAAGAAAATAAAAGAAATAACAGTAGTAGATATAAATGAAGAAAACTTAAACAAAGGAGAAATCAAAGTTATTGCAGGACCAACACATAAAGATTTCCCTCAACTAGTAGAAGACAGTATCTGGTATGATAGTATTGTAGGTAGAATAAAAAAATATAATAGTAAAGTAAAAGAAGTAAAAGTTGAAGTACATCCAGTTAATGTAAATAATGTAATTGGATATGAAAAAGAGAACTTAGATAAATTTAAAGAATTGTATTCAGTAGAATTACAAGTAATACCTAATGAGGAGATTAAGCCTGGAAGGTTAGAGATGAAGATTCTTACAATCTACGAGGATTAATGTATTCGAAAAATAAACGGCGTATTACGTCGTTAATTTAAAATAAAAATTGCTCAACGTACACTAGTACGCCTCCGCCTTTTTATTTTAAATTGCCTAGTACTACTTGTTTCTTTTCCGAACTAATAGAATTTATGTGAATAAATTACCTAAAAATGGAAAATATATATTTGTAGGGGCACGTTGCAACGTGTCCGTATGGAATTTTTTAATAATTTCAACGGGCATATTGCAATGTGTCCCTTCAGTATTCACGAAAAGAGGAATATTTATGACATATAGAGCAAAAGAAATTTATATAATAGGCAGAAGAATGTTAAAAGAATTGTTATTAATAATAATAGGCTCGTTATTTTTAGCCATAGGAACAGATTTCTTCCTATTACCAAATCAATTATCATCAGGAGGTTTTACAGGAATAACCACAATACTTTATTACTTATTTAAATTTCCAATGGGAACATCAATGATAATAATAAACATACCATTATTTGTAATAGCATTATTTAAACTAGGGAAAAGATTTTTTGTAAAAGCAATAATAGGAACAGGTTTACTTTCTTTATTTTTAAATATATTCGAAGGAATTACACCATTAACAACAGATAGATTACTTGCAAGTATTTATGGTGGAATAATAATAGGAATAGGTACAGCAATAATTTTAAAGGCAAATGCTTCAACAGGAGGCTCAGACTTATTGGCAAATATAGTTGCAAAATTTAAACCAACAGCTAAAACAGGAAGTATCATAATATTAATAGATTTTATAGTAGTAGGAATAAATTCAATCTTTTTCAGAGAAATAGAAATTGCTTTATATTCAACAATTGCAATATATCTATCAGGAGTGATGATAGACATAATATTTGAAGGAACAAATTTCACAAAAATGATATTCATAGTATCAAATAAATATGAAGAAATAGCAAAACAAATTGGAGAAGAAGTAGAAAGAGGAAGCACAGGAATATATGCAAAAGGAATGTATCATGAAGAAGAAAGAGTAATGCTATGGTGTGTAGCCTCAAGAAGAGAAGTATCAAAGATAAAAAGAATAGCAAGCACAATAGATTCAAATTGCTTTTTAGTAATATCTAATGCAAGAGAAGCCTTCGGAAAAGGCTTTAAAAGAAAATGATTTGATTTTTTATAAAAAAAGTAGTATAATTAAAGAAGGTAAAGTCAAGAGCTTTTAGTATAAGGAAGGAGAAAGGTGTATGATTGAAGAAGGAAGATGGAGAGAGTTTAAAGGAGAAAAAACTACGGAGCGGAGTAATATAATAAACTTCCGCAAAAGAAGTAGGATGGAAGATTTCAGAAGCAAGATAGAAGAAATTTTCCTATTAGCAAAAGATAAACTGTTAACATTTACAAAAGCAAACATATGGCAGATTATAAACGGCGTTTTTTGTTGGCTTATAGCTTGTTGCTTTTTAACTACCATAGAGAAAATGTTAGACTTTTTAGGGCACGAAATCTTTATTACGATTAAGATGGCAATGTTTTTGTCAATGATCGTTTTACTTTTCACCCAAAAGTCAACAAGAGGGCGGATAGAGGTAACGGCACTTATGATATGTACATTGCCATTTTTCAGAAAAACGCTAATAATGCTTGTGATCTTTTGTGTACTCCTGTCTGTGTTCATAGAGACAAAACTTTGGGAGAGCTTTGCGGAGCAAAAAGAACAAGAAAAATCTAAAAAAGAACAAAAGAAATAATCCTTTCCAGCTGGTTGCATTGAAATCTGCTGGTACATAAAAGACGCTGTATCTTATGATATAGCGTCTTATCTGCTCTTACACAACACAAAAAAGTCACAAAAATGTATATAAAATCAACAGCTTGACAAAAATAATATACGGTAGTATAATAGAAAACAGCTATTGCCAGAAATGGTAGAAGATGAGATTTTTAATATTTTAAGTTTGTTGAACGGAAAAATTAAATATTAAAAAAGCGATGTAAAGGTGTGATGCATCGTAGCTTGTGTTTTATGTGGAAAACAATGTGGAAAACTCACATTTTCTTTTTACATGCACATTAAAAAAACAAAAAAGAGAAGAGAGGATTGAAAAAGAAAAAATGAAAGAAGACAAAATAGAGAATCTAGCAGTAGATTCTATACCAGAGAAAAAAGAAGAAATAAAAAAGAGAAGAAGGACAAACAATTATCATAAAAGAATAAAAAATGAAGGAAAAATAGAAATTAAAAATGAAACTAAAACAGAAAATGAAGGAACAAAAGTAAAAAGTGAAACTAAGACAGAAAATAAAAGAGCAAAAGTAAAAAGTGAACTAAAGGCAGAAAATAAAAGAGTAAAAGTAAGAAATGAACTAAAAACAGAAAACAAAGAAGCAGAAACAAAAGCAGAGCTTAAAATAGAAAACAATGAAGTAGAAATAAAAATTGAACCAAGCGTAGAATATAAAAAAACAAATACAAAGAGAAGACAAAACAATAGAAAACCAAGAACTAGAAAAAAGGAAGAATTTAGATTTAAAGCAAGTCCAATAAAAATAATACCATTAGGAGGATTATTAGAAATTGGAAAAAATATAACATTATTTGAATATGAAGATGAAATAATAATAGTAGACTGTGGACTAGCATTCCCTACAGAAGATATGCTAGGAGTAGACTTTGTAATTGCAGACATGAGTTATATTGTAAAGAACAAAGACAAAATAAAAGGACTAGTAATAACACATGGACATGAAGACCATATTGGAGGAATACCATATTTATTAAAACAAATAAATGTGCCAATATATGCAACTAGATTTACAATAGCGTTAATAGAAAACAAATTAGAAGAACATCATTTATTAAGGTCAACAAAATTAAACATAGTAGATCAAAAACAAATAATAAATCTAGGAAAAATGAAAATAGAATTCATAAGAACAGCACATAGTATACCAGATGCAGTAGGGCTTGCACTACACACACCAGCAGGAGTAATAGTTCATACAGGAGACTTTAAAATAGACTATACACCAATAGATGGACAAAAAGTAGATTTAGGACGTTTTGCTGAATTAGGTAATGAAGGAGTATTAGCCCTAATGTCAGACAGCACAAATGCAGAGAAAAAAGGATTTACAAACTCAGAAAGTACAATAGGAGAAGTATTTGACAATTTGTTTGTAAACTGTAAAAAAAGAATAGTAATAGCTACATTCTCATCAAACGTCCATAGAGTTCAACAAATTATAAACTCATCAGTAAAATATGGAAGAAAAGTAGCTATATGTGGTAGAAGCATGGTAAAAGTAATAGAAACAGCAACCAGGTTAGGATATATGGAAGTGCCAGAAAATACAATAGTAGATATAGACTTAATAAATAAATATCCAGAAGAAGCGCTAACAATAATAACAACAGGTTCACAAGGAGAGCCAATGTCAGCATTAACAAGAATGGCATCAGGAGAACATAAAAAAGTTCAAATTACGCCAAACGATTTAGTTATTATTTCAGCAACACCAATACCAGGTAACGAAAAATTCGTATCAAAAGTAATAGATGATTTAATGAAAATAGGAGCAGAAGTAGTATATAGTTCATTACAAAACATACATGTATCAGGACATGCTGCACAAGAAGAACAAAAACTAATACTAGCACTTACAAAACCTAAATACTTTATACCAGTGCATGGTGAATATAGACAATTAGTAGCACACAGTGATACAGCAAAATTATTAGGAATACCAAATGAAAATATATTTATTTTAAACAATGGAAAAGTACTAGAACTAACTCAAGACGAAGGAAAAATAACAGGAAGTGTTCAAAGTGGAAAAGTACTAATAGATGGTTTGGGAATAGGAGATGTTGGAAATATAGTCTTAAAAGATAGACAGCATTTATCTCAAGATGGATTAATAGTAGTTGTAATATCTATGAATAGTGAAGGGCAAGTAATATCAGGACCAGATATTATCTCAAGAGGATTTGTATATGTAAGAGAATCAGAAAACTTAATGGAAGAGATAAAAAGAATTGTAAGAAATACATTGGCAAATCTTGAAGATAATAATATAAAAGAATGGGTAACAATAAAATCTACAGTAAAAGAAAAAATAAGAGATTATTTATATCAAAAAAATAAGAGAAATCCGATGGTGTTGCCAATAATTATTGATGCATAATATATGGTTGGAAGATAATCATCATTTGGCGTTGTTACTGCTCAGTCGATTTCCATTCAACGTACATTAGTACGCCTCATGGAATATCTCCTTCGCGTGCCTAGCCAAATAATAATTCTTTTCCAACCTATCATATTGATAATAATTAGGAAAGGAATGAAAAATATGGATTATAAAGATTTAGCAAATTTAATATTTCCAGAAATAAAGGATATATCATATTATGAGGAAAAATATCCTACAAGAGAATTACAAGAAGGAGCAATAGTAACAAGATTTGCTCCTAGTCCAACAGGATTTGTACATATAGGTGGTTTATACTCAGCATTAATAGCGAGAAAAGTTACAGCACAAACAAATGGAGTGTTCTTTTTAAGAGTTGAAGATACAGACCAAAAAAGAGAAGTAGAAAATGGTGTAACAGGAATAATAGAAGCACTAAAGAAATTTGATATAACACCAGACGAAGGAATGAAAAATGAAGAAGAATCCTTTGGGAACTATGGTCCATATAAACAAAGTCAAAGAAAAGAAATATATCAAGCTTATGCAAAATATTTAATAGAAAATAGATTAGCATATCCTTGTTTTTGTACACCAGAAGAACTAGAAGAAATGAGAAAAAAACAAGAAGAAGCAAAAGTAATACCAGGATACTATGGAGTTTGGGCTAAATATAGAAATCTTCCAATTACAGAAGCAGCTGAAAAAATAAAAAATGGAGAAGAATATATAATAAGACTAAAATCACCAGGAGATGCAGAAAGAAAAGTAAAATTTAAAGATGTTATAAAAGGAAATGTAACTTTCCCTGAAAATAATCAAGACATAGTAATAATAAAATCTGATGGACTACCAACATATCACTTTGCACATGCAGTTGATGATCACCTTATGGGAACAACACATGTAATACGTGGAGATGAATGGTTATCATCATTACCAGTACATGTTCAATTATTTCAAGTACTAGGATTTAAAGCACCAAAATACTGTCATATAGCACCAATATTAAAAGAAGAAAATGGAGCAAAAAGAAAACTAAGTAAAAGAAAAGACCCAGAAGCAGCAGTTGAATATTATGCAAAAGAGGGAATTCCATCAGAAGCAGTAAAAGAATATTTATTAAATATAGCAAATTCAAATTTTGAATTATGGAGAAAGCAAAACAAAAATACTTCAATAGAGGAATTTGAGTTATTATTAAACAAAATGAGTGTAAGTGGAGCATTATTTGATATGGTAAAATTGTTAGACATATCAAAAACAGTAATATCAAAATATGATGCAAAAACAGTATATGAAAAAGCATTAGCATGGGCAAATCTATATGATAATGATTTAAAAGAATTATTAGAAAAAGACACAGAATACACATTAAAAGTATTAGGAATAGAACGTGGAAATGAAAAGCCAAGAAAAGACATATCAAAATGGTCTACAATAAAAGAAAACGTAGAATATATGTATGATGAAAGATATTTAAACAAAGAAATAGAATATGAGTATCAGAAAATAAATGACAAAGAAGAAATAAAAAACATAGTGAACAAATATCTTGAAAAATACTTTAATATATCAGATGATAAAGAAATCTGGTTTAATAAAATGAAAGACTTAGCAGAAGAATTTGGATATGCAAGAGAAGTAAAAGAATTCAAGGCAAATCCAGAAGCCTTCAAAGGGCATGTAGGAGACATATCAACTGTCATAAGAATTTCATTAACAGGAAAAGCCAATACACCAGACATGTATGAAATAATGCAAGTACTAGGAAAAGACAGTGTAATTAAAAGGCTAGAAAAAGCAATAAAATAACAACGAGGCACATTGCAAGTTATTTTGAAGCTAGAAGAAGTGAACTTTCATTATTTTGTTACATAGCAAATGATATAGTTATAATTACATTATAGATAATTCCAGTAATAGCAGGGGAAACTGCATTAATTTCTGTATTAGTAGGACCTATACTATTATTAATAAATGATATATATGGAAGCTACAATTGGAGGAGATTAAAAGAAATTCAAAAGAAAAAGAACATTGAAAACGAGGAAAATTTGCAAAATAACATAAAGGAAATAAAATTATGAGAAACATAAAATTAACAATAGAATATGATGGAAGCGGGTTTAATGGGTGGCAAAAACAGCCAAATAAATTAAATATTCAAGGGGAGATAGAACAAGTAATACAAAAAATTACAGGTGAGGTAGTAGAATTAAATGCATCTGGTAGAACAGATGCAGGGGTTCATGCACTTCGGACAAGTTGCAAATTTTAAAACAAACTCTAATATTCCAATAGAAAAAATACCAATAGCCATAAATACATATCTAAAAAAATCAATAAGAATACAAAAAGCAGAAGAAGTAGATGAAAGATTTCATAGTAGATTTAATTGTAAACAAAAAACATATAGATATATAATAAATAACTCGGAATATGGAACAGCAATATATAGAAGTATGGAATATTGCTTTCCTGTAAAGCTAAATATAGAAGCAATGCAAAAAGCATCAAAGTACTTTGAAGGAGAACATGACTTTAAAGCATTTAAAGCAAGTGGAACATCATCGAAAAGTAGTATAAGAACAATATATAAAGCAGATGTTACAAAACACGGAGACAGGATATATATAGAATTAACAGGAAATGGTTTTTTATATAATATGGTAAGAATAATATCTGGAACATTATTAGAAGTAGGATTAGGCAAAATAAAACCAGAAGAAATACCAGAAATAATTGTTTCTAAAAAGAGAGAAAGAGCTGGAAAGACTTTGCCACCACAGGGGTTGTATTTGGTGGAAGTTAAATATTAAATATAATTTCTAAAGAATGGAATAAAATATAAAAAATTGAGTATTAGAAATAAGCTAATACTTAATTTTTTTCGCAACAATCACAAATCGTCCATCTTCTGTATGATATGCACATGTAGAAAGAGTTAATAGTTGTTCACCATAAGAAGCATTAACACCAGTATCATAAAGAGAAGCTTTTTTAGAGTTTGACACAAAATCATTATATTCGTTTTCATTCTCAGCATTTACAAAAAAATAATATTTAAATACATTTGTGTCAGATTTATTATATACTTTTGAGCGAAACACTGCCAAAATTTCATATTCTGTATCTTCTTTTAATGTAGAGAAATTAATTATTTTATGTTCTTGATAAAAACCTTCATTTTCATATTTCAATAATCCCTCAAACATTGCGCCACTTTTGCTTCTATGACCATAAATTAGAAAATTATCACTTGTTTTTTCAAAACTCACATCTTTATCTAGAAATATAGACCCCCTTGTCGAATATGTTTTCTTATATGTATGGTCTAAATAATAGATATTATCATTAGATTGTACAACTGGATAATTAATATTAGTACCAGGTATTTCCAACCATGCTACAACATCTTTATATTGATTATTTAGTTCTTCCAATTTTAAAATCTTTTCTGATTTATCTTGTGCTTTAGCTTGTGAACTATCTGTAAAAACACCCTGTTCCTCGTTATTGCCTATATAATCCGCTAAAAACTCATAATCCTTTTTCTCTTTATATTCTATATACTTACTTGCTATTAAAAATATAAATGATACTAAAATTAATATAGAAAATATTAAAACCATTACATATTTTATAATAAGAAAATTATTTCCTTTATCATTTTTCATTTTTTTCTACTCCCTTTTTATTTCTAAGGGGCACATGTATGTGCCCCTACATTGAAATTCTAATATTACTATCATAATTTTTATCTTTTTATTTTGCTTGCAATTACAAATCCCACTAATGAGAAAATTAATGAAGTTATAGCTATGATATTAAATATATTATTTTCACCTGTTTTTGGTGTTTCATCTTTCTTGTCTGATACAACTTCAGGAGCTGGTTTAGAGACTTCTTTATAGACAGCTCTTAAATCTGTATTACTATTAATTTGAGTTGTCTCATCAAAGACTTCACCCGTATCAGCCTTAACAAAGTGAACAAACTCTTTGCCTGCTACATTTTTTATAGCTGGTAATTCAGGGATATCAGATAAAGTTTTTCCAGTTTCTAATTCAAATCTATTATCATCTATTGTTACAAAAACATATTGTGTAACTGGAATATTTTGAAACTCGCTTGGGTTTGGCATATTTACAGTTGCTCCAAGGTAAAGATCAACATCAACTTTAGTATTATTTCCATTTGTTCCAATTAATTGTCCACCACTTTTACCAATGTATAGATTATTAACAACAGAACCACCAGTTATATCTAAACTTACTGCACCAATAGCACCAGTAACATTAGCATCTTCTGTTTCTCCACCTACATAAAGTTTATCAATAGTACCACCTAGTACACGCATATCTGCTGAAGAAACTTGTCCACGGTTAACACTTTGCAATAAAGCAATTTGACCACTTGTAATTTTGACATTTGCATTTCCAGTAGTTCCATTAGAACCACCAGCAGTAACATAACTAAGAGTACCACCATTAATATTAAGTGATACATTATTTGTAGTAGAATATCCTTCGCCACCACCAAAAACGTTGTATGCACTACCATTATTTATAGTAGTAGTTGCATTAGTAACTACTGTTTCGAAATTCGAATCTGTATGTGAACCAGAATCACTATTAGCAAATATGTTTGCACCACCACCAGTTATACTACCAGTTACTTTTCCTCCATTAATAACAACCTCTGCATTTGTGACAGAACTTTGGTGAAGGCCACCACCAAATATATTTTTAACAGTACCACCATTCATAGTGATTTTAGTACTTGGATAATTAGTAGCATCATGGTGAGCACCACCAAATACATTAATATCACTAGGAACATTTACAGTTTTAGTTTCAGTTCCATCAAGCCATACGATTTTAGCTCCTTGAACTCCATCATCTCTTTCTTCTATACTAATATGTGTACCATTTGCAAAAAAACATTTTTGAGAACCAAGAGTGATATATCCATTACCATCATCTCCATAAGATGGTTGAGCCGCTTTTACATTATCTGTAAGAGTAAAAAATGCAAAAAAAGCAAAAGCTAACAATAAAATAAATAAAAATTTTCTTTTCATAAATTAACATTCCTTTCTAAGATAAAAACTAAATTTTAAAAATAATTAGTATATTGCTAGGCATTTCAAATCAAAAAAGCGAAGGCGTACTTGTGTACGTTGAGCATTTTTGTATTTGAAATAACGACGCAAGATGCTGATTATGTTTAAAACTTTTCTCCTTTAACAAAAATTTTCAATATGAAATTTTAATCATATTACTCCTATTGTTAGCAAATTTGAAAATTTATTACTGGGAATACATTACAAAAAATCAAAATTTAACAATTATAAATTGATTTCTTTTTAAATTTATGATATTATAAAAAATAGATGGAATATTATAATATAGGGAGAGTGAAGGCAATGAGTGAAAACCAAAAGCAAATGTTAATAGATGTTACTAATATTATAACTACTCTAAATATTGAAGAGGCTACAGCAATTACAAAATATGCTGAAAAGCTAATTGATATAAAATTGTTATCTTTAGAACCTACAATACTATTAGAAAATATGGATACAACAGAAAAAGTCATGTTATTAAAAGAGTTATCTAAAAGTGATGAACAAAGACAAAAAGAGGAAAATGAAGCTATATCAATTGAAGATTTTATAGTAGGAATGGGGTTAACTAATGAAATACACAATTAAAATTAAAAAGAGGCTCAAAAGTTTATAGCAAAACAAGATAAAAAACAACAAATCAGACTTATTGAAGCAATAAATGATTTACCCAAACGGAGATATATCAGCATTACAAGGAGATAAAAACAAAAAGAGAGATTATTACAGATTAAGAGTAGGAACTTATAGAGTGATTTTTGAATGGAAAGATAATAGCATAATTATTGATGTAACAGATGTAAATAATAGAGGAGATATTTACAAAAAATATTAAAAGCCATAAAGGGCTTTTTTTCGATTTTCCATTAGAAAGTCAATTTATACTATCGCATAATTAACATAAAATTGACATTTAAACATAAATTTGTTAGAATATAAAATGTAAGTGGCGAGTACATGTTGTATGAATAAGGAGGAAAACAAATGGAAAACAGATTAGACATAGGAATTAAGGACAAAGAGCGGTTTTTGGAAGATTTGAGAAATCTTTATGGTGGAAGTATAAATCTCCGAAACTTACAGATCAGATTCAAAAACAGATGCCTTTCGATTCCTATTGAGGAGTGCAGGTTTACAGGAATTGACGGACTATCTGAGAAAGATGAGTTCACAGGAACAATGAGGGAAATCATCGAAAGATATGGAATGTCAATAAAAGAGTTGACTAATCCAGAAATCATAGAATAGTTGGTCAAACTTTTTACAGCAGGTGAAGACTGGATAAACTACATCAAAGGTGAAGAATTTGACTCTGTAAAATGTGTTCCCATTGATCGACTGGTAAGTGAAATTGAGGTTAGGGATCATTTGAGACATTTGGCAGAAGAGGCAAAAAAGGCAAAAGAGGCAGAGAATAAAGAATAGCTTTAAATCCAAAAAAGTTCACCCAGAGGTTGCATATGCAACCTCTGGGTGTTTTAATATATGAATTGCGAAATTTTCTTTGTAACAAATTTTCATAAACCGAATAATATATATAAAATTGAAAAATAAAGGAGATACATATATATGACTAATTTATTATTGTTATTATTTGCATTACCAATAGCAACCATTATACTCGCAAGTGTATTTGAAACCATATTACATTGCCCTATAAAAGTAGCAGCTATATTTTTTGCTATATATCTAGTTGTTACATTTGCATTTTTCGATGCAAATTTCCTAATATTTGCCATCCTATATACAATTCTTGCATTTATATCAGCAATAATCACAAGACTAATTTTAAGACTTATAAGAGATAATAATTGTAATCATACAACAAACTGTACAACTGTAAATAGTATTAATACCACATTAAACACTCAAAACTTAGATAATAATTCATCATGTGGATGTAATACTAGATACAGAAGATATTAAATTAAATCCAGATTAAAAATTTGAAAATTACTCATAATTAAGTAAGTATATAATGCAGCAAAAACTCCCTGTAACAATTTTCCCCAAATATAGGGCTTTATTGAGATACCAGCCTCTGAAACTATACTAAATACTTGTAAAACTACAGAAATACCACCAAAACCAAGTAAAAATGCACAAAATATAATATTAGTAGAAATAGCTTTTACAGAGATAGAAGATATAATACTCACACCATTTGTAAGTTCAATAATGCCACTTATTAGTCCAGAGGAAAATCTAGAATCTATATTTAGAATTCTTAGACAGGGATTAATAAGTTTACAAAATAAATCTAAAATACCACTACTATTCACAATAGAAATAATTACACTAAAAAGTACAACAAAACCACCAATAAGAACTACAGTACGAGTTGCACTTGTAATACTTGCGCCTAATATTTTCCCTAAACTACTTATGTTAGCAGATGAACTACTAGAACCATTAGACACATATTTTGATGAAGCCTTATGTGATTTATCATATTTCCAAAATCTAAAAATAATACCAACTGTAATACATGCCAATATATGTGTAATCAAAAGCAATATACCAACTTGAAAATCACCAAAAAGGGATATACCAACAGTTCCAATAATAAAAAGAGGACCTGAATTATTAGTAAAAGCCAAAAGACGTTCAGCCTCAACAGATGTGCAGATACCATCATTTTTAAACTTAGAAACTATTTTTGCACCTGTTGGATATCCGCTAATTATTCCCATGATAAAAGGGAAAGAACCTTCACCAGGAACATTAAATAAAGGTCTCATCAAGAAATTTAGACGAGTTCCAAGTGTAGAAATTACATTAGTATAACTTAAAAGCTCTGTTGCAATAAAAAACGGAAAAAGTGATGGAACAACAGAGTTTGCCCATAACGATAGACCAGTTTTTGCAGCAGACAAGTTAGACTTTGAAAATACCACAAGTGATATTGTAAATAAAACAAAAATAATTGATAATAAATTTTCTTTTACAGAAAATAATATAAATTTAAAACTTCTTCTTTTCATACTAAAAATTATATTGTAAAGAATATAAATATATGATATACTTTGCATATATGTTTGAAAATAATAAATTTTTCATAGAAAAGAAAAAAGTTTGAAAAGCAATCAGCAATATACTAATTCTTTTTCAAAATTGGTTTGACCATTAGAAAGGAATGAAAAAAATATATGCAGAATAAATATAAATTAACAATAGAACAAAATATATTCTTAGCAAAGAGAAATTTAGTAGATAATGTTTATTCAAATGCAAGAATGGAAGGTTTAAATATAACATTTCCTCAAACAAAAACCATACTAGAAGGAGTAAATGTTCCTGACTTAAAAGTAGATGAAATACAATGTATATTAAATTTAAGAGATGCTTGGAAATATGTAATAAACAATATTGATAAAGAATTTAATATTTTACTATCAAACTTTTATAGTACAAATGATAATTGTAAAATAAAACAATTCATTTATGATAATTGTATTGATGGTATTGTGTTTAATAATTAGAAATTAAAGAAAAGAAAGGAAGAAAATTTATGGTAGTAATAGGTAGTGATCATGGAGGATATAAATTAAAGGAGGAAGTAAAAAAATATTTTGAAGAAGCGGGAATAGAATATGAAGATGTTGGAGCAAATTCAGAAAAAAGTGTTAATTATCCTGAATTTGCAGAAAAAGTTGCTAAAAAGGTACAAAACAAACAAGCAGAAACAGGAATATTAATTTGCAGGTCAGGGATAGGAATGTCAATAGTTGCAAACAAATTTAAAGGAGTAAGATGTGCACCATGTTATAATGAAACAACAGCTAAATTTTCAAGAATGCATAATGATGCAAATATTTTAGGTTTAGGTGCTGACTATATAAGTGTAAATGAAGCTATTTGCATTGTAAGAATGTTTTTAGCTACACCATTTGAAGGTGGAAGACATGCTGAAAGAGTAAATTTAATTTCAGAAATAGAAAATAAAAACATGAAATAGTCTAAATACTAGAATGGAGGTTAGTTATGGCAAAAAAAAGAATATTAACAGGAGATAGACCAACAGGAAAACTACATATAGGACATTATTTTGGCTCTTTAAAAAATAGAGTAAAAATGCAAAATGAAGGGTATGACCAATATATATTAATAGCAGATGTACAGGCATTAACAGATAATTTTAATAATCCAGAAAAAGTTAGAAAAAATGTAAGAGAAGTAGCGATGGACTATTTATCAGTTGGAATTGACCCTAATAAAACAACTATATATATACAATCAATGATACCAGAAACAGCAGAACTAACTATATATTATTCAAATTTAGTTACAATTGCACGTTTACAAAGAAATCCAACAGTAAAAACAGAAATAGCACAAAAAAAGGAACTATTTGGAGAAAGTGTAACATATGGATTTTTAGGATATCCAGTAAGTCAAGCAGCAGATATAACTACATTTGGTGGAGAATTAGTACCTGTTGGAGAAGACCAATTACCATTAATTGAGCAATGTAGAGAGATTGTTAGAAAATTTAACAGTATATATGGAGATATCTTAATTGAACCAGAAGCAGTTTTATCTAATGAAAAAAGAATAAAAGGACTAGATGGAAATGAAAAAATGGGAAAATCGCTTGGTAATGCTATTTATCTATCAGATACAGAAGCAGAAGTAAATAAAAAAGTTATGAATGCAGTAACAGATCCTAATAGAATAAAAAAAGACGATTTAGGAAATCCTGATATATGTATGGTTTCATATTATCATAAATTATTTAGTACAGAAGAAGAATGTAAAGCAGTATGTGAAGAATGTAGAAAAGGACTAAGAGGATGTGTAGCATGCAAAAAACAACTGGCAAACAATATAAATAAAGAACTACAACCTATAAGAGAAAAAAGAAAGTATTATGAAGAACATCCAGAAATAGTAGATAAGATATTAATAGAAGGTACAGAAAAAGCAAGAAAAGAAGCTAAAGATACTATGCAAAAAGTAAAAAAGGCTATGATGTTAGACTATTTTACAAAATAAAAAACAGTATTGTAGGGACAACGTTTTTGGGGAATACATTGAAGGAAAGACACCACTGTGCCCTTATATGAATTTAATATTATGGAAAGGGGGGAATTTAAATGTTTACAGATTATGCCAAAATAACTATAAAATCTGGAAACGGTGGAAATGGTGCAATAACTTTTAGAAGAGAAAAATATGTAGCAGCAGGTGGACCAGATGGAGGAGATGGCGGAAAAGGTGGAGACATATATTTTATTGTAGATAAAGACATGAATACACTAATAGACTTTAGGTATAAAAGAAAATTCAATGCTCAAAATGGACAAGACGGTGAAGGAAGTCACCGTTATGGAAAAAGTGGAGAAGATTTATATGTAAAAGTACCACAAGGAACAATAGTAAAAGATGTTGAAACTGGTAGAGTAGTAGCAGATTTATCACAAGCTCGGACAAGTAGAACTTATTGCACCAGGAGGAATTGGAGGAAAAGGAAATGCACATTTTGCAACTTCAACACGTCAAGCACCAAGATTTGCTCAAGATGGAGAAAAAGGTATAGAAAAAGAAGTAATACTAGAATTAAAACTATTAGCAGATGTTGGACTATTAGGATTTCCCAATGTAGGAAAATCTACGTTTTTATCTGTTGTAACATCTGCCACACCTAAAATTGCAAACTATAATTTCACAACTATAAATCCTAATTTAGGAGTTGTAAAAACAGAATATGGAGATGGTTTTGTAATTGCAGATATTCCAGGAATTATAGAAGGAGCAAGTGAAGGAGTAGGGCTAGGGCTTCAATTTTTAAGACATGTCGAAAGAACAAGATTATTGTTACACTTTGTAGATGTCTCAGATACAGCTGAAAAGTCTCCAGAAGAAAGTTATTATATAATTAACAAAGAATTAAAAAAGTATAGTGAAAAATTGGCAAGCAAAAAACAAATAATAGTTGCTACAAAATCAGATTTGGCACAGGATAATACAAATTATGAGGAATTAGAAAAAATTGCTGGGAAAGAAAATATTAAATTATTTAAAATTTCATCTGCTACAGGTGAGGGAGTAAAAGAATTAATACAATATGTATCACAAGAATTAAAAAAATTGCCAAAAGAAGAGTTAGTTCAAGAAGAAAAAATAGTGTATACATTAAAAGAAAGAAAAGATGAATTTGATATAATAAAGGAAAAAGGCGAATACTTAGTTACAGGACCTGCTGCTGAGAGATTAATGGGTAGAGTAAATATACAAGATAGAGAATCAATGCATTATTTTCATAAACAATTAATAGAATTAGGTATAGATAGTAAATTAAAGGAAATGGGTGTAAAACAAGGAGATAGGGTTAGAATTTTAGATTGGTATTTTGATTGGGAAAATTAAGTTTCAAAAATAATCAGCATCTTGCGTTGTTAGACTGCTCTTTGTTAACCAAATTATTGTAGGGCACGTTGCAACGTGCCCTGAGTAGTATCATATTAGCAACCGCATCCACAACCATTATTGTTATTGTTTCCACAACAACAGAATAGTAAGATTATTAGGATTATTATCCAGCAGCAATCACCGCCGAATCCAAATCCGCCACATCCACCACCGCAACATCTATTTTCTGGCATTACATTCACCTCCTTGTTCGTTTTAAGTATTTTCCAACTCTTTTTTTAGAGTGGATTGATAAAAAGAAATAATTACTTATTTTGCATTAGTCACAACAACATCTGTTACCACAACCGCAACAAAATAGTAGTAGGAATAGAATAATGAACCATAAAATTTCACTATTATTTGAGCAACAATTGTTCATTTCTTACAACCTCCTATAAAAAATTGTTCTGCATTTCATTTGTTATGTTATATACTATTCATTTTAAAGAATTTGGTTACAAAATTGAAAAAGAAAGGGTGATAAATAATGAGAGAGTATAAAATTGCAGTCGTAGGTGCAACAGGGGTCGTAGGCGAAATGATGAGAAAGGTATTAGAGGAGAAAAGGCTTCCAATATATGAATATGTATTTTTTGCATCAAAAAAATCTGCTGGAAAAAAGATAGAATTTATGAATAAAGAGTATGAGATTAAAGAATTAAAAGAAGATTCATTTGATGAAAAATTTGATTTTGCATTATTTTCCGCTGGAGGAGAAACCTCTAAAAAATATTCTCCAGTCGCTGTAAGTAAAGGATGTATAGTAATAGACAATAGTAGTGCATTTAGAATGCACGAAGATGTGCCATTAGTAGTACCAGAAGTAAATATAGAAGATGCAAAAAAACATCATGGTATAATAGCAAACCCAAATTGTTCTACAATTCAAGCAGTAGTAGCATTAAAACCATTAGAGGATAAATATAAAATAAAAAGAATAGTATACTCTACATATCAAGCTGTTTCTGGAGCTGGAAAACATGGAATAAATGACTTAGAAAATGGAATTAGAAATTCTGAGAATAAAAATAAATATGAATTAGAAAAATTTAAATATGAAATATTTAATAACTGTTTACCTCATATAGATGTATTCTTAGATAATGGATATACAAAAGAAGAAGAAAAAATGATAAATGAAACACGAAAAATTTTGCATAGACCAGATTTGAAAGTAACAGCAACAACAGTAAGAGTACCTGTAATGAACTCACATAGTGAGTCAATAAACATAGAATTTGAAAATAAATTTGATGATAATGAACTATTAAAAACATTAAAAAATTCAAAAGGAATAATAGTTCAAGATGATATAAAAAATGAAATATATCCAATAGCAACAATTGCTTCAGGAACAGATGAAGTTTATGTTGGAAGAATAAGAAGAGATAACAGCATAGAAAACGGAGTGAACCTATGGGTAGTAGCGGACAACATAAGAAAAGGAGCAGCAACTAATGCAATACAAATTATGGAATATTTGATGGGTGGCTAAAAAGTAGGGGAGAGTATTGCTCGTCCGTAATTAGAAAAAAGAATATACAGAAAAATAATAATCCAGAAAGGAATGATTAAAATAGACGAAAAATATGATGTAATAATAGTTGGAGCAGGACCAAGTGGTGCTTTTACTGCATATGAATTAATACAATTAGGATTAAACAAAAATAAAAAGATATTAATGATAGAGCAGGGAAAAAAGGTAGAAAACAGAAATTGCCCAATAGAAAAAACGGGTAAATGTGTAAAATGTAAGCCATATTGTAATATAACAAGTGGATTCTCAGGAGCAGGAGCTTTTTCAGATGGAAAGCTAACTTTACCAAACAAAGATGATGACCACATAGAGGTTGGAGGAAGTCTACAAGAATATTTAGGAGTAGAGAAAACAAAAGAATTAATGTTCTATGCAGATGATATATACTTAAAATTTGGAGCGGATACAAAAGTAGAGGGACTAGAAAACTTAGAGGAAATTAAAAAAATTTCGGATAGAGCAAGAGAGAATGGAATACTATTATGCAATTGCCCAATAAGACATTTGGGTACAGAAAAGAGCCATGAACTATATAAAAAAATAGAAGAATATTTATTAGAAAACAATATAGAAATAATGTTTGAGACAAATGTAAAAGACTTAATAATTGAAAATAGTTATGCAAAAGGTGTAGTAATAGAGAAATCAGGGTATACAGGAAAAACAAAAAAGATATATTCAGAAAATATAGTTTTAGGAATTGGAAGAAAGGGTGCAGAATGGCTCGCAACAATGTGTGATAAACACTCAATTGAAAATAGAGCAGGAGTAGTAGATATTGGAGTTAGATATGAACTACCAGATGAAGTAATGAAAGATGTAAATAAATATATGTATGAAGGAAAATTCGTTGGATATTTACCACCATATGGAGACAAAGTAAGAACATTCTGTCAAAATCCAAGTGGATTTGTAGCAAATGAAGTATATGACAACAATTTAACATTAGTAAATGGACATGCATATAAAGACAGAAAAAGTAAAAACACAAATTTAGCATTACTGGCATCACACCATTTCAATAATCCATTCAAAGAGCCAATAAAATATGGAATGAACATTGCAGAAAATGCGAATCAATTAGGAAAAGGGAATGTATTAGTGCAAAGACTAGGCGATATATTAGAAGGAAAAAGAACATGGCAAAACGAATTAGAAAACAACAGTGTTATTCCAACACTAAAAACAGCCATAGCAGGAGACATTACATATGCAATAGGGTATAGAACAATGGTAGATATACTAGAATTTATAAAAGCAATGGAAAAAGTAATACCAGGATTTGCACATCCAGACAATTTACTATATGCGGCAGAAATAAAATTCTATTCAAACCAATTAATAATAGACAACGACTTCAAAACAAATATAGAAGGACTATATTCAATAGGAGATGGAGGAGGACTAACAAGAGGATTAATAATGGCATCTGCCAGTGGAGTACAAATGGCTCGTGTGTTAGCAAGCAAAGAAAATTAAATTATAAAAACTTCTTGACAACTACGGAAATAGATAGTATAATAGGTTCATACAAAATGAGAATACAGAAAGGGTGGAAGCAAATTCCACCCTTTGATTATGAATATAAAAATATAGTACTATTTTAAGAAATACATAAGCCTATTTAAAATCTGCTATAAAATTCAAAGGAGGATATATATTGGCAAATATTGAAGAAAAAGTCGAAACTCTAATTTTCCCTAAGATTAAAGAACTCGGATATGAATTATATGATGTAGAGTATTCTAAAGAAGGGAAAGATTATTTCTTAAGAATATTCATAGACAGTGAAAAACGGAATAGATTTAAATGACTGTGAAAAAGTTAATAATGGTATAAATGATATTATAGACAAAGCAGACTATATAAAAGAGCAATATTTTTTAGAAATTTCATCTCCAGGAGTTGAAAGAGTTTTAAGAAAAGAAAGACATTTAGAGGAAAATATAGGCAAAGAAATTATAATAAATTTGTTTAAGCCAATAAACAATCAAAAGCAAATAGAAGGAATATTAAATAAATATGATGATAATAAAATTTACATACAACAAGAAGAAATTGTAGAGATAGAAAGAAAAAATATATCTTTAATAAAGCTCAAATTTGAATGGTAAAAAAGAAAGGAATGATTAAGAAATGAAAGCCATAGATAATAAAGAACTAGAACAAGCATTAATTTTATTAGAAAAAGAGAAGGGAATAGAAAAAAAATATTTACTAGAATCTATTGAAACAGCATTAGTTACAGCATATAAAAGAAACTATGATTCAAGTGATAATGTAAAAGTAACATTAGATGAAATAACAGGGGAAACACATATATATTCAGTAAAAGAAGTCGTAAAAGATATAGAAGACCCAATATTGCAAATTTCTATGAAAGAAGCACAAAAAATTAATCCAGCAGTTCTAGAAGGAGAAACAGTAAATATAGAGATAATTCCAAAAAACTTTGGAAGAATAGCAGCACAAACAGCAAAACAAGTTATCATTCAAAAATTGAGAGAAGCAGAAAGAAACCTAGTATTTGGAGAATTTAACGAAAGAAAAGGAGAAATTCTGTCAGGAATAGTACAAAAAGCAGACACAGGAGTAATAATAGTTGACTTAGGAAAACTTGAAGGAATTATGCCTAAAAAAGAGCAAATACCAACAGAAAGTTATAGTGTAAATGATAAGATAAAAGGATATGTAGTAGATGTAGTAAGAGGAAACAAAGGAAATCCACAAGTTATAATATCAAGAGCCTCAGGAGACTTTGTAAAAAAATTATTTCAATTAGAAATACCAGAAATATATGAAGGATTAATAGAGGTAAAAAGTGTAGCAAGAGATCCAGGAAATAGATGTAAAGTAGCAGTAGCATCAGCAGATGAAAATATAGACCCAGTAGGTTCATGTGTTGGACAAAAAGGAGTAAGAATTCAAAATATAATAAATGAATTAGCAGGAGAAAAAATAGATGTTATCGAATGGAATGAAGACCCAGCAATATTTATAGCATCAGCTCTATTACCAGCACAAGTAATGGCAGTTGATATTCAAGAAGAAGAAAAACAAGCAAGAGTAATAGTAAAAGATGACCAATTATCACTTGCAATAGGAAAAGCTGGTCAAAACGCTAGACTAGCAGCAAGACTTACAGGTTGGAAAATAGATATTAAGTCAGAAACACAATTTAGAGAAATGTTAGCAAATATGCAAGAAGGCGAAGTAACAGAAAAAAATGAAGAACAAATTGAAGAAGAATAAAATCTCAAGGGGGAAAATCTTTGAATATAGAAGACAAGAGTGCATATCAGAAAAGAAAAGTACTAGGTATGCTTGGAATATCTGCTAAAGCAGGAAAAATAGTTTGCGGAAATGATGCAACAATCGAAGATATTGAAAAACATAGAGTAAAATTAGTAATTGTTGCAGAAAATGCGTCGGAAAGAACCAAGAAAAATATCAAAAACATTTGCGACAAAAACAATATACCAATATTAGAATTTGGGGATATTCATGAAATAAGCCAAACTATAGGAAAAAGCAATAAAGCAATTATAGGAATAAAATCGAAGAGCTTATCAGAAGAAATTGAAAAGCTTATTAAAGAAATTGGGGGTGATTTGCTATATGGAAAAAATAAAAATACATGAATTAGCAAAACAATTAGGAGTAGCAAGTAAAGAAATTGTATCAATAGCAAATGAATTAGGAGCAAATGTTAAAAACCATTTAAGCACGATTGATGGGCAAATGGTAAAAAAGATTAAAAATAAATTTAGTAAGGAAATGAAAAGTCAAAGTATGGATAATAAAGAAAAAAAACCAAATACACAAGAAAAGAAACAAGATGAAAATGCACCAGTAATTATCAGAAGAGCAGTAATAATTTCAGAAGAAGATGAAAGTAAAAAAGAGGATAATGCTACTGCTGAAAAAAGTAAGAAAGAAGCTGGAAAAGTTGTAGAAAGAAAGAATAATAATTATAACATTGTATATAGAAATAAACCAACAAAACCTATGACAGTAAGTGAGCTTTTTGGATTAAACAAAAAGAAGAAAGAAGAACCAGCTGTACAGAAAGAAGAGATAAAAGAAGAAAAAGTAGATGTAGATAAAAAAGATGAAGTAAAAATAATACCTGAAATTAAAGAAGAAAAGAAAGAAATAGAACCCCAAAAAGTTTCTGAAGAACCTAAAAAAGTCGTAGCGAAGAAGAAAAATGAAAATACGCATAAAAACATGAGCAATGAGAGAAATTTTGATAAAAATAATAACAAAAATTATACAAACAAAAACAATAGAAACTTTGACAAAAGCAATTTTGATAGAAACAACAATGATAGAAGAAATCAAAATAATGGATTTAATAGAAACAACAATTATCAAGATAGAAGCAATAATAATCAAAGCTATGGAAATAGAAATAATAGTAAAAATTTTGATAGAAATGGAAATAATAATGGAAATAGATATCAAAATAATGGTTTCAATAGAAATAATAATTATAATAGGAACAACAATAATAATGGATTTAGAAACAATAGACCACTTGATGAAAAGGGAATAGAAAAAAATATAAAGAACATAATGGAAGCAGATTTCGGAGAAAAAGAAATTACTAGAGAATATAATAAAAACAAACAAAAAACTACTAAGATAGATGACACAAAAACTAAAAAGAATACAAAATCAAGAAAAAGTAATGTAAATGAAAAATTCGATAGTGGAAAATTAAAAGATTTGAAACAAACAAATAGATTATCAAACATGTTTGACGACCAAGAAGGCGGAATGCTAGATTATTACGATTTAAGTAAGAGAAGAGACAAGAAAAACAAGAAGAAAAACAGTAACCAAGAAGAAAGAAACAAACAAAAAATCTTTGAGCTAACAGAGATAACAATACCAGAATCAATAACAGTAAAAGACTTAGCAGTAGAAATGAAAAAAACATCAGGAGATGTTATAAAAAAATTATTAAATTATGGAATAATGGCAACAATAAATAATGATATTGATTTTGATACAGCATTTTTAATAGCAGGAGAATTTGGAATAACAGCAAAGAAAAAAGAAATAATAACAGATGAGGAAATATTATTTGATGATACAGAAGATAAACCAGAAGAAATGATAACACGTCCACCAGTTATAGTAGTTATGGGTCATGTAGACCATGGTAAAACATCACTTCTAGATGCTATTAGACAAACTAATGTAATAGAAGGAGAAGCAGGGGGAATTACCCAAAAAATAGGTGCTTATAAAGTAATGGTTAATGGTAGAGAAATAACATTTTTAGACACACCAGGACATGAAGCATTTACTGGAATGAGAGCAAGAGGAGCACAAGTAACAGATATTGCGATATTAGTGGTAGCTGCAAACGATGGAGTAATGCCTCAAACTGTTGAAGCCATAAACCATGCAAAATCAGCAGGGATTCCTATAATAGTTGCAATTAATAAAATTGATGTAGAAGGTGCAAATCCACAAAAAGTAAAAGAAGAATTAATGAAATATGAGTTAATACCAGAAGAATGGGGAGGAAACACAGTATTTGTTGAAATTTCAGCAAAGAAAAGAATAAACATAGATGGATTACTAGAAATGGTATTATTAGTAGCAGATATGCAAGAACTTAAAGCAAATCCTAATAAACAATCAAAAGGTACTGTAATAGAAGCAAGACTAGACAAAACTAGAGGACCACTGGCAACAATGCTTGTACAACGTGGTACATTAGATACGGGTGATATGATAGTAGTTGGTTCTGTAATTGGTAAAATTAAAGCAATGACAAATGAATATGGAAAGAAAGTAAAGAAAGCTGGACCATCAACACCAGTAGAAGTTTTAGGGTTAACAGAGGTACCAGAGGCAGGAGAAATTTTTTATGAAGTAGATGATGAAAAAACAGCAAAACACTTAATAGAAAAGAGAAAACGTCAAGCAAGAGAAAAATCAATAAATTCAATTTCAAAATTATCATTAAACGACTTATTTAGCCAAATTGAAAAAGGAAAGCTAAAAGAATTAAACTTAATAGTAAAAGCAGACTTACAAGGTTCAGTAGAAGCAGTACAATCAAGTTTAGAAAAGCTATCTAACGAAGAAGTAAAAGTAAAAGTAATACATGCAAATGTAGGAGGAGTAACAGAATCAGATGTTACATTAGCAAAAGTTGCACATGCAATTATCATAGCATTTAATGTAAGACCAGAACCACTAGCAAAAATAACAGCAGAAAAAGAAGAGATTGAAATAAAGACATATTCAGTAATATACAATGCAATTGAAGACGTAAAAGATGCCATGACAGGAATGCTAGATCCAAAATTCGAAGAAAAAGTAATAGGAAATGCAGAAATTCGTCAAATATTCAAAGTAAGCTCATTAGGCTCAATTGCAGGATGTTATATAACAAATGGAAAAATAGAACGTCATGCAGGAGTAAGAGTAATAAGAGACAATGTAGTAATACATGAAGGAAAACTGGCATCATTAAAGAGATTTAAAGACGATGTAAAAGAAGTAACAGAAGGATATGAATGCGGACTACAAATAGAAAAATATAATGATATTGTAGAAGGAGATACATTAGAAATTTTCAAAATGGAAGAGGTCAAGAAAGGAAACAATCATGAATAAAAATTCAAATAGATTAGGTCGTATAGATGAGGAATTAAAAAAAGAAATAAGCAATATAATATCATATGACCTAAAAAACCCTAACATAACAGGGCTAATAAGTGTAACAAAAGCAAAAATCACACCAGACTTAAAATATGCCCAAATATATGTTAGCATATTAAACTCAAAAAACACAAAAGAAACCTTAGCAGCACTAAAAAAATCATCAGGATTTGTCAGAACAGAAGTTGCAAAAAGGATAAACCTAAGAATAACACCAGAAATAATATTTGTATTAGATGATTCAATAGAATATGGAGAAAGAATTGATAAAATTCTTAAGAAGATTCTACCACCAAAACCAGAGCAATTTTGAGATAATTGCTATACTAGAATATAGAGTTTGGATGTTAGAAACTAGAAGTTAGAAAAGGTAGGGGGGCACATTGCATGTGCCCATTCTACGAAAAAATTTCTTAAAATAATCATATAAAAGGAGAATAGCAATGACATTAGATGACATAAAGAGAGAAATCGAAAATGCAAATACTATATTAATAGAAACCCATGAGACACCAGATGGAGATGCAATTGGAAGCAGTCTAGCAATGTACTTAGCATTAAAAAGTATAGGAAAAGACGTAGACATAGTTATACCAACACATTCTAGGGCATTTAACTTTTTACCAGGTGCAAATGAGATAAAAACAGAAGGAAGAGGCATAAAATATGATTTAGGAATAGCATTAGACTGTACAGACACAAAGAGATTAAAAGGGTATGAGCCATTTTTTGAAGAAGCAAAAACAACAATATGTATAGATCATCATGGAAGCAACAAAATGTTTGCGGATTTCAACTATGTAGACCCTGTTGCACCAGCATGTGCCCAAATCTTAATAATAGTATTAAGAAAACTAGGAATAGAAATAGACAAAGAAATTGGAACATGTATATTAACAGGAATAATAACAGATACTGGTGGATTCAAATATGATGGAGTAACAACTGAAACCTTTGAATTTGTAGCTGAGTTATTAAGAAAAGGTGTAAAAGTATCTGATACATATAAAAGAGTATTACAAACAAAAAGTAAAGCAAACTTTTTACTTACAAAAAAGGTAATAGACAGAATGGAATTTTTAGAAGATGGAAAAATAACATTTACATATATAACAAAACAAGATATAGAAGAAGTTAATGCAGAAGAAGGAGACCATGAAGGATTAGTAGAATTTGGTAGAGATGTTGAAGGAGTTGAAGTTTCAATATTTTTAAGAGAAATAGAAGAAGGAGAATATAAAGCATCACTTCGTTCAAAAGACTATGTAAATGTATCAGATATCTGTATAATGTTTGCTGGTGGAGGACATGAAAAAGCAGCAGGATGTACAATAAATATGCCATTAGAAGAAGCTAAAGAAAAGATGATTAGTCATGTAAAAACATATTTAAAATAGTATTTAATATTATTAATTTTGAAATAATTAACAATAGAGAAATTGTAGGGGTGGCGAAAGCGAGAAAAAATATAAAAAGAAGAAAATTTATTTTCTTCTTTTTATACTTTTGCGAGCGCAATATGGAAAATTTGGTAATTGCAGTAAAATTTGCTTTGCAAATTTTTCATGCTTTGCCAAATTTTACTGGGCGTCCGTGTTTATTAAAAGATAAACAAAAAATAATTGAAATAAAATATTAAATGAAGGAAAAAGTAACATGGATGGAATAATAATAATAAACAAAGAAAAAGAATATACTTCAAACGATGTAGTTCAAATAGTAAAACATACATTAAATGAAAAAGTAGGACACACAGGGACATTAGATCCTAATGCAACAGGGGTATTACCTATATTAGTAGGAAAAGGAACTAAAATATCAAAATATTTAGTAAATCATGATAAAATATATGAAACAAAACTGCAACTAGGAATAAAAACAGACACTGCAGATGGAGAAGGAAAAGTTATTGAAAGTGAAATAATTAATAAAGATATTTTATCAGAAGAAAATATAAATAAAGCACTAAAAGCATTTATAGGAAAACAAACTCAAATTCCACCAATGTACTCAGCAATAAAAGTGAATGGAAAGAAACTATATGACTATGCAAGAAAAGGAGAGCAAATAGAAATATCAGCAAGGAATATAGAAATCTATAATATAGAACTAAAGAATATAGACCTTAAAAATAATCAAGTAGATATAAAAGTAGAATGCTCAAAAGGTACATATATTAGGACTTTATGTGAAGATATAGCTAAAAAATTGGGAACAATTGGATATATGAAAGAACTTAATAGAATTCAAGTTGGAGAATTCAATATAAAAAAATCTATAAAAATACAAGAATTAAAAAACAATAAAAATGATATTAAATTTTTAAAAGAGAAAATAATAAGTATAGAAAAAGTATTAGAAAACAAAGAAAAAGTCACAATAAATGAAAAGCAATTAGAGATATTTTTAAATGGAGTAAAAATAAATTATAATCATAAAGATGGAATATATAGGATATATGATGAAAAAGAAGAATTTATAGGAACAGGAGTAATACAAAACAATAAATTAAAAAGAGATGTAATTTTATAAAATAATGATTTACAAGATGTCTAAAAATGTGTTAAAATAATTATAAATGTTATGAAATGGGAGACTAAAAAATATGGGAAATTTAAAAAATATTAAAGCTATATTTTTAGATGTTGATGGAACACTCACAAATAATAATAAACAAATAACAGAAACAACAAAAATTCCAATAAAAGCCATAAAAGAAAAAGGCATTTATGTTATATTATGTTCAGGAAGAAGTAATAAGGATGTATGTAAATATAGTAAAGATGTATGTGCCTCAGATTATACTATTTCATCAAATGGAGCACAAATATATAATTGTAAAACCAATACTAACTTCTATAAGAAAATTATTGAATATAATGAAATAAAGGAACTTTGGGAGTATTGTAATAAACACAACTTAGAATTAGTATTAAACATAGAAAATGAGCAAATTGGAAATAATATATTTTGTAGTAATATGTATACAAATAGAACTATAATAAGAAATATAGAAGAAATAAAAGACATAGATGTTTTTCAAATAATAATTAATAGTAAAAACTATTATGACATGAAAGAATGTGAAGGACATATAGAATTAAAAGAAAATCTAAAAATAGCCAATTATAGTAAAGACTATATAAATAAAGAAGTAAACTCAAAAGAACCATATTATATATTTATAAACAACAAATTTGTTGATAAAGGAACAGCAATAAATAATTTTTTAAAATCAATGAATATAAAAAAAGAGAAAACGATATGTTTTGGAGATAGAATTAATGATATAACAATGTTTAGAAACTGTGGAAACACAGTAGCAATGAAAAATGCAGATGAAGAATTGAAAAAAATTGCGGACTATATTACACTATCAAATGAAGAAGATGGAGTAGCAGACTTTTTAAAAAAATATATTTTATAAAAATTTCGGATTTTCCTTGTATTTTATTCTTAGATATGATATAGTAAAATAAGTTTCAAAAAAAGAAACAAAAAAAGAATTTATTTTAGAATATTTACCTTCTTTATTAGATTGGTTAAGTACGAAAAGAAATTCAAAACAGTTTTATGAAGGAGGTTATATATATGGAAACAACATATGAAGATATAACTCTTAAATGCAGAGATTGTGGCGAAGAATTTGTGTTTACAGCAGGAGAACAACAATTTTATGCAGAAAAAGGTTTTACAAGCCAACCAGTAAGATGTCCAGCATGTAGAAAAGCTAGAAAGCAACAAAACAATAATAAATACAATATGAATTAGGAGAAGCGGGAAATGCTGGTAACACCAGACATTTCCCGTTTATGCTATTGCCGAACAACATACTAGAAGGAAAATTTGGATATGTGTGTCTTTGGGCGAAGCGGGAAGGGAATGAATTTTTTTATGAATAAAAAAGTATTAATATGTGTAGGAATTATGATTGTAATAGTGTTAGCTGGATTTTTAATTATCAAATGGGGATATAAAGATTCAGAAAAAAATAAAGACAATTTTAATGAAATGGAGAATAATGCACAAATGGAAAAAAATACACAATCAATTAATCAAGAGGAGGAAAATAATATGTATAATTCAGGAAAACATCATGCAAAAATAGAAATTAGAAGTTATGGAATAATCGAGTTAGAATTAGATGCAGATATTGCACCAATAACAGTTGCTAATTTTGCAAAATTAGCTAATGAAGGATTTTACGATGGTTTAACATTTCATAGAATTATAGAGGGCTTTATGATTCAAGGAGGAGATCCCGAAGGGACAGGAATGGGAGGAAGTAGTGAAAATATTAAAGGGGAGTTTTTCTTAAATGGAGTAAAAAATACAATATCTCATGTCAGAGGCACAATTTCAATGGCAAGGTCAAATGCATATAATAGTGCAAGTTCACAATTTTTTATAGTTCATGAAGATAGTACGTTTTTAGATAAACAGTATGCGGGATTTGGAAAAGTTACAAGTGGGATAGAAATAGTAGACAAAATATGTGAAGATACACAAGTAGAAGACGACAATGGAACAGTTTTAAAACAAAATCAACCTATTATAGAAAAAATACAAATGCTAGATTAAAGATTTAGTAATGCACAGCAAAAGTCAAATCTGTTTGAAAAGGTTATGCAATAAGAAAGAATAGAATTGTAACACAATAAATAATTCATCATATTATATACAAAAAATAATGAAATCTAGTGTACATATAGTACACTAGATTTATACATAGAAAGGAAAAAAATTATGGATTATGAAATTATGATGAATGGAAACGTTAGGATAGGACAATTTGCACCAGACTTTGAAGCAGAAACTACACAAGGACCAATAAAACTTGTAGATTACAGAGGAAAATGGGTAGTACTATTTTCACATCCACGGAGACTTTACCCCAGTATGTTAGATTTTCAAACAAGTGAAACCATTGATATATAAGCTATTTAGGAGATATCTAAAATAAAAATATTAAGGAAAAATGTAAAAACAGTTAAAAATAGAAAATAAATATTCTAAAAAAATAATCAGTTGAAAGTCTAGAAAACACAGTGATACACCGGAAAAGTGATTAAGGAGATATAAAAAAATAATAACCATATTTCGGACACATAGGACAATCTGTCTTATGTGTTTTAAATTGCTTAATTTAAGGAGGTGATGAGTATATGTGAATGATGATAATAAGCCAGGATATTATGCAGTAATACCATCTCAAGTGCGATATTGTAAGGAACTTAAATCTTCAGAAAGGTTACTATATGGAGAAATAACAGCTCTTCTAAATAAAGAAGGGTATTGTTTTGCTAGTAATCGTTATTTCGCAGAATTATACAATGTTATACCAAGTACAGTTTCAAGATGGATATCGCATTTAGAGAAATTAGGTTTTATAAAGGAAGTTTTAATAAGAGATGATAAGAAACAAATAATTCAAAGAATATTGTTTATAATGGATATGGATTATAGAACTTTTTTAGCTTGTACCTATGGGAAAAATAAACAATACCCCTATATTCAAAATGAGCAATACCCTATAGGCAAAAATGATAAAGATATCAATTTAAAATATAGGATAGATAGATTATTTGATTATATTATAAATAAACCAGGTGAGATTTTAAAAAATGAATTTTCATCAATTAATGATTATAATAAGTTTTGCGTAATTCTTAAGAGGCTAGAAATGAATTATACAAAAGAGAGTATTTCAATATTTACAGAAGAGAATGTTCACAAGATAAAAATAATTATTTTTTGTATAAAAGAGTTGATGTTTAGTAGTAAAAATGTATTAATACCAAATCTTAATAGACAAAGACTCATTAATATATATGATACTTGTAAAAAAGTAGAACAAGAAAACAAAGGTACAAAAAATGAAAATATTAGGATAGCAAAAATAGCCAATAATAAAGAAGAAACAATAGAAATATTAAATAATGATAATATAGATGTTGTTTTACTAGATATTAATATCATTAAGTCTAACGATAATATAATATCAACTATGATAAAAAAAGAAAAGCAAAAAAAATATAAAGATTCTATAATATTAATTACAAAAAATTTCAAAGAATCACAGAAAGTTATAGGAAATAAAATGATATTTGATTATTTAATTGAAGGAGAAGATAGTAATGAGATACTATATAAAATTAATAGAATGATTATAAGTAAGGATTTAGAAGGAAAACGAAAGAAGATTATTGACGAGTTAAAATATATAGGGTATAACATAGAACATATAGGTACTAAATACTTAGTAGATGCAATTCTTCAAATATATTTAAATAGAGAATCTATGTTAGATAATCTTCAAAAAGATGTATACCCAATAATATCAAAGATACACAATAAACCTATACATAATATAAAATGTGATATTACTAGGGCAACAGAATGTATGTATTATGAATGTGATAGTGAAAGATTAAAAAGATATTTCGGATTTTATGATGATAAAAAGCCAACATCAAAAACAGTAATTTTTACAGTATTGAATAAAATATAAAGAATATTAAGTTAAATATAGAAAATAAAAGGAGAAAAATATGGAAAAGAAGGTAATTATAATCATAGTTATAATTTTAATAATAAGTAGTATTATTGGAATAGGAATCATTAAAGGGATAAATGAGGAAAAAGAAGAAGAATCAAAAAAAGAGTATGCTTTTAATCAAGAAGACGAAAAAACTAAAGACATAAATGCAGAAATAACTAAATTGGTGGAAAAGAGTGATATTTCTAATTATTTACCTAAAGATATATTAGAGATAAAACTAACTAATTATAATACAGAAGATGAAAAAACAGATATTTATACAGATAGCGAATTAATATTAGAATTAGTACGAATTCTACATAATGCTACATGGACTGAGACAGATGAAAATATAGAATGTTGTTATTTTGGTATTGATATTAAAGGCAAAGATAGTACTACTAGGCTGGAGTTAGAAGCTATACATGTAACCGAAATGCAAGAAAAGCTAGGATATATAAAACTAATAAAAGGTGATTTGAAAGTTAATTTTACAGTAAATGGTGGATCATATTATGAATTATATGGTTTTGAAAAACCAAAGTATTATCTTCATAAAAGTAATTTAGAACTACCTAATAAAGATATATGCTATAAAGCAAAAGAAAAAGCATTAACAGGTTTAAATGAAAACGAAATAAAAGAACTACAGAAAACCATATACGATTATCAATGTATGATGGAGAGTATATTAGGTGAATGTACATGGGTCTTAAAAGAGAAAACAAGTTATTATTGGAGACAACAAATTTACGATGAGGTATTTACAGATAATATAACAGGAACAAAAGTGTATAATGGAGCTAGGTTAATAAAAGTATTACAAGAGGTAAAAAAACAGGTCGAAATTATAAAAGATGAAGAAACTAAAAGAGATTTAGAGAAATTCTGTAATTTATTGAAAGAAGGGCTTGATGAACATGATATTGAAAAGTGCTTTGAAGCACACGAGATATTACATGATTATAGTATTTGGGTAATAAATTATCCAGTAATGAATCTAATGGTAGAACCATATGACTGGAGTGCGTTTAAGACATATTTTGGTAAGGCATCTATAATAAAATAAAAGAGAGTATTTCAGTACATTTGTACTGAAATACTTTTAAATTTGTGCCAAAAATTATAAAATATTTGTTCAAGTTTACCAAGAACCGTAAAAAGCTATTTTAGAATAACTAGATGCACTTTTTATGCCAGTATCAACAAAACCATGTCCATAACCAGCACCTTCAACTTTGAACCATTGTCCGTCAGAACGTTGAACATAGTTAATTAACTTTCTATTAGGATAATTTTGACCAACGGCAAAACTATTAGTAGCAACTAAACAACCAGCAGCTACATTACCCCATTCTGAACCATCGCCTCTATAGATTTTTTGAGAAGATCTCATTATGAATGTCTTATATACTATTCCATCAGCCATCTTTGCTGTACCACGAGGATATGATAAACAAGTACTATTAGTAGGATATCCATATTCAGCATTATTACCAGGTAATGGATGATTATAATTATCAATAGCAGCTATTTGAAATTTTCCATTAGCATCTAAAAAATTAATTGTAAGAATATCACCTTCACCACCTTGAATTATGTAAGCTTCTCTTGGATTTATTTTACCAACTTGCTTATTATTTTGCATGATATCATATATAGTATATACAGAGTTCGTTTTATTAATGCAAAAAGCACGAATCATTCCAGGCATAGAATTACCTCCTTTCTTTTTGATTTGATAAAATGATAACATTTCCATTAAGTGAAAAGTTAAAAAGTGGATAAAAGAGGTTATATGTTGAAGAAAGATAATTATTAAAGACCACATTAATATATAAACAACCACAATTAACTACATTAATCTTTTTTTCTTATTTAATAAAAAAGTTTAAATATAATTAGTATATAAAATTTATTATAAAGACTGATCAGCAATATAATGGATTAATAAAATGTAAGAAAGTAGGGATTTTTATGGATCAAAGAGTTTTAGAGACACAAGTTTGGCTTAATGAGACTTATGGAAGTAATGAAAATTTTATTAGACTTGATGAAGATGGTATAACAGGAAGAGGTACAGTAAAAGGTTTAATTAGAGGGCTACAAATTGAACTAGGAGAAACAATTATTGATGGAGTTATTGGAGATGGAACTGCTGATAAATTCGATACGATGTTTCCCAATGGTTTAAGCGATAAAATTACTAATGTCAATTCTAATATAACTTATATTATACAAGGAGGATTTTATTGTAGAGGAATAGATCCATGTGGATTTTCAGGAGTATATAATAATGCAATATCTGAAGCAGTAAAAACTTTACAAAGACAAGCTGGACTTGATAATTTAGATGGAATTATTACATCAATAATATTGAAAGCTATATTAACAACAGATGCATATACACTAAGTTCTTCGGGAGATGCTAAAATAAGAGAAATTCAGCAAGGAATAAATAAAAGATATTATAAGTATACAGGCATAATACCAACAAATGGCATATATGATAGACAAACTAGTAAAGCTTTAATTAAGGCTTTACAAAGAGAAATTAATGTAGAGGCAGACGGAGTGTGGGGACAAGGCACAATGAATGCTTGTCCTACATTACAAAGAGGTAGTAGCAACAAAAATCTAGTTTACATTCTTCAATATGCATTATATGTTAATGGATTTGATCCAAATGGATTTGATGGAGGATTTGGAAATGGAGTAGTAAATGCTGTTAAGAGTTTTCAAGGTTTTGTAAAATTAGATAATGATGGTATAGTTGGAAAGCAAACTTGGGCTTCACTTCTAGTTAGCTATGGTGATAAAAATAGAAAAACTCATGTTTGCGATACTAGACATGAGATAACAACAGAAAGAGCAAAAATTTTAAAAAATAATGGTTATGATACAGTTGGACGTTATCTAACAGGTGGAGAATTTAAAGAACTAAGAGATGGTGAACTTGAAAGAATTTTAAATGAAGGATTAGCTATGTTCCCTATATTTCAAGAAAATGGAAGAAATGCAAGTGAATTTTATGAAGAAAAAGGTATATCACATGCAAAAAAGGCTATTGAAGCAGCAGTCAAAAAAGGAATTCCAAACAATTCAATAATTTATTTTGCAGTTGATTATGATGTACTTGAAAATGATATATCAAAGAATATATTACCGTATTTTAAAGGAATTAATGAAATTTTTAATTCTGATTCACAAAATGAATATAAATATAAAGTTGGTGTATATGGTCCAAGACAGGTTTGTTCAGAAACATCAAAAAAAGGATATACTATAAGTAGCTTTGTAAGTGATATGTCATCAGGCTTTACAGGAAATATTGGACACAGACTTCCAGAAAACTGGAATTTCGATCAAATAAGTAATGTTACAATAAGTGATCCACAATATGGTTCTTTAGAAATAGATAAAATAGTTTATAGTGAAAGACATAATGTTGTAGTATCACAAGAAAAAAATAATTATATATATTTACAGATAAAGAAACTATATGATTTGGCGTATAAGAGAAAACAAGATATAAAAGAAGCTAACAGATT
The DNA here is from genome assembly GCA_948739805.1 of uncultured Clostridia bacterium. Taxonomy (GTDB): domain Bacteria; phylum Bacillota; class Clostridia; order TANB77; family CAG-508; genus CAKPSH01. Next base: position 4,033 of record CAPYID010000013.1, on the reverse strand, counting down.
AGTGCTAGATTTCTTACGAGGAGAAAGATATAGAAAAGAAGGTTTTAATCAAATTGCAGGGATTCCAGATTCAGATTATATAGATACAGTAGAGCAAATGTATCCTGATATTGATCCAGAAAATATGTATATAGAATGTGGAGATATTTCAATAAATATTAGACATATGGCAGTAACTATTGAATCCTACATTGTTAGTTTTGTTGGTTGGATAGAAGATATACATGCTTATGCTGGTTGGGCAGGAGATTTATGTCAATTAGGTGCTAAAGTTCAAGAAAAATATGATAACAGTTTAAATAAACATGTATTTACAGATATAGAAATAAGTAAGCTAGTAGGTGCTACAGATAAAGATGCCATATCTTTAGGATTCGATTCTGGTGAGGCTACTGGATTTGGTTTAGAAGACTTATATCAAGATTTAGATGGTGCAATTATAGGTAGCCAAGGTATAAAGACTGTTGCAATTCCAGAAATTTTTAAAAAATATTATTTAGAAAAAATGTATAAGAAAAGAGCCAATTTATTCTATGAAACATTAAATAAAACTGACATTGAAGGAAATAGTCCAACGGATATTTTAACAGAGATTGCAAAAATATTTACATATAACCCAGCAATATATGCACAAATATTTGGTCAGTTATTTGGAAGCTTTGATGAAAAGATTTTTGGAGATCCATTAGCTTATGGATTTGCTTTAAAGATAGTTAAAATGATGAATGAAGAGAACTTATAGAATTATATTTGATAATATTAATACATTATAGTATACTCATATTATGAGGTGAAAATTGCATGAATAAACATAGATTGTTGTTGTTCAATATTATTTCAATTATAATAATTATAATAAATGTTTCTTTTATTATTAACAATCTAAAATTAATCCTTCCTAAATATGTATTGACGCTAAATTCAAATGATGAAATATATCAGCAATTAGAAAGCATAATTAATGATAATAAAATTCTAAGAAATGAAGAAATAATTGAGATAACAAAAGTTGAAAGATATGAGGAATTTCCAAATGGTGATAAAATAGTTATTTATTATAATGGAACTTATGATACCCAAAAAGAAATTGATTTAGCAATTTCATCCCAAGATGATTTATATTCTTTTATGGAGGAAAATGAAGAAGAGGATATAAGAGGTAGAATACTAATTAATACAATTTTTATAATAACCATGGTACTCATAGTTATTTGCATACTATTTAATGTTATTATTTTTATAAAGAGATTTATGCTAAAGTAGTTATTTTCTTTATACATAAAATAAATATAAAAGAGACCTGTTCTATTTAAAGTATAGGTCTTTTTTGTATAAATTCTACTTTAAAGTTATCATAAAAATTCTTATAACTTTAAATATATTTAATATCAAATATATAACTAAGTGAAATTAAATTTATATATGCTTGTTTAAAGATTATAATCTTTAAATTGGAATAATTATTAAATAATATATTAATCTATAAATAACAATAATTAACTACATTAATCTCTTTTTCTTACTAAATAAGAAAAACTAAATATAATTAATATATAAAATCTATTATGAAGACTGATCAGCAATATAATGGTTTAATAAAAATTAAGAAAGAGAAGTGATTATTATGGCAACAGATGTAATGCTAGTAGCTACGCAAGAGTGGCTAAAAAATACATATGGGGACAGTATAGATGTTCCAACAGATGGAACAGATAGAGCCAAAACAGTTAAAGGGTTAATAAAGGCTTTACAAATAGAACTTGATACAACAGCAGATGGAGTATGGGGAGTTACAACATCATTCAACTTCAATACTTTGTTTCAAGAAGGTTTAAGTGCAAATACTGAATTGGAAGATAGTGATAAGTTAAAAAGAATAGTATATATATTACAAGGAGGATTTTATACAGTAAGAGCAATTTCACCTGGAGGTTTAGATGGAGAATTTGGAGATACTCTAACTTCAGCTGTCAAAGAATTTCAATCACAAGTAGGAGTTCAAGAAACTGGAATTATTTGGGCATATCTTATGAAGGCTATTCTGACAACAGATGTTTATACAAAAGATGATAATTATGGTGATGATTCTATAGTTACAATACAAAAACAGTTAAATAAAAAATATTGTAATATTTTAGGTATAATACCTACAAATGGTGTATATAGTAAAGCCACAAATAAAGGGCTAATAGCAGCATTACAGTATGAATTAGGTTTACCTGCTGATGGTGTATGGGGTACACAAACTATGTCGGCTTTACCAACACTTCAGAGATATGGAAATATAAGTAATAAACAAATAGTATATATTTTACAATATGCATTATATATTAATGGATTTGATCCAAATGGATTTGATGGAGGATTTGGAGCTGGAGTACAATCTGCTGTGAAGAAATTTCAATCATTTGTAGGGTTAAGTTCTGATGGTGTATGTGGAAAGCAAACTTGGGCATCATTACTAGTTAGTTATGGTGATAAGAATAGAACGGCAACTGCATGTGATTGTGTTAGCGAGATAACAAGTGCGAGAGCTCAAACACTAAAAAAAAGCAGGATATACAACAGTTGGAAGATATTTAACCAATGTAGGACCTGCGACCTTAAATAAAAAGATACAAGAAGGAGAAATAGAAACAATAATTAATGCAGGGCTGACTGTATTCCCAATATATCAAACAGCAGGAAATTATTCAAATTATTTTAATAGAGGAAGAGGACTATCTGATGCAGTATATGCATATAAAGCTGCTAAAAGTTATGGATTTAAAGAAGGAACTATAATATATTTTGGAGTTGACTTTGATGCTTTAGGCACAGATATCAATGAAAAAATTATACCATATTTTGAAGCTATTAAAGAAAAAATGAGTGAATTAAATAATTACTATAAAATTGGCGTATATGGTCCAAGAGGAGTATGTAATAAAACTAAGGAAAAAGGACTTACTGTTTCTAGTTTTGTAGGAGACATGTCTAGTGGATTTAGTGCAAATATTGGAAATATTTTACCAAGAGACTGGGCATTTGATCAAATAGCTACTATAAAATTAGGTAGTGGAGATGGAGAAATAGAGATAGATAAAGATATAACCAATACAATTGGAAGTTCAGAATTTGATACTCCTGAAATAGTATATAATGATGTTGATGATCAACTATTAAAAGATCCACAAAAAATGAATTTAAAGTTAGAAATTGTAAAATGGATTAAAAATAAATTAGAATGGTATCAAGATTTCAAATCAGTTAGAGATCCAGAAGAAGCAGCCGATTTATTAATTGAGTATGATAAATTAATTACAAAGGAAAGTCAAGAGCTTAAAGTAAGAAAATCTCTAATCCAAACCGTATTTATGTGGGAATGCTCTTGTGAAGGTGCTGATGATGTAGCGGCTGACCTACTTGTAAATGAATACTATGTATATATGCAAGAGTTAGAAAAATGGAATAATTTATCAGATGAAGAAAAGCAAAATACAAAAAAACCAGAAGAACCATTAATAAAAAAAGATGATTCAAGTACTGGACATTTTCAAATATTTGCAAGAACAGCAATGGATGCATATAATTATGCTATTGATAGAGGTATTATAAAAGGTAAAAAATATGATTTATCAGATTGGAAACAAATTTATACTGTTTGGCTTAATTTAAAAAATATTAGAGCTTTTGCAGCTGAAAGTGCAGCTTTAGTTTTATTGAGAGCAGCTGACTTAGTAAATGTTAGTGAAATTACATATAGATACTCAGATGATGATGTAAAAAAATTATTAGCTAGATATAATGGAACAAATAATGATGCTACAGAATATGGTATATCAAACTTTGAACTATATCAGATATTTGAAAAGTATAATAAGTCTATTAGAGGGGAATGTAGTGTTACAATTGATGTGAAACAAAAAATATAGAAAAAAAGTGATTCAAGTAGTATAATTGAATTGATGAAATAAAAATTATACGAAAGGACTTGAATCACTTATGGATAATAGTATAACACAAAAAACAGAAAATACAAAGAGATATTTGC